>NZ_JBHXJE010000031.1:0-75392 GCF_042723275.1 Streptomyces sp. NPDC058373 | reverse complement strand
TTATTGATCCGGCGACCACCGATATATACACTTGGACTTTCGTGGGCTGCTTCTTTTGTTTATATCTTACTGGTTGCCGCCGCCCCTCCGGCGCACCCTTACGTGAGGGGGGCGGGGGGCCTACCACGGGACGGCCCCGCTCCCCCTTTCGTCCCCCTCACACCGGGGTCAGCCCCTCACTCCCGTCACGCATCCCGCGCCAGCAGCCGTCGCGCGGCCAGCGCGATCTCGTACCGCGCCTCGCTCGTCGAGGTACGCCCACTCAGCTCGGAGAAGAGCACCCCCCACCAGCTGTAGACGAGCATCCGCACCGCCAAGATCCGCTCCTGGCACGGGTCGTCCTCGCCGAGCGTGCGCAGCACCGCGCCGTACAGGTGCGACTCGGGCACCGGCGCCTGCGGCTCCGACCGGTCGGCGTAGTTGGCCGCGGTCGCCCGTACCATCGACCCGCACAGCACCGGCTTCTCCATGAGACGGCCGTTCAGGGCCACAAGCCGTTCCCCCACGCGGTCGACGGCGTCTCCGCCCTCCACCGGCCACTCCTCCTCGACGAAGCGGGCGACCCGCGCGGCGAACACCGTGGCGAAGAGCTGCACTTTGGACGGGAAGTAGCGGTAGAGCGTTCCCAGCGCGACATCGGCCGCCCTGGCGATCTCCTGCATCTGCACCTGTTCGTACGCGGTGTCGGCCCCGAGTTCGGCCGCCGCCCCCAGAATACGGTCCCAGCGCTCGACCTGTCGTTCGGAAGCGGGCTCTGCGGGCTTGCGCGCCTCGGCGAGTCGTGGCACCGGTCCCCCTGTCCATCGGCGTTGCCGGCTTCTGCCGTCCGTCGGCACCCAGGGTAGGGGTCCGCCCCGGGCCCGGGGGCCGGGGGGCCTCAGCTGCCACCGGGCCGGGTGAGGAAGGCCAGGACCGCGCTCTCCCAGGCTTCCTTCTGCTCGATCATCACCCAGTGGCCGCAGTCGGGCAGGACGTGCAGCTCCGCCTTGGGCATGGTGCGCATCGGCAGCAGCGCCATGTCCAGGGGGCTGACCCGGTCGTCGCGCCCCCACGTGACGAGCGTGGGCGCGGTGATCTTGTGCAGCATCGACCAGTACGGGGGCTGGTCACTCGCCTCCGCGGCGGCCATGCTCGCGGCCAGCGCCTTGCGCCCGTACATACGGCGGGCGGCGGCCAGCGTGTCCGGATCGGTGGCCTGGGTCCAGCGTTCCTCCACCATCTCGTCGGTGACGACCTCCGGGTCGTACACCATCGAGTGCATCCACCGGACCAGGGCTTCCCTGGTCGGGTTCTCGGTGAAGTCCATAAGCAGATTGATGCCCTCGCCGGGCGCCGGGCTGAACACGCCGCGCCCGAGGCCGCCGACGGTCACGATGCGCCGGAAGAGCTCCGGCCGGGCGATCGCCAGGTTCGCCGCGACGATACCGCCCATGGAGTTGCCCACCACGTCGACCCGGCCCAGGCCCAGGCCGTCCAGGAACCGGGTGACGGCCTTCGGCGCGGCGGCCATCGGATGTTCGTCGGTCGGGTCGCTGACCCCGAAGCCCGGAAACTCCAGGACGAGGCAGCGGAAGTGCCGGGCGAAGGCGGCCAGGTTGCCCCGGTAGTTGCGCCAGCCGGTGACGCCCGGCCCCGAGCCGTGGAGGAGCAGCAGGGGCGGCCCCTCGCCCGCCTCGTGGTAGCGCAGCACGCCCTGCTCCGTGGGCAGTTCGCGCAGTGTCTCGGCGTAGCCGAGCGTCCCGGTCGTCGCCTCGGTCATGGTTGCGGCCACCTCTCGTATCAGCCTCATGGTCGTAGCGGACGCTAACCACGCCCCCGTGGGCCCGGCGGCCCTCGTCCCGGACAGCGGGACCGTCGGGGCCGACCGGCGGATGGGCTAGCCGACGCCGGCGGCGGATCGCCCGGCGGGGATGAGAGCCGTGTGCCGCGTCACCGTCCGGCTGGGGCCGACGGGCGCGACGGCCGCGGGCTGACGGGGCGGGACGGCGAGCTCGTCCATGATGCTGCGGGCGGCGCCGAGTGCGAGCGGCGCGAACCGCTCCAGTGGTGTGCCGACCTCTCCGACGAGGGAGAGAGCCCCGAGGGGGCCGGTGGGTCCGCGCAGGGCGACGCCCACACAGCCGACGTCCCCGAAACACTCTCCCCGTTCGTAGGCCAGGCCGTGGCGCTCCCGAACCCGGCTGAGCTCCTGGTGCAGCCTGTCCCGGCTGGCGATGCTGCGGACCGTGCGTGCGGCGACGCCGTGCGCGTAGTCGTCGTCGACTCGGTCCGGCGTGAGCCAGGCGAGCATGGCCTTTCCGAGCGCCGTGCAGTGCGCCGGCGCTCGCCCGCCGACCCGGGACGGCACGTCGATGGCGGACCTGCCGCCGATCTTGTCCAGGTAGTAGATCTCGGAGTCCTCAAGGACCGCGAAGTGGACGACCAGCCCCGTGCGGAGGGCGAGCCGGTGGAGCACGGGGGCGGCGGCGGCGCGCAGCGCGCCGTGGCCGGCTTCCCGGCCGCCGAGGCCGAGGGCGCGCGGCCCGAGCCGGTAGCCGGTCGTCATGTGTTCCAGCCAGCCCATGCCTACGAGCTGATCGAGGATCCGGTGGGTCGTTGAGCGGGGAAGCCCGGTTCGGCCCGTGACTTCCTCCAGGCTCAGCTGCACATACGGGCGTTCGAAGAGATCCATGATCAACGTGATCCGTTCGACCATCGACGGGGGCAGCGCATCCCGCTGACGGGAAAGCCCGGCAATCCTGCTCGACGCTGAGCTCATGCCAGCACCTCTCGGCGAAACTAGAATGAAATCTAGTTTTGACGCTAGCAGCGCTCCGGATGCCTGGGAAGATGTCGGTAAGAGGACGGTTCGGGGAAGTTCATGGGAACGGAAACGGCGCGGGGCGGGAGAGACTTCCTGGTCTCTCCCGCCACCGCGCCGTGACCCCACACACGGGACCGCTTTCTCACTCCTGCTTCCGGGACGCCACCGCGGTGAGATCCAGGGCGATGTCCACGATCATGTCCTCCTGGCCGCCCACCAGCCCTCGCCGCCCGACCTCCACGAGGATGTCCCGGGCGTCCAGCCCGTACCGGGCGGCGGCGGTCTCGGCATGGCGCAGGAAGCTGGAATAGGCGCCCGCGTACCCGAGGGTCAGCGTCTCCCGGTCGACGCGTACGGGGCGGTCCTGCAACGGTCGTACGAGGTCGTCGGCGGCGTCCTGCAGAGCGAAAAGGTCGCAGCCGTGCTTCCAGCCGTGCAGGTTCGCCACCGCGACGAACGGCTCGATCGGACAGTTGCCCGCCCCGGCCCCCTGCCCGGCCAGCGAGGCGTCGACGCGGACGACCCCCTCCTCCACCGCCACCACGGAGTTGGCGACCGACAGGGAGAGGTTCTCGTGGGCGTGGATACCGATCTGGGTCGTCTCGTCCAGGACGTCGCGGTAGGCGCGGATCCGTTCGCGGACCCCCTGCGGCATGAGACGCCCGCCGGAGTCCGTGACGTAGACGCAGTGGGCGCCGTAGGACTCCATCAGGGCAGCCTGCCGGGCCAGTTCGGCAGGCGGCGCCATGTGGGACATCATCAGGAAACCGGAGACGTCCATACCCAGTTCGCGTGCCGTGGCGATGTGCTGGGCCGCGACGTCCGCCTCCGTGCAGTGCGTGGCCACGCGCACCGAGCGCACCCCGAGGGCGTAGGCCTGCTTGAGTTCGGCGATGGTGGCGATGCCAGGCAGCAGCAGGGAGGTGAGGATCGCGTTCTCGGCCGCGTCCGCCGCGGCCTCGATCCACTCCCAGTCGCTGTGGCTGCCGGGCCCGTAGTTGAGGCTGCCGCCGGCCAGTCCGTCGCCGTGGGCCACCTCGATGGCGTCCACGCCGGCGGCGTCGAGGGCCCGCACGATGCGCCCGACGTCGGCGGGATCGATGCGGTGGCGGATGGCGTGCATCCCGTCGCGCAGGGTGACGTCCTGGATGTAGAGGCGGGGAACGGCGACGTCGGTCATGGGGTCACCTCGGTGAGGAAACGCTCGGCGACGCGCTCGCCGACACGGAGGGCTGCGGAGGTCATGATGTCGAGGTTGCCCGCATAGGCGGGCAGGTAGTGGGCCGCACCCTCGACCTCCAGGAAGACGGTGACCTTGGTGGTGACCTCGGGCGCGCCGGGCGGCAGCAGGGTGTGGACGGGTTCGCCCGCCGGCACCGGGGTGAACTGGACCTCCTGCTTGAGGCGGTAGCCCGGCACGTACTCGGCGACGGCCGCCACCATGGCGGTGACGGACTCGACGACCGCTCGCTCGTCCACGTCGCCGGTCAGGCAGTAGACGGTGTCCCGCATGATCATGGGTGGTTCGGCCGGGTTGAGCACGATGATCGCCTTGCCGCGCAGGGCGCCGCCGACGGAGGCGATGGCCGCGGAGGTCGTCTCCGTGAACTCGTCTATGTTGGCGCGAGTCCCCGGCCCCGCCGAACGGGACGAGATCGAGGCCACGATCTCCGCGTAGGCGACCGGGCTCACCCGGCTGACCGCGTGCACGACGGGAATGGTGGCCTGGCCGCCGCAGGTCACCATGTTGAGGTTGGTCGCGGAGTTGTCCAGGTGCTCGTCCAGGTTCACGGCCGGCACCACATAGGGGCCGAGCGCGGCCGGGGTGAGGTCCACCATGACCTTGCCCAGGGGCACGAGCCGCTTGGCGTTCTCGACGTGAGCCTTGGCCGAGGTGGCGTCGAAGACGACGCCGATGTCCTCGAACTCCTCCATCGCGATCAGGCCGTCCACCCCCTCGGCGGTCGTGGGCACCTTGAGCCGGGCGGCTCGGGCCAGCCCGTCCGACGCCGGGTCGATGCCCACCATGGCGGCCATCTCCAGACGTTCGGAGAGCCGCATCACTTTGATCATCAAGTCGGAGCCGATATTGCCCGACCCGATGACGGCGACCTTGGTCTTCTTCACCTCGACCTCACTCAGTGCTGGTGAACGTGGCGGATACGGAGCCGAGCGGGGAGATCTCGGCGTGCACGGCGGCGCCCGGACCGACCGGCACCAGGGGGCCCAGGGCCCCCGAGAGCACGACCTGACCCGCGCGCAGCGGTTCCCCGAACTCACGAGCGGTGCGCGCGAGCCAGAGCAGGGCTTCCAGCGGATCGCCCAGGCAGGCGGCTCCGTTTCCCGTCGAGACCTCGCGGCCGTCGAGGGACATCGTCATGGTGGCCTCACGCGGCTCGAAACGGTGCAGCGGGACCCGCTCGGCCCCCAGGACGAAGAGACCGCAGGAGGCGTTGTCGGCCACCGTGTCCGTGATCGCGATGTCCCATCCCTCGATCCGGCTGTCGACGATCTCCAGAGCGGCACGGGCGTGATCGACGGCGGCGCGTACCCGGCGCAGGTCGAGGTCCTCCAGGTCCAGGTCCGCACCGAGGACGAAGGCGATCTCGGCCTCGACCCGGGGTTGCAGCAACCGCTCACTGGGGACCGCCCCGGCCTGGCTGGACATGTCCATGCCGTCGAAGAGAACGCCGAAGTCCGGCCGGTCCACCCCCACCTGGCGTTGCACGGCCGCCGACGTGAGTCCGATCTTGCGGCCGACCACCCGGGCCCCCCGGGACAGCCTGTCCTGCGCGAGACGCTGTTGCACGGCGTACGCGGCGGCGATGTCCGTCGGGCCCAGAAGGTCACGGACGGGGGCGCAGGGGCGGCGCTCCGCCTCGGCACGACCCAGCCGCGCGACGGCCGCGGACACCGCGGCCGGTTCCGCGACGGGCACTGCTTGCGCACGCTCTGCCATCAGGCTCCTCTTCCTCCGGGTTCTCGGTGTCGTCCTCGGCAGGGCACGTCCTGCTCGGCAGAGCCCAGACTGATCTTCCCCGGCCGCCCCGGCCACGAGAGGTTTCGCTCAGTGGGACCGGATGCGTGAGCAGGACCGTCTGTGCCACGTCTCCGGCGCACGCCGTCGACCAGGACCTCTGATCCGAAGGCTCGGGGAGGGAGAGGGAAGCGGGCACGTTCCGGCACGAGAAAGCCGGCACCGGGCCGGGGAAGGCCACGGGTGCCGGCAGAGTCTCCGCCACGGAGCTGGCTCGGCTATGCCGTCAGCGGTAGGGCGCCGCCGCAGCCGCCATCTCGTCGAGCACCTTGAGCGCTTCGTCCTCCGGGGCGGTCGGCAGATCCAGCAGGACACGCTCGACCCCGGCGCTCGCGTAGGCTTCGAGGCTCTTGCTGTCGTACTGGGCCGCGTGAATGACGACTGGGGTCTCCGTTCCGGTCGCCTCACGCATGCGGGTGATCTTCGCGCCCAGCTCCTCGGGAACGACGCTGTTCGGCATCCAGGCTGTGCCGTATTCGGCGAGGCGTGCCCAGGCGGCCTCGCTGTCGCCGCCCACGTAGATCGGCGGGTGGGGCTGCTGCACCGGCTTGGGCCACGCGTAGGAGGGACTGAAATCGACGAAGCTGCCGTGGAACTCGGCCTTCTCCTGCGTCCACAGTTCGATCATCGCCCTCAGCCGCTCGTCCAGCAGCGCTCCGCGGGTACGCGGGTCGGTGCCGTGGTGGGCCATCTCGGCACGGTTCCACCCGGCCCCCACACCGAACACGGCCCGGCCGTCGGAGAGGAGATCGAGGGTGGCGACCTCCTTCGCGGTGGTGATGGGGTCACGCTGGACCACCAGCGCGATACCGGTGCCCAGCGTGAGGGTGCGCGTCACGGCTGCCGCCGCGCCCAGCGCGACGAACGGGTCCAGGGTGCGGAAGTACTTCCGCGGCAGGACGGCCCCCGGTTCGCCGATGTGGGGGTCGACGGGGATGTGGGTGTGCTCGGCGAGGAAGAGCGCGTCCAGCCCGCGCTCCTCCAGCGCGGGCCCCAGCGCCGTCGGCCGAATGCTCTCGTCGGTGAGGAACGTGGCGACCCCGAACTTCATGTGTCTCCGATCCTGGTCATGGTGGGCATCAACGGGTGGTGTCCGACCGAGGTGGTGTCCGACCGAGGTGGTGTCCGACCGAGGTGGTGACCGCACGGCGGTCACGGTGCCGCGGAGCCCCGTGACAGCCGGTGCCCGCGCCCTCAGGTGCGGCCGGCCTCGGTCTGTGCGGCGAAGTGCTTCTTCAGAGGGAGCGTCGTGTCCACGGCCTTCTCGCGCGGCAGAGGCGTGCCCGCACTGAGCGCCTTGCGCGCGACGAGGAACTCGGCGGGGTTGTTGACACACTCGACGGCGACCAACCGCTCCCCCCGGTACCGCAGCACGGTCGTCCTGCCGGCTCGCACTCCGGGACGCACGATGCTCTCGTCATCCGGATGGGCCAGCCCCGCGATCTGTAGCTTGACATCCCCCTGATCGGACCAGAACCACGGAAGGCTGCGGTACGTCTCCCCGGCTCCGACAAGGGCCAGAGCCGCGGCCTTGGCCTGCTCCACCGCGTTGTCGACGCTCTCCAGCCGCAGCCTCGGCCTCGACCGTCCCTCCGGCCCCGGGGACGGGTCGGGGAGGTTCGCACAGTCGCCCACCGCGAGGGTGTACCCGTCGGAGGCGAGCGAGCGATCGTCCACGACGATCCCGTTGTCGCAGTGCAGACCCGCCGCACGAGCAAGACTGTCACGGGGCTCGGCGCCCACGCCCATGAGCACGAGCTGCGCGGGCAGTTCCTGACCATCCTCCAGTTCGACACCGGTCACCGCTCCGTCCGCGTCACCGCGCAGGCGCCGGGGGCGCACGCTGGTGAGGACGCGGACGCCCGCCGCGCGGTGCGCCGCTTCGACGATCCCCGCGGCGGCCGGGCTGACGACACGGTTCAGCACAGCTGCAGCCGTCTCCACGACAGTGGCGCGGACGCCGGCCGCCACCGCGGCGGCGGCCACTTCCAGGCCGACGAATCCGCCTCCGACCACGACGAGGTCGGTGACCTCCGCCAGGCGCCCGGCCAGGTTCTGGGCGTCGCGGACATCTCTGAGCACCAGCACTCCCGCGAGGTCGTCGCCCTCGATCGGCAAGCGCCGTGGCTGCGCCCCGGTGGCCAGCACCAGACGCTCGAACTCCCAGCGCCGGCCTGAGACGGACGTGGCCGTGCCTGCTCCGGCCCCGTCCAGGCGCAGCTGGTCGATCTCCTCGTTGAGCAACAGGTCGATCCGCTGCTCCGCGTAGAAGGAGGCGGTACGCAACGCGAGGGACTCGACGGGCGACTCCCCTCGCAGGAAGCCCTTGGACAACGGGGGGCGGCCGTAGGGAGCGTACGGCTCCTGCCCGACCAGCGTGATGGGGCCCTGCCATCCGAACTCGCGTGCGCTGCTCGCCACCTGAGCGCCCGCCTGGCCCGCGCCCACGACGAGCAGGCGGCCGTCAACGCTCACAGCTGGGCTTCCGGCACGGTCACACGGATCTCCTGCCCCGGGGCCAGAACGAGCTGGCACGACAACCGGGAGTTGTCCTCGCGGTCGGTGGCGGCGCAGTCGAGCATCTCGTCCTCGTCCTCGCCGACCGCCGCGAAGTCGTCCGCGTTCTCCTCGGCGAGAAACACGTGGCACGTCGCGCAGGACAGCACGCCGCCGCACTGGCCCAGGATGCCCGGGACACCGTTGCGGACGGCGGTCTGCATGACCGAGTCGCCGGGCACCGCCTCGACCACTCGATCGGCACCGTCGGACTGGGTGTAGACGACTTTCGGCACGCGCATGTTCCTCTCCGTCACCAAGTGACCGGCACGCTGGTCATGGGCCGGGTCAGCACGTCCTCACGGACGACCGGCTCCCCCGCCAGGCGCAGGTCAGGGATACGTTTGAAAATCTCGGCCATTCCGACCTGAAGCTCCATGCGGGCCAGAGGGGCGCCGAGACAGTGGTGCAGACCATGGCTGAGCGTCAAATGGGGATTGGCCTGCCTGGTGATGTCGAACCGTCCCGGGTCCTCCACGGCCTCGGGGTCGTGCCCGGCCGCGCCGGGATCGACACTGACCGCTTCTCCCCGGGCGATCAGTTGCCCGTCCACGACCACGTCTTCCGTCGCGACGAACGGCACCAGTCCGCCCGCGCCGCCCACCGGGCCTCCCATGACGAACGAGCCATGTCGGAGCACCTCTTCGGCGGCTGTGGGCGCCAGGCCGTCGGGGTCGGTCAGGAACAGTGCCCGCTGCTCGTCCGAGCGCAGCAGCGACAGCACGCCGGTGGTCAGGAAGTTGGCGGTGTTGTCGAACCCGCCGACGATCAGGATGAAGGCGATCGGGAGTATCTCGGCGTCCGTGAGGGTCTCGTCGCGGTCGCGGGCATGAGCCAGCGCGCTGAGCAGATCGTCCCTCGGCTCCTCGCGACGCCGGGCGATCAGGTCCGTCATGTACGCCGCGAGCTCGGCCATGTCGGCGGCGACCTCCTCCTCGGCCTTGCCCGCCACGGCGAGCCCGGACGAAGCCCACCGTTCGAACTTCTCCCGGTCCGCGGGATCCACACCCAGCAGGGAGCTCAGCATTTCGATGGGCAACGACACGGCGTACTCGGAGATGAAGTTGCGCACGCCACCGCGCTCGATCATGCCGTCGATCAGCTCGTTGGCGAAGGCGACCGCGGAAGCGCGCATGTCCCGCACCCGCCGCGGCGAAATGGCCTTCTGGACCAGCTTGCGCAGCTTCGTGTGCTGGGGCGGGTCCTCGAACTGCAGGGTGGTGAGCAGGAAGTCAGGGAACTTCACGTAGAACGGCACCACGCGCTCGCCGGTACGGAAGGGCTCGCGAACGAACCGCGCGTCGCCCAGCACCTCCTTGGCGGCGCGGTTGCGGTGCACCACCCAGACGTCGCCGCCGTACGGCATCGTGGTCCTGGTCATCGGGCGGTCGGCCATGAGACGCCGCAGATGGTCCACCGCCTCGGGGGCCGGCAGGGGGGCGAAGGGAAACTCGACGCCACCTGCGGTGGTGGTCTCGGTCATGGTGGTTTTCTCCGATCCGTGTCAGGCGGTGTGGGGCCGGGCGGCCGTGATGACCTCGGGACTCACCCCGGTCGGGAGAGCCATGATGTCCTCGAACCGTTCGGCCACGGCTTCGGCCGTCAGGGCCGGATCGTGGATACCGGCGCTGTTCACCAGGGCTGTGCGGCTCACCGCACCGCCGGCGGCGTTGAAGACCTCGCCGGTGACCTGGCATGCGGGGTGGACGAGGAACGCGGCCACGGGGGCGATGTGCTCCGGCAGGAGTTGCGTTCGCAGATAGGCCAGTACGTCCGGCTCCAGCGAATCCGAGGAGTTCTCCACCATGCGGGTGCCCGCCCCGGGGGCCAGCGCGTTGACGAGAACGCCATGTTCGGCACCCTCGATGGCCAGGTTGCGGGTGAGGGAGAAGACCGCTCCTTTGGAGCTGCCGTAATGGGTCATCAGCGGGTTGCCGAGCATGGCCGCGGAGACGGTGTTGACGACCCGGCCGGTACCGGAGGCGATCAGATGGGGCCACGCCGCGCGACAGAGGTGGAGCGATCCGAAGAAGTGGACGTCGAGGTGGCGCTGGTACTCCTCGATCGGCACCTCGTCGAAATGCCCGGTGCGGACGATACCCGCGTTGTTGATGACCGCGTCGAGGCGACCGAACTCCTCGACGGCGGCCTCGACGGCCTCCGCGGCTCCGCTCTCGGTGGAGATGTCGGCCCGGCTGGCCACGGCGCGGCCGCCGGCTGAGCGGATCTCGGCCACGACGTCCCCGGCGGGATCGTCACCGTCCCGGCCCGCTCCGTCCACCCGGGATCCGAGATCGGCGACGACGACACCGGCGCCGCGGGCTGCGAGCAGCAGGGCGTGTGCCCGGCCGATGCCGCGCCCGGCACCGGTCACGACCACGACGCGGTCGGTGAAGGACAGGGGTTCCACAGCTGAGTTCCCATCTGAAGTACGGAGGGCTGTACGCGTACGCTGTCGGGTCCGGTCGCGCGACGGTGCACGACCTGGTTCGGGGGTCAGGGGCGGTTGGCGCCGCCGCCGGCACGGACCGGGGCCGTCCAGATCGTCCCTCGGCGGTTGCGGCGGGACTCGTCCCAGTCCAGGACGTCCAGGCCGGCACAGACGTACAGGGTGCGACGGTCGGGACCGCCGAGGACGCAGGCGGGGGGCAGAGCGCTGTCGGAGGTGAAGCGCACGATGTCGGTGACGGCTCCGCCCTCGGCGAAGCGGGCCACCGCCGGAACCGAGGGCATTCCCGCCCAGACCCCGCCGTCGTCGTCCAGGCAGATGCCGTCGGGCAGGGAGGGCGTGGTGGCGAGGACGCGGCGCCCACCGAGCCGGCCGGTCTCGTCACGGTCCAGCACCGTGAGGCGGTTGGCGAACGCTTCGGCCGTCACGAGCCGGTCGCCGTCCGAGCTGACGGCGATGCCGTTGGCGCCCGAGAAGCCGCCCAGCTCTGTCAACGCCCGGGCGGTGCCGTCGGGCTCCACGACGAGCAGAGCCGAATCACGGGGCTCTTCCCCCTGGAACAGTTCGAACCCGAGCTGCGTCACGTAGGCGCGGCCGTCGGCATCGACGACCATGTCGTTGATCGGGCCGGTGGCCAGCGCGCGCAGGTCCGCGTGTTCGGTCACGTGCTCCCCGTCGAAGGCCAGGACGAGCCGCTCGTGCATCGAGGTCACGATCAGCCGTCCGTCGGGCAGCCATCCGAAACCGCCCGGAATGGTCTCGACACCATTCGCCGAAGCGCGCGTGGAGAGGTCGAGCGCGGTGCGCGGGGTGCCGTCCTCGTCGAGCCGCACGATCCGGTGGGCGTACATGTCGCTGAACCACAAGGCGCCCTCGTGCCACCGGGGGCACTCGGCCCACGTGTAGCCCCTCGAAAGCTCGTGCGGTGTGATGTCGAGGGCGCTGGCGAAGGGATCGACGGCGATGTCGGTCACGGGTCCTCCTGGTCGTCGTGCCGGGCCGGCCGGCGGATGGGGCGGTCAAAAGGAAAGGAGGTGGGCGAACTTCGCTCGCAGCAGGCCGCCCGTCTCGGCAAGGGCCAGTCGGCCTCTGGCGAGGTGGGCCGACTGCATCATGAATCCGTGGTAGGAGCCCGGGTAGCGAGTGAGCGTGGTCTGCACCCCGGCCTCGCGCAGCCGGTGGGCGTATCGCTCCCCCCAGTCCCGGAGTGGGTCGCACTCCGCCGTGACGACGATGGCCGGTGGAAGTCCGCCGAGGTCCCCCGCGTAGGCGGGAATCCGGTAGGGGCTGTCCGGATAGCCCCTACCGGCGTCGGCCATCTCGTTCAGGTACAGGACGTCGTCGCGGCTCAGGATCGGGGCATCGGCGCATTGCGACATCGACCGAGCACCGAGGTCTCGGTCGAGCCCCGGGTAGAGAAGCACCTGGCACCGGATCTTCGGGCCGTCGCGGTCCCGTGCGGCGAGGGCCACCGCGGCGGCGAGCGTCCCGCCGGCGCTGTCGCCGACGACGACGATCCGGTCCGGGTCCACCCCGATCTCATCGGCGTGTTCGGCCGTCCAGACGGTCGCGGCGTACGCGTCGTCGAACTGCGCTGGTGGTGGGGCTTCCGGGGCCAGCCGGTAGTCGACCGAGACGACCGTCGCGGCACTGCAGGCGGCGAGGTTACGGGCGAACGGCTCGAAGGAGTGGTTCGAGCCGAGGCACATACCGCCACCGTGGAAGTACACGAGCACCGGCGCCGCACCGGCCGTGTCCGGACGGTGGATCCGCACCGGGATCTCGCCGTGCGGTGAGGAGATCGACCGGTCCTCGGTGTCGGCCATCTCGGGCAGCCCGGGTGGAAAGGGCATGGACTCCATGGCTTCCCGCATCGCGGCGAGGCCACGTTCACGCATCGGCGGCAGGTCGGCCGTGGCCGCGGCGACAGCCGCTGCATCGGGGTCCAGGGGCGGAAGGGGCGGGGGCATCGTGCTCTCCGGTGTCTGCGGACGGGTCAGTCGTCGAGGAGGGAGAAGCCGCCCCTCGGCAGGAGCGGCGCTCGGCGGCCCGTCAGGACCTCGGCCCGTGCGGCCATGGCGTCGGCGACGAAGGGCTGGGACAGCAGATAGAACTCGTCCGCCGCCGCTTGGTCGAAGAAGACCTCGGCTGCCGCGAGCGGGTCCATGGCCTGTTCCTTCACCCGCAGCATGGCGGCCCGGTGGTCCTCCGCGGCAGCGGTGTCCCCGTCGTGGACGGCGCCTGCCGACTCGAAGATGTCGGAGGCCACGGCGCCGGGAAGGACCGCTTGCACGTGGACATGGTGGGCGTGCCCGGCGAGCTCCACCTCCTGGCGCAGGCATTCGGTGAGGGCCAGCACGGCGTGTTTGCTCATGATGTAGGGCGCTTGCAGGGGGCTGGCGCTGACCCCGCCCACGGAGGAGAGGTTCCACACCCACGACCGACCCGGCTCCGCGAGCATCCCCGGCAGGAACGCCCTGATGCCGTAGAAGACTCCGCTGATGTTGATCGCGACGAGGCGGTCCCAATTGGCGACCGGGGTGTCCCACAGGTAGCCGAACTGCTCCACGCCCGCGTTGTTCACCAGCAGCCTGGTTGGACCGGCTTCCTCGCGGCTGCGCTCTGCCAATGCTTCGAGGTCGGCCGGCTTCCGTACGTCGCAGGCGATGTCGAGGGCGCGCGCACCGCCCCGCTCCAACTCGGCGCGCAGGGAGGCGATCGCCTCGGTGTCGACATCGGCGAGCACCACCGTCATGCCGAGTTGCAGCCCGGCGTAGCGGGCCAGGCCGGCGCCGATTCCCGCGCCGGCTCCGGTGATCACCGCGACCCCGCCGCCGAACAGCTCCTTTGCCGAACTCATCGAGTGCTCTCCTCGCGCTCGGCGACGATCTCGCGGATGGCCCGCACCACCGGTGCGAACGTTCTCTCGGGGTCCACGACAGCGGGGCTGTCCATGTTGTTGTGGCAGATCGCGACGGCCAGGCGGTCGCGGAGATCGGCCCAGGCGAGCGAACCCCCGGCTCCGGGGCTGTAGATGACCTCCCGGTGATCTCCGACCAGCGGGTCGGACGCCCCGGTCTCACCGCCGAGCCAGAAGCCGTTCGCTCCGAACCACACGGGAATCGTGAGCACCTTGTCCGCGTCGTACGCGCCTTCACGCGGCCGGGTGAAGGTGGCCACTCTCTCCGGCGAGAGCAGGCGGACGCCGTTCAGTGCGCCGCCCTCCGCGAGCATCGCGAAGATCCGTGCC
The DNA here is from genome assembly GCF_042723275.1 of Streptomyces sp. NPDC058373. Classification (NCBI taxonomy): domain Bacteria; kingdom Bacillati; phylum Actinomycetota; class Actinomycetes; order Kitasatosporales; family Streptomycetaceae; genus Streptomyces; species Streptomyces sp. NPDC058373. Next base: position 61,297 of record NZ_JBHXJE010000031.1, on the reverse strand, counting down.
ACGGAGTCCGCTGTGGTGATGGCGCCCGCTCCCGGGTCGACGGCCTGCTGCACCGTCCGCAGGTTGTGCGCGTCGGAGCCGGGGAACACCGCCTTCGGGCTGACGTTGTGCTCGTCGACGATGCTGAACTCGTTTCCGCCGTACAGTTTCGCCACCCGGGGAAGGTCGGCGTCGGGGACGCCGAGGTGGAGGTCGTCGGCGCCGAGGGGCCCGGAGATCTCCTCGCGGACGAAGACGTCGAACGGGCGCCGTGCCGGGTCCGTGCGGCGCACCACTTCCCCGACGATCCAGCCCCACACGAGGACGTGGTAGGCGTTGGCGGTGCCGGGCTCGTAGATCGGGGTGAACCCGGCGACGCGCTCGGTCATCCACTCCCAGTCGGCCAGCAGCTCCGGTATGACGCCTTCGGGCATCTGCGGGATTCCGGCCCGGTGCGAGAGCGCCTGTTCGACGGTGACGGATTTCTTGCCGTTGACCGCGAACTCCGGCCAGTACCGGGCGACCGGCGCCTGGAGGTCGACCAGGCCGCGCTCGGCCTGGAGGTGGACGGCGGTCGCGGTGATGCCCTTGGTCACGGAGAACACCGGGAAGAGCGTGCGCTCGTCGGCCGGGGTGCCCTTCTCCGCGTCACTGAATCCCGCTACGGCGTTCACGATCAGCTCGCCGCGGTGGTAGGCCGCGACGGAGATACCGGTCTCGCCCAGCTCCAGAGCGCGGTCGAGGGCTGCGGTGATGCGTTGATCAGGGGGGCGAAGGGTGGTCATCAGCTCTCCTCGTGCGGGTGCGGGCGGAGTGGGCCGCGGCATGCCGGGGGCGATGGCGGTGGCTGTCGTCCCGCTGACCACCTGAGGCTAGGCGGGATGCGAGGCGGCCCGAGTGTGTTGTTCCGCTGAGTGGACGGCTTGTCGCCGGGCAGGGCGTCAGTGGTCACCTCGCGCCGGGCGATGAGCCGGCGTCCCTCCCTGGAACGCCACAGTCCGTCACGGTGGGAACCGACACCCTCGACGGCCCGCACCCAGCCGGATCGACAACCCGGGGAGCGCCGTGATCACCATCGAGACCGCGACCATCATCGTGGGGCGGCGCTGGATCAGGCCGGACCAGCGGGGCCGCAGCCGTGCGGCTCGCCCGGCAGTGGAAACCGACGGCCGCCTTCACGACGCGCCGCAGCGGGGGCCTGGTGGATTAGTCCGTCACGCTGTCGCTCGCGGGGCACACGGCGCACGAGCTCGCCACACGTCGTTACACGCGGACCGCGATCCCGGTCATGCGGCACGGATGCTGCTCACCCTGCCGGCTGGGCTCCGGCGGCAGTGGCTGCCGGCCGAGTGGCGTCATGGCCCGTCCAGGGCCAGCAGTGCGGCCTCGACGGGGTGCCCCGCGCCTGGTCACCTCTGGGATGAGGAAGCGGTCAGGCCCGCGGCAAGGAACGCGATGACGGTCCCCGCGGCCGGGAAGGACGGCTCGGCGACGACGCGTCCCGTGGCCTGGGGCCGCCCGTAGAGCTGCAGGAGCAGGGTGAAGACGAGCCGCCAGCGGTCGGCGATCTCGTGCACGGTGAGATGGGGCAGCGCCCTGCCGAGCATCACCTCGAAGGGGGCGGAACCGAACCAAGGGGCGTGCATGCGTGGTGAGTCGGCGTCGAGGCACGTCTGGGCGAGCAGGCTGCAGAGGACGCGCCCCCGCGAGGAGCGGACCATGTCGTCGAACGGCTCTACCAGGGCCGTGACCAGCGCCACCATGTCGATCCCGGCCGGCTCCGCGTCGTCCGACGACGCGGGGTCCGCCAGCTCCTCCAAACAGTCGCGCCACCGGGGCTCCAGTTCCCGTTCCAGGAGCGCCGCCACCAGGCCGTCGCGGGACCCGAAGTGATAATGAACGGCTCCGGGATTCAGGCCCGCCTCGGCGTTGATGGCACGGACGGACACCTGGTTCACGCCGTGATCGAGGAAGAGCCTCTCCGCCGCGTCCAGCAGCCGGTCCCTGGTCGAGGACGATTCATCCGCCATACGGCTCATTGGAGCACACTGCGGAGAACTATCATTCAATCACTGATTGAATTACGTTTGGAGAGGCACGGACGCCCTCACGCGCCGCCTCCCCGCCTCTTCCCCCGACACCACAGGGACTTCTGCCATGGGTATCCACGTCGTCACCGGGTCCGCTTCCGGAATGGGAGCCGCAACCGCCGAGACGCTGCGCGAAGCCGGCCACACGGTCATCGGAATCGATCTGCGCGACGCCGACGTCACGGCCGACCTCGGCACGGACGAAGGCCGCGCGGCGGCGATCTCCGAGGTGCTGGAGCGGTGTGCGGGGCGACTCGACGGAGTGGCGGCCGTCGCCGGTGTCGGCCCTTCGACGCCGAACGCCGGCACCGTGGTCTCGATCAACTATTTCCATCCGGTGCGCCTGCTGGAGGGACTCCGCCCCGCGCTCGCCGCATCCGGCGCGGGACGCGTCGTGGTGATCGGCTCCAACTCCTCCACCACCGTCCCGATGATCGATGACAGGCTGGTCGAGCTACTCCTCGTCGGTGACGAGGAGGCGGCCCGTGAGCACGCCCGGGGCGCGCAGGCCGCCACACCCGCCGCGGTCCGGGCCGCTTCCCCGACCGTCTCCGCGTACGCGACCACCAAGTTCGCTCTGGCCCGCTGGGCCCGGCAGACCGCCGTCACCCCGGAGTGGGCCAGGCAGGGGGTCCTGCTCAACGTGATCGCCCCCGGGGCCGTCGTCACCCCGTTGATGCTCGCCGGTGGCCGTGCCGAGGATCTGGACACGGATGCCTTCCCCACGCCCATGCCGCTCGGTATGTTCGGCGCCCCGGAGGACGTGGCCTTCTGGGTGCACCAGTTCTTGCGTCCGGAGGCCCGTTTCACCACCGGCGCCATCCTCTGCGTCGACGGTGGCACCGACGCCGCCATGCGCCCCGACGCACAGCCCACGGCGATGACTGTCTGACCGATTCCACGGGCGACCTGGCCCTTGGCGGCTCCCCCCCCTCACGTCCGGTTCACCTCAGCCGAGAGAAGACGAAGATGACGACCCCCGATGTTTTCCAGCCCGCAGAGCTGGGACCTGTCACACTGCGCAACCGAATCCTCAAGGCGGCGACCTTCGAGGGCATGACCAAGGGTGCCGTGGTCACCGACGACCTGATCGAGTTCCACCGCCGTCACGCGGCGGGCGGCGTCGGCATGACCACCGTGGCCTACTGTGCGGTCGCCCCGGAGGGCCGCACCGAGTACGACCAGATATGGATGCGTCCGGAGGCTCTGCCGGGGCTGCGCCGCCTGGCCGAGACAGTGCACGCCGAGGGCGCCGCGGTGTCCGCGCAGATCGGGCACGCCGGGCCCGTGGCCAACGGCAAGTCCAACAAGGTGCCGGCCCTCTCACCGTCGCGGACGTTCAGCGCTCAGGCACTCTCGGTCATCCGGGCCGCCTCCAAGGACGACATCCGCCGCATCACCCGCGCGCACGCGGACGCCGCGCAGTACGCGATCGAAGCCGGCTTCGACGCGGTCGAGATCCATCTCGGCCACAACTACTTCGCCAGCTCGTTCCTGAGCCCGAAGATCAACAAGCGCAAGGACGAGTACGGGGGGTCCCTTCAGGGGCGCGCCAGGGTTGCCCGCGACGTGTGCCGCGCGGTGCGGGACAAGGTCGGCGACCGCATCGCCGTCCTGGCCAAGTTCAACATGGACGACGGTGTGCCGGGGGGCCTCTGGCTCGACGAGAGCCTTCAGGTTGCCCAGTGGATCGAGAGCGACGGCAGTGTCGACGCCCTGGAACTCACCGCGGGCAGTTCCCTGCTCAACCCGATGTACCTATTCCGCGGGGAGGCGCCGTTGCGGGAGTTCGCCGCCGTCATGCCCCAGCCGGTCAGACTCGGCATCCAGATGGTGGGCGGCAAGTTCCTGCACAGCTACCCGTACCAGGAGGCGTATCTCCTGGACAGCGCCCGCCAGTTCCGTGCCGCGCTCGGTCTGCCGCTGGTGCTGCTCGGCGGGATCAGCACCAAGGCGACCATGGACCGGGCGATGGCGGAGGGCTTCCAGTTCGTCGCCATGGCCCGCGCCCTGCTGCGCGAGCCCGACCTGCTCAACCGCCTGCAACAGGACCCGTCGACACCTTCCCTCTGCATCCACTGCAACAAGTGCATGCCGACCATCTTCAGCGGCACCCACTGTGTCCTGGCGGAAGTCGGCGGCCCGGGGCAGGTGGCCAGGGTCTGAGGTCGGCGCGGGCCGTTCCCCTCGCATGCCGAGGGGACGCCCTCCGCCTTCCTTCGGCCGCCGGTGGCTGCGCGAGCCCCTCGGATCAGGCAGGGACTGCACGGGCGCAGCGCAGTGACCAACGTACGGAAACAGCGCGGCTCGGACCGTTGAACGGGCCTGTCCATGACGGCGCCGACGCCGTGATCACACCAGCCACCACAAGATCTCACCCGTGGCCAGCATGGGCGGGGCAGCCCTTCCGCAACCTGTCTGAAAGGAGTCCCGCACAAGAACTCGTCTCGGCCGGCTTCAGCTCCGCGGTGCCCGTATGTCCCGCTTCCGGCTCCCCGTCTCCTGCCGCGCCCCGACCGGCCTCCCCCTGGTCGCCGCGAGGGGCACCGCCCCCGCCGGGCTCCCGCTGAGTGGGATGCGGCGGCGACCCGGCGCCGTCGCGGGAGTAGGAATCCGGGAGGCGAAGGCGGCGCGTGCGTGGAACGGTCCGGCGACACCCGTGGTGTTTGCGGCAGCCCGGCGTGCGTTCCGCGTGGAAGCGCAGCGCTCGGCGACGGTGCCGGTGACGGCCGCGTCAGCCGGCCATTACCGCGACCGGTTGACAGCCCTGCGCCGGGCAAGCCGAAGCGAACGGCACCTGGGACACGAGGACGGAGACGCCATGCCTGACGCGCTGCCGGAACGCGCCGAGACGGCGCGGTCGGCGCGGGCCACCGCCGTACCGGAGGACGTCACGGCCGACGTCGTCGTGGTCGGGTACGGCGTCACCGGTGCCGCGGCGGCGATCGGCGCCGCGGCCGAGGACGTGGACGTACTGGTCGTGGAACACATCGGCGGCCGGGTCGGTGCCGCGGCGCTGCCTGGCGGGGTTCGGTCGACCTCGGCGGTGGCGCTCCCGTGCAGCGGGTCCGCGGCTGCCACGACATCCCGGAGGCCAAGCGCCGCTTCCTCACTGCCGCCAGGGGGCCCGCGGCCGACGAGGCGAAGCTCGCGAGGTATGCCGAGCGGAGCCTGGAGCACTTCGACTGGCTGGTGAAGTGCGGCGTACAGTTCCGCGCCGCCCTCTCCGCCCCGCCCAACTCCGTAAAAGGTGAAAGGAAGCTGAATGTTCTCCGAGCGGGCCTTCCTGTCATTCGTGGACGTGACCGATCCGGCTCTGCTGCCCGAGTACCACGACTGGCAGCTCTACGACCACATCCCGGAGAACCGCGCGCTGCCCGGGGTGGCCTGGGGCGAGCGGTGGACACGCGTCGCCGGGGCCGGCGGGCTGGAGCGGATGGCCGACCGCCTGTCCGGGGTCGACTCGATGACGATGTACTGGTTCCTGCCGCCGTACGAAGAATCCGTGGCCGCGTGGCGGAAGCTGGGAACCGACTCCATCCAGTGGGGCCGCGGCCCCGGCATCCCCGGCGTGGAGCGGCCGTTCATGGGCTTCTTCACCCCGGTCAAGGGCTATGCGGCGCCGCACGCCCTGGTCTCCCCCGAGGTACTGCCGTACCGGCCGAACACTGGAGTGCACATCACGCTGACGCGGATCACCGAACCGATGGGCCACGACGCGCATCTGTCGTACCGTCGCGAGGACCGGGAGCGCATCCCCGGTCTCCTTGACGTGCCGGGTGTGGCCGGCGCGTGGACCTTCAGCCTGCACGAGCCGACCCGGCCGCACTGGCAGCAGGAGCAGGCCGACGCCCTGTCTCCGCACGAACTGCGGGTGCGGCTGCTGTACCTGGACGAGGATCCCCTCGAAGTGGCCGGGCGCCTGGCCGAGCAGGACAAGGGCGATTCCGTGGCCGAGGAGAACGTCCTCTTCTCCGCCCCGCTCGCCGCCTGCGCACCGTTCCGGCCGTGCCCGCCCGCGGCCTCCGCCTCCCCCGAACAGGACAGGTGATCACCGTGCCCCAGGCCTCCTCCCCCACCCTCGCCGACGAAGTGGCCCTGCGGAAGCTGGCCGAGCGGTACGCGCTCGCCCTCGACTCACGAGACCGGGAAGTCTTCACCGGCGTGTTCACCGCCGACGGCGTCATGGTCGCCTACGGACGGGACGGCAAGGAGACGTTGCGCCGCACGGGGCCGACCGAACTGGTCGGCGAGATAGACGACCTGGCAGCCTTCGAAAGGCTCTTCCACTCGGTCGCCACCCATGTCGCCGTCGTCGCCACGGACGGCGCCACGGCCACCGCGACCGTCCTGTGTGAGGCCCACCACTACGCCGAGGCCGACGGCACCGCCACCGACCTGTACTGCCCTGTGCGCTACGAGGACGCGTACGTGCGCACCTCCGAGGGCTGGCGCATCTCCCGCCGCGAGGTTCATGTGCTGTGGACCGACCTGCGCACCGTCACCGCGCCCGGCGGCTGATTCCGTACGGACGGAAGGGAGTGGGCACCCGCCGCCCGTATGCCCGGACCGGACGGCCGTTTCCGATGACGATCACCACGTCGAGGGCCCTCCAGGAGAGCCGGCCGCCTCCGGTGAGCACGATCTGGCGCGGTGGCATCTCATTCGTCACTTCCCGGACCATCGCCAGCTGCGTCCGATCGGTGGCCGCCGCCTCCGCCCCGCGAAGGACCATCCCGAGCAGAAGCCGCCCGATGCCCACTGCTGGCTGGAGCGTGCCGCGACGCGCTTCTTCCGGCCCGGTTCCAGCTCCACCCAGGCGGTCCAGGGACTCCATCACGCCCCCGTCCGGGCCAGGACATCAGTTCAGCGCACAACTCGGCCGAGGATTTCCCGGGCCTCCTTTCGGCCGTCGAGAAGGCGCGTGCACCGATTGGATATCCGCCAACCGGTCTCCCTCCGCACCAGGTCCCAGCGGTTCGCCGCAATCCGCCAGATGTAGAAGCCCCCGTTGCCGTCGCCGCGGAAGATCTGGGAGTAGGTGATGGCAGTGGCCCGTCCCCCCTCGATCTCGATGAGTGCGGGCCCGATGTTGTGCGCGGAGCCGCCGCCGATGATCTCCTGGTGAGTGGCGCCGAGGACCATCTCCGAGATGCCGGCACTGCCGTTGAGCACGCCGATGTCCATGTCATAGACGGCGTCCTGAGTCCACAGCGCTCCTGCCGCCTCGGCGTCGCCGCTGTCGACCGACGGCCCGTACGAAGCGATGAGCCGCCGGACAGCGAGCTCGTCCTCCAACTCGGTGACGCGGGCCGTCAGTGCCGCGAGCTGTACGGCCAGTTCGGCCACGGACCGGGCCGACTCGGTGTCTGCGGCCACTTCGGGTTCCATGCGCTGTTGCTCCTCACGGTAGGTGGGTCTCTCCGTCGCGGGCGATGGCGTCTCTGCGCCTCACCGAACTGCGTCACCCCCTTCCCGTCCCGATCAGCGGGAGCGAGAGCTGGGTGGTGCCGACTTCGTGCGACTTCTACTGGGCCGGGCAGCTCGCGAGAGCCTTGACCAGTACGGACTCGTTCACTCCGTACCCCGCGGCCGGACCGTGGACGTCGGCCGCGTCGAAGAGCGTCACCCCCGCGTCCACCGCAGCGTGCACAGTGCGGATCGCGCGTTCCTCGTCGTACCCGAGGGCCCAGGTCAGCGTCATCCGCGCCCCTACCGATCGGGAAGACCCTCGCGTCTCCGAACGGCCGCACGACTCGCTCCTGTCGAAAGTCGTCACTCGTCCACTTCCTCCTCGGCAAGGGGGCAGCGTGGACTCCACATGCCACGCGCCGGAGGTGACTACAGAGCTTCGGCTACCCGGGTCAGGGCTTCCAGCTGCACGCAGTGGTCGTCCGCGGAAGAGGACGCGAGCCGGACCGTGACCACGGTGGCGCCCGCCTGCCGCGCCTGCCGGAGCAGTGCCTCGGTGGATTTCGGGTCGTCACGGGGGTCCAACCGGCGTGAGGGGGACAGGACGACCTCGAAGCCGTCCGGGCGTTCCACCGAACCGAGGAGTTCGGCCAGTTGTTCCAAGGACAGGCCGAACGGGGCCCACCCGTCGCCGAGTTCGACTGCGCGGCGCAGTGAACGGCGGGTGGAGCCGCCGATCCAGAGAGGTACGCGCGGCTGCACCGCGTGTGGCTCGACCACCATGCCGGAGTAGTCGTAGTAGCGGCCGTGGTACTCGGGGTCCGGGCGCGACAGCGAGGCCCGCAGCGCCGCGAGCGCATCGTCGGCACGTGCGCCACGGTCCCCGAACTCCGCGCCCAGCAAACCGAATTCCTCCTTGAGCGTGCCGACGCCGAGGCCCAGCACAAGTCGGCCTCCGCTGACGCGGTCCAGGGTGCCGTACCGCTTGGCGATCTCCAGCGGGTGGTGATAGCCGAGGACCAGGACATGGGTGGCCAGGCGGATGCGGTGGGTGCGGGCGGCCAGGTAGCCGAAGGTGGCGAGCGGGTCCCAGTACGTGGCACCGCGTGCCGCCGCCACCTCGGATGGGACGGCCACGTGTTCACTGCACGTCAGGTGATCGTAACCGAGCTCGTCGGCGGCCTGCGCGATCGTGGCCAGTTCGGCGATACCCGCCTTCTCCTCCCAGGCCGAGTGGGCGCCCGGAAAACGGGTCACGACCGGGCTGATCGCCCCCAACCGCAGCGGCAGTCGAGGCGCCGTCACCGGGGGCTCATCCTGCGTACGCCGACCGCCACCTCGGTGACCAGGCGCGCCCGGTCGGGGCCGCAGTGGTTCTGAGCCTGTTCGACGTTGCCGCCGAGCACCTGGACGGGGCCGTCACCGAAGCGGGCGAGCATCTCCTCGGCGATGTCCCCTGGGTCGGCCACGGCGACCCCGGGCAGATCCATGCGCAGCCCTATCCGCTCCATCGCGGGAGTCCGGGTCAGACCCAGGACGGCGTGCAGCACGTGGACTCCGTGCGGTCGCAGCTCCGCCCACAGGCCCTCCGCGAAGATCCGCTCGAAGGCCTTGGCGGCGGCGTAGACGCTGATGTCCACGTGGCCCACATACCCGGACAGCGAACCGACGAGGACGAGGGCCCCCTTGCCGCGCTTCTTGAGGCGGGCGCCGAAGTACTGAGCGAGTTCCAGCTGACGGGTGATGTTGAGGTCGATGACCTGCTGAAAGGAGGAGAGATCGCCCTCGACGAACTCGGCGCCGTAGGTGTTGGCGCCCGCGTTGTAGATGAAGGTGCCGACATCGACCTCCGCTGCGATGTCACGGATCCGCTGGACCACGTCCGGGTCGAGCAGGTCGCCGGACAGAGTGCGGACCTGGACTCCGTGTGCCTGGGCAACGCGGTCCGCAGTGGCCTGCAGAGGGCCGGGCTTGCGGGCGACGAGGATCAGGTCGATGCCCTGTGCGCCCAGCCTGTCGGCGAGCTCGGCGCCCACGCCCTCCGATCCTCCCGCGATGACCGCCCAGGGGCCGTATGTCGCCCGGTCGACCACGCCGTCACCGAGATGCACGTTCATATGTCTCCCTGTCTGCTGCGAAGCCGTACGACGGGCGAGCAGGAACGCATGCCCCCAACGCCCGTAGTCTGGCAGGTGGCGCGGCAACGGCCCAGCCGTGCTCCCGATCAGCGGGAGTGTCGCCGGATCGGGAGTTCGCACAGCGCAGGGAAGGGGCGTCCCTCCCGTGCGGAGAAGCAAGCGGGCGGCGGCAGGGCGGCAGTCCGTCACGAGGGCCCGACCCGTCCCGTACACCGGGAGCGGCCCTTTCCGACCTGGCCGTCCCGTACGAAACTCTCCGCACCGCGCAGGAGCACCACGAGGAGACCGCTATGCCCGACAACGCACTGGCCCCCGTTCCGGCCGTCGACGGCACCACCGTCGACCTGTTGGTCGTCGGAGCGGGCACCGGCATGGCCGCCGCCCTCGCCGGGCACGAGGCGGGCCTGAAGACCCTGATCGTGGAAAAGACGGAGTACGTCGGCGGTTCCACGGCCCGCTCCGGCGGCGCTTTCTGGATCCCGGCCAGCTCCCTGCTGGCCGCCGAGGGCGCCGGCGACACCGCCGATCGCGCCCGTACCTACTTGCAGGCCGTGGTCGGCGCGAGCGCCACCGATGAGCGGTGGCTCAGCTTCCTCGATCACGGCGAGGAAGCCCTGCGGATGCTGCAGCGAGTCACCCCGATGCGGTTCTTCTGGACCCGCGGCTACGCCGACTACCATCCGGAACTGCCCGGCGGCTCCGCCGCCGGCCGCACCTGTGAATGCCGTCCCTTCGACCTGTCCGTACTGGGCAGGGAGCGGGCCCGGTTGCGTCCGTCCGTCATGGAATCGCCCGTGCCGATGCCGATCACCGGCGCCGACTACCGGTGGATGAACCTGGTGGCCCGCCTGCCCCGCTCCGGCCTCCCGCGCATCGCGAAGCGCGCGGCGCAGGGCCTCGGCGGCAAGCTGATCGGCCGCGAGTACGCCGCCGGCGGACAGGCGCTGGCCGGCGGCCTGTACGCCGGGGTGCTGCGCGCCGGGATCCCGGTGTGGACGCGGACCGCGCTGCGCCGCCTGGTCACCGATGGCGACCGGGTCACCGGCGCCGTGCTGGAGCAGGACGGCCACGAGGTGACGGTGACGGCCCGGCGGGGCGTCGTGCTGGCCGCCGGCGGGTTCGACCACGACATCGAGCAGCGCCGCGCACACCAGTCGAAGCATCTCGAGCCGGGCTGGAGCCTCGGCAGTCCTGGCAACACCGGCGACGCCATACGGGTGGCGCAGGACATCGGCGCCGACACCGAACTGCTGGAGCAGGCATGGTGGTTCCCCGCGGTGGCCCCGCTGCCAGGCGGTTCCCCGCAGGTCCTGCTCGCCGAGCGCGCTCTGCCCGGCTCCCTGATCGTCGACGGCAGTGGGCAGCGCTTCGTCAACGAGGCCACCGACTACATGAGTTTCGGACAGCGTCTGCTGGAGCGGGAGCACGCCGGCGACCCGGCCGGCCCCCTGTGGCTGGTCTTCGACCAGCAGTACCGCAACAGCTATGTCTTCGCCGGGGCATGCTTCCCGCGGATGGCCCTTCCCAGGGAGTGGTACGAGGCGGGCATCGCCCACCGGGCAGGCGACGCCGCCGCTCTCGCCCGCGGCGCCGGGCTGCCGGAGGACGCCTTCACCGCGACGCTGCGCCGCTTCAACAACCTGGCCGCAGCCGGAAACGACGACGACTTCCGCCGCGGCGCCAGCGCGTACGACCGGTACTACGGCGACCCGACGGTCACCCCGAACCCCAACCTTCGGCCGCTGACAGGACAGCTGTACGCCGTCCGCGTCGTCCTGAGCGACCTGGGCACCTGCGGCGGACTGCGGGCCGACGGTGACGCCCGTGTCCTGCGGCCGGACGGCGCCCCCGTCGAGGGCCTGTACGCCATCGGCAACACCGCCGCCAACGCCTTCGGCAGGGTCTATCCCGGCGCCGGAGCCACCATCGGCCAAGGACTGGTGTACGCAACCGTGGCCGCCCGGCACGCCGCAGGACGGAAGTGAGCGGCCCGATGCCGGGAGAACACCTGAACGGGCAAGATCCGGGCATGGACCGAGCGGCCACCGCGAACGCCGTCAACCGCTACGCGTTCTGCTTCGAGGGCTCGGACAGGCAGTGTCGCTCCACCTCGGCACGCGCCCCGGCTCCCGGCGCGCTTCGCTCCTGTCCCAGGGACGGGCTGCGAGCTGGGCACCCGCATGGCGCTCGGGGAAGGCGACGTCCGGGAGTTCCGTCCTGTCCGCCCGCACCACCGGGTCCGTCGATATACGCCTCGCCCACTCCGCCGGCGGCCGTCCCCGGAGCTCTGCCTCCGGCCCGGGCCACCTGTTCCCGCAGGAGCGATGAGGGCCCGAGTGCGCTGTTCCGCTGCGTGGACGGCTTTCGGCAGCCCGGGGTCAGGTCGTCACTTCGCGCCGGGCGATGAGCCAGCGCCCCTCCCCGGAACGCCTCAGCTCGTCACGGTAGGAACCGACGACCTCGACGACGGCGGGGGCGCCGCTGGAGACCAGGAGGAAGTACGAGCGGGCCGTGGCCCCGTCCCCGAGCACGCGGACCTCCTGGTTGGTGATCAGGTGCCGGTTCCCCGAGCCGGGGCCGGCGTGGCCGAGTTCGCGCATCGTCAGCAGTCCGGCGACGGCTTCCTCTCGTCCCCTCCACGTGGTGCCGGCCATCCGCCACTCCACGTCGTCGGTGAACAGGGCGCCCAGGTCTTCCGGTGCCCCTTCGTCGGCGAGGCGGGCGAAGGCGTACAGAACATCGGTGATCCGGGCGGCGTCCGGGACGTCTGTCCCCGACTCTTCGACGGTGTTCACGGCTCTCCTCGGGTTCGGAGGGCGGGGTTCGGGCGGCCGTTGTCGTACCGCTCCGGGCCCCGTGGAGCACCATCGTGCGCCGCTCCTCCTCCCCCACGGGCCCGAACGTCCACTGACCGGACACCTCGTCGATGGCGGGGGCACTCGTCCGGCAGCGTGGAAGCAGACCTTTCACCGAGATGGAGGCAGTTCCCGTGACGACAGGCACTGACGCCCACAGCACGCCCCCCGAAAGCCCTGATCTCTCGGTCACGGTGGACGGCGGTGTCGGCCTCCTCGAAATGCGTCGGCCGCCCGCCAATTTCTTCGACGAGGCGCTCATCGGGCAGATCGTCGACGCCGCCCGTCGGCTCGACGACGATCCCGCCTGTCGAGTGCTGGTCCTTGCCTCCGAGGGCAAACACTTCTGCGCCGGGGCCGACTTCGGTGACGGCGGCGGGTTCGCACAGGACCGGGTGGCCGTATCGGAACGCCTGTACCGCCGGGCGGCGCAACTGTTCGAGATCCGCACCCCGGTCATCGCGGCCGTACAGGGAGCCGCCGTGGGGGGCGGCCTGGGCCTCGCCTGCGCCGCCGATTTCCGTGTCGCCGAGACCGGTTCCCGGTTCGTCGCGAATTTCGCGTTGCTCGGATTCCACCAGGGATTCGGCCTGAGCGTGACGCTGCCGGAGCTCGTCGGCAGGCCCATCGCGTCCGACCTCCTGCTGACCGGACGGCCGGTCCGTGGTGAGGAGGCGGTCCGCATCGGGCTGGCGGACAGGCTCGCCGAGCCTGGCCGCGTGCGCGAGACCGCTCTGGACTGGGCACGCTCGATCGCGGCGGCCGCTCCCCTCGCGGTCCGCTCGATCCGCGCCACGCTCCGCGCGGACCTGCCGGGCCGGGTCCGGGCCGCTCTGGAGCACGAGCTGACCGAGCAGGCACGTCTGTGGGCCACTCAGGACTGTGCCGAAGGCATCGCGGCGAGCCTGGAGCGCCGCCGTCCGGAGTTCCGCGGCGAGTGATGACGCGCCGTCACCGGACGTTCCACTGCCAACCGGTGAGGAGCCCGCCGGTCAGGCGCGTACCGCCTCCGAGGTGCACACGGGGTCCTCCTCCTAGAGGTCCGCGCCACCACACGCCGGGACGCCTCCGAACCGCCCTACTCCCCCAGAGGGGGCATGACGTCCCCGCCGACGATGTCATCGGAACACACCTCGGCCACCCGTCCGAGCGGACGGCTGATCGGTACCGGGGGCAGCGGGGGCGCTGCGGGGCCGGGCGTCAGGTGATCAGGGGCCGTGGCGCGGGGCGGCTTCGCGCGCGAAGGCGGCTCATGCCCGATGCCGCGTACCAGATGTCCATCGCGGTGATGCGGACGGCGTCGATGGCCGACTGCAGCGGCATCGCGTCGGAAGGGCCGCACAGCGACACCGCCGCGCGGATCCGGCTCTCGGAGGGGCCGATAGGGGCGGCCACCGCCGTGATCCCCGCGGTGCAGCCCTGGGTATCGACCGCGACGCCGCCGCGGTCGCGAACACGGTCGAGTTCTTGTCGCAACTGTCTCGGGGTGCTGATGCCGTACGGAGTCGCGGGGGCTGGAAAATCCAGGTCGGGCTGCTCGCTCTGGTCCAGTTCCGCGAGCAGAGCACGGCCTGCCGCCGCATGAACGGCCGGCTGCCGGGCTCCCAGCCGCCAGCCTCTCCCCCGTTGCGGCCAGTCACCGATCCGTTCGAGGTGCAGCACCTCCGAGGACACGAGCACACTCAGATGTGCGGTCAGGCCGGTCGACCGGTGCAGCGCGTGCATGAGGGGAAGCGACGCCTGATGGACGCGGTCCCGCCGCACGACCTGAGCACCCAGCTCGAACATCCTCATGCCTAGGGCGTATTCGTATCCTTGCCGCTCGACCCAGCCCAGCTCCACGAGGCGTTGCAGGATGCGGTGTGCCGATGAACGCGGAAGGCCGGCGAGCCGGGAGATCTGGACCAGCGTGAGCTGTTGACGGCCATCGAACACCTCCAGCAGGGACGCCACTCTGTCGATCATGGCGACCGGCGTGGTCTGGCTCGGCGCAGTCGTCATCGTCACCTCCCGGCACCGTTGCCTGGTTGCACAATCTGCCAACCTGTCGCAAACTGACAGGTATGAGTCTACTGGCGGATTGCAAGCGTGTAAACGGATCGGATCCCATTTCCGCATACGACCTTGCGGCACCCGGTGCCGCCGCCGCTTTCAGAGGAGCGCGGCCGTGGTGAAGCGCGGAGGGCCGACGCTGACCGAGCGGCGCGCGGAAGAGCTGAGGATGACGATCGCGCACAAGGCGGTCGAGATCTTCGTCGCGGACGGTGACACGTCCGCGACCGTGGAGCGCATCGCCAACGCGGCGGGCATAGCGACGCGCACCTTCTACCGGCATTTCGCCGTCAAGGAGGACGTCGTCCGGCCGCTGTTCCGCCACAGCTCGAGCCTGGTCATCGACACCCTGCGCAACGCGCCCGAGGGCGGCGACACGGTCGGCATACTGGTCGCGGCCTGGACATCGGCCATGGACGACGGGGTACTCAGCCCGTTCGATCGCCGGCTCCTCACGCTGATCGCGGAAAGCCCGCAGTACCGCCTGCGATGGCTGGAGGCCGACGACGATCTGTGCGAGGCGGTGGCGGAGTTCCTCGCGAAGCAGCTCGGCCGGGAGGAACATCCGTTGCGGGTGACACTTCCCGCCTACCTCGTCGTCCAGGCGACTCGCCACGTCTTCATGCAGTGGGTCGCCACCGGCACCGACGAGGAGATCGCCGATCTGCTGCGGGTCGGCCTGAGCATGGTGCTGGACGGCGTGACGGCGGGCCTGCCCGCCGGTGCGGCGCGAGGATGAGCCGACCTGCCTCTTCCTTCACCGCGACATACGAGGCTCGTTCACATCCCCGGAGCCCGCTTCGGCTTCCGCCGGTCCGAGGGCGCCGGACAGCCGTAGCGCGGCGAGGTCCTGCGGGGTGTAGCCGCACTCCGCGAGTACACGGGAGGTGTCCGCTCCCAGAGGCATGGGCGCACGCGGGGGCACCGACGAGGAGCGGCTCAGTTTGACGGGGACTCCGATGCCCCGGTAGTCGCCGTCCCGGACCACCATGCCCCGGTGGATCACCTGGGGGGCGGACAGCGCCGCCGCTATGTCGTTGACCGGGCTCGCCGGGACGCCCCGCGCCACCAGTTCGCCAGCGAGTTCGTCTGCGTCGCGCGCCAGGAACGCGGGTTCCAGTTCGGCCAGCAGTGCGGGCAGATTGCCGATGCGGTCCCGGTTGCGACGGAAGCGCGGTTCCCTGGCCAGTCGGGGGCGTCCGAGTACCTCGGTGAGCGCGGCGAACTGCGCGTCGCTGGCGGCCGCCACGAACAGGCGGCCCTCTCGCGCCGTACGGAAGACCTGGTACGGGGCCACGGTCGGGTGGGCCGCCCCAGTTCGTTCCGGTACTTCGCCGGACTGCAGGTAGGCCGCGCTGTGCGGATGCATCAGCGACACGACGGCATCGAGCAGCGTTGCTTCGACAAGCTGCCCCTGCCCGCTGACCCCTCTCTCCAGGAGGGCGAGGAGGACGCCCGCGAACGCCTGGTGCGCCGCCGTGATGTCCACCAGGGGCACACCGACCCGGAGCGGATCGCCGTCGCGCTCTCCGTTGACGCTCATGAGACCGCCGTACGCCTGGAGCGCCGCGTCATATCCGGGGAGGCCCCCGAGCGGGCCATCGACGCCGTAGCCGGTGATCCGGCAGTAGACGAGCCGAGGGAACTCCGCCGCGAGCCGGGACTCGTATCCGAGCCCCCAACGTTCCATCGTTCCCGCCTTGAAGTTCTCCACGACCACGTCGGAGCGGGCGATGAGGCTGTGCAGCACCTCGCGGGCCTCTTCCGCCCGCAGGTCGAGCACGATGTTCGCCTTGTTGCGGTTGAGGCCCTGGTAGTACGCGCTCGCCGTTTCCGCGTCGTCGACGAACGGAGGACCCCAGCGACGCGTTTCGTCTCCCGAAGGCGCCTCCACCTTGATGACTTCCGCGCCGTGGTCAGCGAGCATCTGTGCGCAGAAGGGCCCGGCGAGGACCCGGCTCAGGTCCAGGACGCGCAGACCTCGGACAGCACCGGCGCCGTTCACCGCTCGCCTCCCGTCACCAGCGGCCACCAGTCCCCGCCCGCGCCCACGCGAGCGGCCAGGCGGTCCTGCCAGTAGCTTTCGGAGCCGAACTCGTCGCGCCAGGACCACATCCGGGTGGTCACCCTTCCCAGATGGTGCTCGCGCGAGTAGCCGAGCGCACCGTGCAGTTGATGTCCGAGCGCGGTGACCACCTGTGTGCCGGCCGAGGCCGTCGCCTTGGCCGCGGCGACCGCGAGATCCGCGTTGTCCTGTGCCTCCACCGCGAGTACCGCGGCATCGGCGCCGACTCTCATCATGGCGGCCTCCGCGGCCAGGGCCGCCACATGCTGCTGCACGGCCTGGAACCGGGCGAGCGGGCGTCCGAACTGCTCGCGTTCGGTGACATGCCGAAGGGTGGATTCCAGCACCGCGCGCGCCGCTGCCGCCAGTTGGACCGACCGGGCCAGCGCCCCCCGCCGCGACACCGCGGCGGTGTCGACGCCGAGTGGCGCGGGGGCAACCGCTCCCCCGGCTTCGAAGTCCTCCAGTACGAGCGTGTCGCGCGGCTCCCCGGCGAGGTTGTCCGCCCGTACGACGGCCGGATCCGCGAGTCGCCGAACGGGTACGACAGTGACGAGCACTTCCTCACCGCACTTGACCAGGGTTACGACGTGGTCCGCATGCCGGCCCCAGGGTGTCCGCAGCCGCCCGGACAGGCGGAGCGTACCGTTGCGCCACTGGCCACGGGCCTCGTCGAGCGAGGCGACCACGAGTCCCTCCGGCAGGGGCAGGCCGGCCTGCGCCAGGAGCCAGCCCGCCAGGAACGCGGTCTCGGCCACCGGGACGTCGGCGGCGTGGAAGGCGGTCAGGTCGACCACGACCGCCAGGTCGCGGAGTGTGCCGCCGCTGCCGCCCGACTCCTCCGGGACCCCCAGCAAGTGGAATCCCGTTTCACTCAAGCCCTTCCACAGGAGGCCGTCGAAGCCTCCCGGGCCGGACGCGCTCGCCTCGCCGCGCCGCAGGATGGCGCTGACGGCAGAGCGGATCTCTTCCCGCACGTCGTCGCTCACCGGACCCCCAGCCCGCGGGCGACCACCGAGCGAAGGATCTCGCTGGCCCCTCCGCGCAGCGTGAACGCCGGGGAGTGGAGGATGCCCTCAGCGAGCATCCCCGCCAAACCCGTCGCTCCCCTGACGGGTTCCGTCCCGGTCAGTCTGCGTACGGTCTCCACCACGTCTCCTTCGAATCGTGACCCCAGATCCTTCACCAGGGCGGCGGCGGTCTCGGTGGAACGCCCTTCAGCCAGGGCGGCGGCAACCGACAGGGAGAGCTGACGCAGCGACCAGGCCCGGGCTGTGAGCCTTCCCAGCTCTCTCGCCTCGACGGCGCCGATCCCCCGCTCCGCCAGATGGTCCGCCCACTCCCGAAGCAGCGGCACCGTACTCATCAGTCGTTCGGGCCCGGACCGTTCGTACGCGAGCTCGGCGGTGACCTGGCTCCATCCAGCTCCGCGTACGCCGAGCAAACTGTCCTCGGGGACGACGGCAGCGTCGAACACCACCTCGTTGAAGTGGTGTTCCCCGTCCGCCGTCACGATGGGCCGGATTTCGACGCCCGGCGCCGGGAGGTCCACCACGAACTGCGACAGACCGGAGTGCCGATCTGCCGGTGAGCCGTCCGTACGGGCGAGGACGACCATCGCGTGAGCGTAGTGGGCACCCGTGGTCCACAGCTTGGTCCCGGTGATCTCCCACCCGCCGGGCACCTCTCGCGCCCTGGTGCGCACCGACGCCAGGTCGGAACCGGCCTCGGGCTCGCTCATGCCGATGGCGAAGTAGCAGGCGCCACGGGCGATCTCGGGCAGATAGCGCTGCCTCTGTTCTTCGGAACCATGACGGAGGATGGACGGTGCCATCTGGCGATCGGCGATCCAGTGCGCGGCGACCGGCGCGCCCGCGGCGAGCAGTTCCTCGGTGACGACGAAGCGGTCCAGCGGTGAGCGGTCATGGCCGCCGTAGCGGCTGGGCAGCGTCATTCCCAGCCAGCCGCGCGCCCCCAGCCGCTTGCTGAAGTCCCGGTCGGCCGCCGTCATCCAAGCGTCACAGCGCGGAACGAAGGTCCCCGCCGCCCTTTCCTCTGCCAGGAAGGCCCGGACTTCCTCGCGCAGCAGCCGTGACGCGTTATCAAGGCGATGAGCGGAGAGATCGATCGTGGCTGTCATCGGACACCTCCTTCGGTTCCAGCCCACGCTAGGCGACGGGATCCGAAATCGTATGACGATGTTCCGGTCAGTGGACGGCCTCCTGCGGCTCGTCAGCCACGGGGCGGGCGGCCGTACCCGCCTGGAGCATCAGGTTCAACTGGGCTTCCGAGCCCGCGCGGTGGGCGTCCATGAGCGCGACCAGGCGGTCCAGATCCCCCTCACCGAGCGCGGTGACCATCTCGCGGTGCTCGGCGAGGATGCGTTTCCGCCCTGCCTCGTCATGGAGGTAGACCGAGTGGTAGGGAAGAGCCCATGTCCAGATCCGTGCGATTTCTCCGACGACGAGGTTCAGGTCGCTCAGACCGAAGATCGCCAGGTGGAACTGGCTGTTGAGCGTACGCATCAGGGCAAGGTCGAGGTCCTTGGCAGCTCGCTCGATCTCCTCGGCCAGCGTGCGGATCTCGGCAAGCTGGGCGACGGACGGACGCGGCAGGCTGCGGATCGCCTCCGTCTCCAGGAGCCGCCGCATCAGATAGACCTGGTCGAACTCGGACCTGCCCAGGCGGGCGACGGCAAACCCGACATGGTGCTCGTGGACGACCAGGCCGTCCGCGGCGAGCTGACGCAACGCCTCGCGCACCGGCAGGCGGCTCACCCCCAGGGCAGCCGCCATCTGCTCCTGCCGGATCTGCTGACCGGGTAGCAGCTCGCCCGACAGGATCCTCTGCTTGATTCCGGTGACCACCCGGGACACCGCCTGGTTCGCGGGGGGCCCGGGGCTGGTGGCGCGTGTCTTACTGGACGGCATCTGCACTCCTCACAATTCGCTACACCGTAGAGTGTGCGGCGACCGGGCGCAGCGGCGGACTGCCGTCCTGCCGGGTCATGACGTCACGCTGCCTCCGTTGAGGTTGAGGATCTGCCCGGTCATCCACGACGCCTCGGGCGACGCGAGATAGACCGCCGCCGCACCGACGTCCTCCGGTGTCCCGAGCCTGCGCAAGGGGATCTTCGCCGCGAACACCTCCGTGCTCTCGCCGGCGACATTGCTCTGCAACCCGAGCGCGAGGGTGTTCGCGGTGACGCCGAACGGCGCGAGCTCCTGGGAAAGATGCCGGATGAAGCCCTCCACACCGCTCTTGGCCGCCCCGTAGAGGGAGATCCCCGTGGCAGATCCGGCGCGTGCCGATCCCGAGGAGATCTGCACGATCCGCCCCCAGCCCGCCTCGCACATGTCGTCGGCGACAGCCGACACCAGGTTCATGGCGCCGAACAGGTTGATCTCCACCGGAGCCCGCCACCGGCCGGGAGCGAGGGTGCGGAACTGTCCCTGCCCGAAGTCTGCCGGGACCCCGGCGTTGTGGACGAGGATGTCGAGGTGACGCCCGAGTTCGGCGCTAGCCCTGGCCACTCCCTGCTGGACGGCCTCCAGATCGGTGACGTCGAAGGGCACCGCAATCGCCGTCCCGCCCCCGGCGGCGATCTCCTTGGTCACAGCGTCGGCCCGCTCGGGCACGAGGTCGTTCACCGCCACCGCGGCACCCTGAGCGGCAAGGGCCCGGGCGATCCCCGCCCCGGCGTTCTGGCCGGCTCCCGTCACCAACGCGGTGTGTCCTGACAGATCGAACATCGCTTGCCTTTCCTGTATCACGGTCATCCCACGGTTCGGTCGTCGATGTTCCGGTTCCCAACGTCCCAGCTCGCCGGGGCGAAGACCGGGGACCGACTCTTGGCGGCACGTCAGATGTGTTGGATGATCTCCAGGGCGTGGCCCTCGGGATCCTGCACCCGGGCGACGCGCAAGGCCTGGCCTGGCAGGCTCCTGGGCGGCGCGCACACGACGCCGCCCGCGTCCGTCACCGCCCGTACCACACGCTCCACGTCGGCAACGGTGAAGCCGAGCACGGCTTCACCCGGCGGCGGGGTTTCGCGGTGAAGGTGGTGCACCAGCAGCAGGGACGGTCCGTCGCCGTCCGGAGAGCCCATGACGATCTCCGAGAACTCACCGTCGCCCTCCCCGCCGGACACGCGGTGCCTGACCACCTGGCCGAGCACGGCGGAATAGAACGCGGACTGGGTATCGAGGTCATCTACGGCGATCTTGGTGAACGCGAAGCGCTGGTCGTCGGCCATGGGTCTCTCCAATGACGCGGTGGGTCGCGGCGTGGGTACCCGGCCCGACCAGCCTGGCGACTCCCGCCATCACCTGGGTAGTACAACAACTCCCCGGCACCGCCGACGGCGCGTGTTCCAGTGAGCGGGAGACGCCCGCGCCCCGCCGGGACGCCCGCGGGCCCGCCCCCTGCACTGCCTCGACCCGCACCACACAGGGCAAAGCCCGCCCGGTGACACAAGGCAGAGACTCGTGGCGTCAGCTCAGTCTCGCCACCAGCTCGGTGGCGCGGGGGACGGGTACGCCCGACACGGCCAGTTCGTGATCGCAGCGGAGTCGCCGGCACCGTCCGACAAGTTCACCTTCCGCACGAGTCCGTTGCGACACCCAGCTGATGGACGTCGGCGACGAGGGTTCCGTCAATGCGGGAGTGGCCGCGGCCATCGGCGTACTCGGTGGAGCGGATGTGCTGGTGAACGCGGCCGGCAGGTTCGGGCGCCGGGACGTTCCCGGACCGAGGTCACGCCCCGCGATCTGAGCAGGTTCCCGTGGATTCCCGGGCGATGGCGGTCGCGCCGAGGTTCGGAACCCCCTGGGTCGGCGGACGGCCGTCGAGCTCGTGCAAGGCGAGTTCGGCCAGGCGTCTCCCCAGGCCGATGGTGTCGGTGCGCACGCTGGAGATCGAGGGGACGAACATGGCCGCCAATGGCATGTCGTCGTGCCCGATGACAGCCAGATCACCGGGGACGGACAGGCCGGCCCGCAGGGCGGCACCCACGGTGGCTGCGGCGGTCTCGTCGTTGAAAGCGACAACGCCTGTCACCCCGGACGCGGCCCAGGAGCGGACTGCGGAGGCGGCGGACCCGTCGCCGTGGTCCACCGGGCGCGCGTCCACCACGTCGAGTCCCATACGTTCGGCGATCCGTCGTGCGCCTCGTGACCGGGCCTCGGTCAGGCGGGCGCCGGGGGTCGGCCGACTCGGCGATGGAGAGCCTGCGGTGCCCGAGACCGGCGAGGTGCTCGACCTGGGCCGACGGCCGACGCGGCGTCGAAGCCGGATCGGTCACTCTCCTGCTCGCCCTGTCCAGTGCGGACATCGGAGGCGAGAGCAGGGTCGAGGTTCCGGAACTGGTCATCCGCGGCTGATGGCGCCCGGCCTGGACCTCGATGCCTTGACGTCGGCAGACCACAGAAAGTCCGAGCGATGAATGATCACAGCGAGCCGCCCAAGCCCGGCTCGCGGGATCCCACGAGCCGCATGCCTCTGTCCGACATCCCCGTGGAGCGCAAGGCCTCTCTTCTCCCAGGTGCCGACCTCTGAACTGGTAAGACACCCATCAGCCGCATCCAGCCCTCCCGGGCCACCTAACAACTTACGGAGGACACCATGGGCGACTGAAGTCCGGTGTTCCGTCGCCGGCCAGAACCGGGCGCTCGCGCTTTGTACTAGTGCACCGCATAAGGTCAAGGAAGCGGCGCTCTTCACGAGCGTGAGCGTTCAGACGGTCTACTCCTGGATTCGTCGAGGTCGTCTGACCGTCGGACGGCTCGACCACCGGAACCAGAAGCCCTTCCGCCACCTGAACGTGGCGAAGGCCGAGATGACCACGAGGACGCGGACGAAGCGTCGTTCCGGACCTCGCGGAGCGGACCATCGGCAGAGCCCAGGGCTTGTGCACGCTGACGGGCTTCAGCCACACAGCCTGTCGAGACACCTTCCGCTGTGGGTACTCAACGGCGGTTCCTAACCCCTCAACGCCTCCAGCAGCCGCAGCCACACCTCGCTGATCGTCGGGTAGGCCGGGACGGCGTGCCAGAGACGGTCGACGGGAACCTCGCCCGCGACGGCGACGGTGGCGGAGTGGAGGAGTTCGCCGACGCCGGGGCCGACGAAGGTGACGCCGAGGAGCACCTCCCGGTCGAGGCCGACCACCATGCGGGCCTGGCCCCGGTAGTCGTCGCCGTACAGGGCGGCGCCGGCGATCTGGGAGAGGTCCTGGTCGACGGCGCGGACCCGGTGGCCGGCCGATTCGGCCTCCTGCAGGGTCAGGCCGACCGAGGCGGCCTCGGGGTCGGTGAAGACGACCTGCGGCACCGCGTCGTGGTCGGCGGTGGCGCTGTGCGCGCCCCAGCGGCCGGTGTCCAGCGGCCGCCCCTGCGCGCGGGCCGCGATGACCGCCCCGGCGATCCGCGCCTGGTACTTGCCCTGGTGGGTCAGGAGTGCGCGGTGGTTGCAGTCGCCGACCGCGTAGAGCCAGTCGCTGCCGGTGACCCTCAAGGTGTCGTCGACGGTGAGCCAGTCGCCCGGGGTGAGGCCCACCGTGTCGAGGCCGAGGTCGCCGGTGCGCGGCTTGCGGCCGGTGGCGAAGAGGACCTCGTCCACCTGGAGGCGGGCGCCGTCGTCCAGGGTGAGGGTGACCCCGGAGGCGTCGCGCGACAGCCCGGTGACCGAGACGCCGGTGCGGACGTCGGCCCCGGCGGCCCGCAGGCTCTCGGCGACCAGCTCCCCGGCGAACGGCTCCATCCGCGGCAGCAGGCCGCCGCCCCGGACCAGCAGGGTGACCTGCGAGCCGAGCCCCTGCCAGGCGGTGGCCATCTCGACGCCCACCACGGAGCCGCCGATCACGGCGAGCCGGCCGGGCGCCTCGGTGGCGCTGGTCGCCTCCCGGCTGGTCCAGGGACGGGCCTCCTCGATGCCGGGCAGGTCGGGCAGTGCGGCGCCGGTACCGGTGCTCAGGGCGACGGCGTGGCGGGCGGCGAGCGTGGTGACCTTGCCGTCACCGGCGGTCACGGTGACCCGGCGCTCCCCCGCGAGGCGGCCGTGGCCCCGGTACAGGTCGGTGCCGGTGGAGTCGACCCACTCCACCTGGCTGTCGTCCTTCCAGTCGGAGGCGAAGCTGTCGCGGCGGGCGAGGACGGCTCCGGTGTCGAGCGGGCCCGCGGTCATCCGCTCCAGACCGGGCAGTCTGCGGGCGTCGGCCTGGGCGAGGACCGGGCGGAGCAGCGCCTTGCTGGGCATGCACGCCCAGTAGGAACATTCGCCGCCGACCAGTTCGCTCTCCACGATCGCGGCGCTCAGACCGGCCGCGCGGGCGCGGTCGGCGACGTTCTCGCCCACGGGTCCGGCACCGACGACGACCACGTCGTAGGTGTGATCCGGAGTCTCCGCGGGGGTGGGCGTGTCGTCCGTTCGGGCTTGCGTCATGCCGTCAGTGTGACGGGGGGTGTGCGTCGTGGCCACACGGGTAGCGGCACCCGGATACGGAATACACCCGCCCGCCGTGCCGTTGTGCGAGGCGGTTCAGCAGTCAGCAGGAAGGTACGACGCCATGAGCACTGTGGAACTCACCAAGGAGAACTTCGACCAGACGGTGATGGACAACGAGTTCGTCCTGATCGATTTCTGGGCGTCCTGGTGCGGTCCGTGCCGTTCGTTCGCACCGGTCTACGAGACGGCCTCCGAAACCCACTCCGACCTGGTCTTCGGCAAGGTCGACACGGAGGCCCAGCAGGAGCTGGCCGCCGCGTTCGGCATCCAGTCGATCCCGACCCTGATGATCGTCCGCGACCGGGTGGCCGTCTTCGCCCAGCCCGGCGCGCTGCCCGCGGAGGCCCTGGAGGACGTGATCGGCCAGGCCCGCGCCCTGGACATGCAGGAGGTCCACAAGTCGGTGGCCGAGGCGCAGGCCGCCGAGGCCAAGGGCGAGCAGCCGGACGCGCAGGGCTGACCCACCACCCCTGCTGTCCGCCGCACCCCTCACAGGCGGGGCCGCACCGGAATTCCGGTGCGGCCCCGCCTTTCTCGTGCCCGGCCCGGCCTCCGCGTGTGCCTCGGTGAACCCCCGCACCCGGTGGGCGGGTTGCCGACGGCAGGGCCTACCGTGGCGCGGGTGACTATCGACACCGGTGACCTGCCCTTCTCCCCCTCCCCCGGCCGTGACGGCGCCGCGGCGACGGCCGAGGCGGACCCCCGCCGCGTCGGCGCGGTACGGACCGAGTACGCGCCCGAGAAGGACGGTGACCCCGATCCCGGCGAGATCGTCTGGACCTGGGTCCCCTACGAGGAGAACGACGGCCGGGGCAAGGACCGCCCGGTGCTGGTGGTGGCGCGCGAGCCGGCGGGCACGCTGCTGGCCGTGCAGCTCACCAGCAAGGACCGGCGCGGCGACAACGGCTGGGTGGCGATCGGCGCGGGCCCCTGGGACCGGGAGGGCCGCCCGTCGTGGGTCGCGGTGGACCGGGTGCTGCGGGTGCACGAGGACGGCATGCGGCGCGAGGCGTGCGCGCTGGACCGGGGCCGCTTCAATCTCGTCGTGCTGCGGCTGCGAGAGCGGTACGGCTGGAAGTAGCCCCTCGCCGCCTCGGGAGCGGCCCGGTCAGGGCCGCTCCGGGGCGAAGGCGGCTTCGAAGGCGGCCCGGGTGGCGGCCGTCCGCGACCGGTCCAGGACGGCGAAAACCACCGTGTCGAAGGTGCGGGCGAAACGCGCCCCGGGCGCGGTCAGCAGCCGCCGGAAGGCGTCGGCCACCTCGGCCGGGTCGTTCTGGAAGACGCCGCAGCCCCAGGCGCCGAGCACCAGCCGCCGCACGCCGTGGGCGGCGGCGCACTCCACGACGCGCTCCGCCCGGCGGGCGAGCGCGGGTGCCACCTCGGCGGCCGCGCGGACGGGGTCGGCGCGGCGCAGCACGCCCGCGTTGGGCGCCGGGCTGGTGAGGAACGCGGCGGTGCGGGGGGTCTCCAGCAGGGCGCCCCCGTCGTCGCGGAAGACGGGCACGCCGGGCGAGAAGATGACCCGGTCGGAGTAGAGGGCGTCCCGGTGCTCGCGGTGGTGGGCGTAGTAGCCGGGGGCGCGCAGCAGGCAGTCGTAGAGCGCGGTGGCCCGGCAGACCGGCTCCTCCTGGGCCTGGGCACCGTTGAGGTAGCCGCCGCCGGGATTGCGGGCGGAGGCGAAGTTGAGGGCCGCGACCGGGCCGCCCTCCTCGGCCGCCAGCCGCAGGAGGGCGGCGGTGGTGGACTCGGCGGTCACCGTGACGGCGGTGGAGGCGGCGGGCGGGGAGTCCGGTACGGGGATCGGCTCGGGTCCGTGGAGACGGGTGGCGTCGCGTGCGGCGGCGATCTCACCGGACAGATCGCGCCAGATTCCGGACGGGGCCCGGTACCCGCCCCTGGCCACGATCTCCTGCGTCTCGCGGGCTATGCCCCGCAGTCGTGCGCTCACACCGCTCCTGCCGCTCACCACCCGGGCGCTTCCCGCGCGCCGGTGCCGCGCTCCCGCGCGACCGCTCGTGGTGCCATGGTGGCGGCCGGGATTTCCGGGGCACAACTCCTTTCTCCGGATCATCGGCCCGGCCGAGAGGCGCGGTTGTGCGATGCGCGCCGAGCGTCTTGGCTGGACGGGTGACACCACGGCGCCGCCGCGTGCGGAGCGCCGTGCACCACGGCTGTCCTCCCGCAAGGAGTGCGTCCATGTCCCAGTCGTCGATCCCCTCGTCCGCCTCCTCGTCCCCGCCCGAGGGCGGGCCGCCCGCCTGGCCCTGGCCCGCAGGCCCGGCCGCGGGGGTCAGCGAGGACTTCTTCTCGGGTCGGGTGCGAGGCATCTGTTTCAAGACCGGCCCGCCCCGCACGGTGGGGGTGGAGCTGGAATGGCTCGTGCACGACGCGGCCGACCCGCTGCGCAAGGTCTCCGCCGACCGGCTGCGCGCGGCCCACACGGTCCTGAAGGACCTGCCGCTGACCTCGCTGTTCACCGCTGAGCCCGGGGGCCAGCTGGAACTGAGCTCCGCGCCCGCGCCCTCGCTGGCCGTCTGCGTGGAGCAGGTCTCCGCCGACATGGTGGTGCTGCGCAGGGCGCTGGCGGCGCTCGGCCTGCGGGTGACAGGGCTGGGCACCGAACCCTCCCTCCCCGGTGAGCGGCTGCTGCGGGAACCGCGCTATGACGCGATGGAGCGCTACCTCGACCGTGCGGGCCCCGCCGGGCGGCACATGATGCGCTCCTCGGCCTCCGTCCAGGTCTGCCTGGACGCCGGGTACGAGGAGCCGGGGCCGCAGGGCTACCACCGGCGGTGGCGGCTGGCCCATCTGCTGGGCCCGGTCCTGGTCGCCGCCTTCGCCAACTCGCCGGTCCACGAGGGGCGGGTGACCGGCTGGCGCTCCACCCGGCAGTCGCTGTGGGGCGAGATCGAGCCCGGCCGGTCGGCGGCGCCGCCGCTGGAGGCGGAGCCGCGCGGGGCCTGGACCGAACGGGTGCTGGACGCGCCGGTGATGTGCGTGCTCGCCGACGCCGGGCCGTGGGACGCGCCCGAGGGGCTGACCTTCCGCGACTGGGTGCGCGGGAAGGGCCCCCGCCCGGTCACCGAGGAGGACCTCGCCTACCACCTGACGACGCTCTTCCCTCCGGTGCGCCCGCGCGGCCACCTGGAGCTGCGGATGATCGACGCGCAGCCCGGCGAGGACGGCTGGCGCGTCCCCCTCGCCGTGACCTGCGCGCTCTTCGACGACCCGGAGGCCACCGAGACCGCCTACCGGATCGTCAAGCCACTGGCCGAGCGGGCCACCGGCGGGCCCGCCCCGCACAACGCCCTGTGGCGGGACGCGGCCCGCTCGGGGCTCGCCGACCCGGAGCTGCGGGAGGCGGCCGCCGCCTGCTTCGCGACGGCGCTCCAGGCGCTGCCGCGGCTCGGCGTGGGCGAGGAAGTGACGGCGGAGGTCGCCGCGTTCGCCGAGCGGTACCCGCGGGCGGGACGCTGTCCCGCCGACGACTTCCTGGACACCTGTCTGGACATCCGGTCCGGCCGGGGGCCCGCCGAGGGGCCCGCCGCGCACGGGACGGTCAGGGGAGAGGACGCGCCGGCATGACCACTTCGTCCACGGACACACCGCAGCCCGCCGGGCCCCCGCCCGGCCCGGACGCGCTGCGGGAGCGGGCGCTCGCCGCGCTGCTCGCCGCGCGGGAGCGGACCGCGCTGCTCACCGACTGCCTGGAGGGCCCGGACCTGACGGGGCAGCACTCCCCGCTGATGTCGCCGCTGGTCTGGGACCTGGCGCACATCGGCAACCAGGAGGAGCTGTGGCTGGTGCGCGCCGTCGGCGGCCGCCCGGCGCTCCGGCCGGAGATCGACTCGCTGTACGACGCGTTCGAGCACCCGCGCGCCGAGCGGCCCTCGCTGCCGCTGCTCGCCCCCGAGGAGGCACGGCGGTACGCGGCGGAGGTACGGGGCCGGGCGCTGGACGTGCTGTCCTCGGCCCCCGTGGAGGGGGAGCGGCTGACCGTGTCGGGGTTCGCCTTCGGCATGGTCGCCCAGCACGAGCAGCAGCACGACGAGACGATGCTCATCACCCATCAGCTCCGGCGCGGACCGGCCGTGCTGGACGCCCCGGCGCCGCCGCGCCCGGATCCGGCCGCCCCGCTGCCGGGCCCGGAGGTCCTGGTGCCGGGCGGGCCGTTCACCATGGGCACCTCGGCGGAGCCGTGGGCGCTGGACAACGAGCGGCCCGCGCACCGGCGGGAGGTGGCCGCCTTCCACCTGGACACGGCCCCGGTGACCTGCGGGGCGTACCTGCGGTTCATCGCGGACGGCGGGTACGGCCAGGAGCGCTGGTGGCATCCGGCGGGCTGGCGCATGGTCCGCGAACACGGCCTGACGGCGCCCCTGTTCTGGCGGCGGGAGGGCACCACCTGGCTCCGGCGCCGGTTCGGCTCGGTGGAGCCGGTGCCCGAGGACGAGCCGGTGGTGCACGTCAGCTGGTACGAGGCGGACGCGTACGCCCGCTGGGCCGGGCGGCGGCTGCCGACCGAGGCCGAGTGGGAGAAGGCGGCCCGCCACGACCCGGCCACCGGGCGCGCGCGCCGCTACCCGTGGGGCGACGCCGACCCAGGGCCGGCCCACGCCAACCTGGGCCAGCGGCATCTGTGCCCGGCCCCGGCCGGGGCGTACCCGGCGGGCCGTTCGCCGCTCGGCGTCGGCCAGCTCATCGGCGACGTGTGGGAGTGGACGGCCGGCGACTTCCTGCCGTACCCGGGGTTCTCGGCCTTCCCCTACCGGGAGTACTCGCAGGTCTTCTTCGGGGACGCCCACAAGGTGCTGCGCGGCGGGTCGTTCGGGGTGGACGCGGTGGCCTGCCGGGGCACGTTCCGCAACTGGGACCTGCCGGTGCGCCGGCAGATCTTCGCCGGGTTCCGCACCGCGCGGGACGCCGCCGTCGGCGAGGGCGCCGCGTGAGCGGGCGGAGGGCGGCCTGATGTGCCGGCACCTGGCGTACGTGGGCCCGGCGATGCCGCTGGGCGAGCTGCTGTCCGCGCCGGAGCACAGCCTGTTCCGGCAGTCCTGGGCGCCGCGCCACCAGCGGTACGGCACGGTCAACGCCGACGGCTTCGGGATGGGCTGGTACGCGCCCGGCGACCCGGTCCCGGCGCGTTACCGCCGGGCCGGCCCGATCTGGGCGGACCCGTCCTTCGGCGACCTGGCGCGGGTGGTGCGCAGCACGGCCGTGCTGGCGGCGGTGCGCGACGCGACGGCGGCCGGGGCGGACCCGGAGGCGGCGGCGGCGCCGTACGCCGACGGGCCCTGGCTCTTCAGCCACAACGGGGCGGTGTCCGGGTGGCCGGAGTCCCTGGCGAAGCCCGCCGCGTCGCTGGATCCGCTCGCCCTGCTGGAGCTGGAGTCGCGGTGCGACGCGGCCCTGGTGTGGGCGCTGGTCCGGGAGCGGCTGCGGCGCGGTGAGGCGCCCGGGAGCGCGCTCGGCGGTGCGGTCGGCGCCGTGGCGGCGTCCGCGCCCGGCTCGCGGCTCAACCTGCTGCTGACGGACGGCCGCTCGATCGCCGCCACGACTTGGGGCGACACCCTCTTCCACCGCCCGGGGCCGGCCGGCGGCCGGGTCGTCGCCTCGGAGCCCTACGACGACGAGCCGGGCTGGCGGGCCGTGCCTGACCGCACCCTGCTGCTCGCCGATGCCCAGGAAGTCACCCTCCTCCCTCTCAAGGAGCCCTCCGCGTGAGCCTGTTCCGCATCACCCGCACCCTGCCCGAGAACGCCACCGGCGCGGCCCTGCGCGAGGACGTCCGCACCGGGCTGACCTCTGCGCCGAAGACGCTGCCGCCCAAGTGGTTCTACGACGCCCGGGGCAGCGAGCTCTTCGAGGAGATCACCCGGCTGCCCGAGTACTACCCGACCCGTGCCGAGCGCGAGATCCTCCAGGACAGGGCGGGCGAGATCGCGGCGGCGCTGGAGGCGCGGACGCTGGTGGAGCTGGGTTCGGGCTCCTCGGAGAAGACCCGGCTGCTGCTGGACGCGCTGACCGGTCTTGAGGCGTACGTCCCGGTGGACGTGAGCGAGAGCGCGCTACGCGGCGCCGGTGAGGCGCTGTCGCGGGAGCGGCCCGGGTTGCGGGTGCACGCGCTGATCGCCGACTTCACCGGCCGGCTGGAGCTGCCCGAGGGGCTGCCGGGGCCGCGGCTGGTGGCCTTCCTCGGGGGGACGCTGGGCAATCTGCTCCCCGGCGAGCGGGCGGCGTTCCTCGCCTCGGTGCGGGCAACGATGGCGCCGGGCGACGGGTTGCTGCTCGGTACCGACCTGGTGAAGGACGAGGCGACGCTGCTCGCCGCCTACGACGACGCGCAGGGCGTGACGGCCGAGTTCGACAAGAACGTGCTGCGGGTGGTCAACCGCGAGCTGGGCGCCGACTTCGACCCGGGCGGCTTCGACCACGTGGCCCGCTGGGACGCCGAGCGGGAGTGGATCGAGATGCGGCTGCGGGCGCGGGCGGCGGTCACCGTGAAGATCCCGGCACTGGACCTGGCGGTGGAGTTCGCCGAGGGCGAGGAGGTGCGGACGGAGGTGTCGGCCAAGTTCCGCGAGGAGGGCGTACGGGCCGAGCTGGCGGCGGCGGGGCTGCGCGCGGCCGGGTGGTGGACGGACCGGGCGGGGCGGTTCGCCCTCTCCCTGTCGCTGGCCTGACGCCGTACGCCCGGGGGCCTTGGTGGCGGCCCCCCGGGCGTGCGGCCGGCCGGTCAGCGGGTGCGCAGGTCGAGCGTCTTGGTGATCCGCTTCGAGGCCGCCTTGGCGGCGGTCTCGGGGTCGGTGCCGGTGAGCACCTGGGTCATGTACGCCTTGATCGGGTTGTCGCCCTCGACCGCGGCCCAGCGCGGCGAGTTGGGGGTGGCCCGGCCGTGGGCGGCGCCCTCGGCCATCGCGGCGGACCCCTCGTCGGCGCTGACGGCGTCGGCGAGCGTGGTCTTGTTGGGCACGTAGTTCATCGTCTTGGCGAGGTCGACCTGCCACTTCTCGCCCGCGAGCGACTTGATGAGCTCGACGGCTCCGGCGCGGTTGTCGGTCTTCTCGCGGACCACGAGGTCGGAGCCGCCGGTGAAGACGGCGCCGGGCTTGGCGGCGGTCTTGCCGGGGACGGGGAAGAAACCGAGCTTGCCCTTGAGGGCGGGGTTCTCCTGGACGATGGTCTGGGCGGTGCCGGGAACGGTGATGATCTGGCCGACGTCGCCCTTGGCGAAGACCTCGGCCTGCGGGGGGTTCTCCTCGTCGGCGTCCTTCGGGCCGTTGCCGAGCTCCTGGAGCTGCCGGTAGAACTCCATGCCGCGCAGGGCGG
This sequence comes from Streptomyces sp. NPDC058373, assembly GCF_042723275.1. Classification (NCBI taxonomy): domain Bacteria; kingdom Bacillati; phylum Actinomycetota; class Actinomycetes; order Kitasatosporales; family Streptomycetaceae; genus Streptomyces; species Streptomyces sp. NPDC058373. The sequence continues at coordinate 29,874 of NZ_JBHXJE010000031.1, read as the reverse complement.
CGGGGGTGGCCAGGGTGCCTTCCCAGAGGTTGCCGGACTCCTTGGCGAGGTCGCCGCCCTCGTCCCAGATGAAGCCGGAGAGCGTGTACCAGTCCTGACCGGCGAGGTAGATGCCCTGGCTGCCGCTGTCGTTGACCTTGGCGGTGTCGGCGAGCCACTGCTCGCGGGTGGTGGGGGGCTTGCTGACGCCCGCTTCGGCGAAGACGTCCTTGTTGTAGATGACGACGCGGTTGGCGGCGTACCAGGGGATGCCGTACTGCGAGCCGCCGAACCGGCCGGGGTCGGCGAGGCCGGGAAGCCAGTCGTCCATGCCGAGGTCGCGCATCGACTCCAGCGTCAGGTCGACCAGGCCGCCGCCGTCGACGTACTGGGCGACCTGGGTGTTGCCCACCTCGATGACGTCGGGGGCGGTGTCGTGGTCGTCCGACTTGAGGGCCTCGTCCACCTTCTTGGTGATGCCGGTCCACTCCTGCACCTCGACCTTGAGGCTCAGCGAGGGGTGTTCCTTCTCGAACTCCTTGGTGAACCGCTCGACGAAGTCGGCCGTCGCACTGCCCTTCATGAGCCAGAGGGTGATCTCCTCCTTGTCGTCACCGCCGGGGAGGAGCCCGCATCCCGTCAGGAGGGATGCGCTGGCGAGGAACACGACAAGGGTGGTACGGCGGGTCTTCACGTGGGTTGCTTTCTGCCTTCGGGGAGGAGGGAGACAGTCCCGACGTGGGGGGCAGCGCGCGCGCTCGTACGGGTGTACGCCCCACCCTGGTATAGACCAAATCGGTGGTCAAGAGGCTGAGGGCGAATCCGCCCATTACGGTTGGGTGACGACACAGCTCTCGGGGAGCCCACCCGTACCGGAGGAGGACGTCCGCCATGTCCGATCACGTCTACCGCGTCACCGAGATCGTCGGCACCTCGCCCGACGGCGTCGACCAGGCCATCCGCAACGGCATCGAACGCGCCTCCCAGACCCTGCGCGGCCTCGACTGGTTCGAGGTCACCCAGGTGCGCGGCGCCATCGCCGACGGGCAGGTGGCCCACTACCAGGTGGGGCTGAAGGTCGGCTTCCGCCTGGAGGGCGCCGACGGCGGGTCCTGACCGGCCGGTCCGCCATCCCGGCGCCGGGGCAGGTCAGGTACGGCCCTCGCGCTCCTGCCCCGCGCGCAACTCCGCCGAGATGCGGCCCCAGTCGGCCTCCACCACCCGGAACCCGGCCCGCTCGGCCTCCGCGCAGACCAGCGGATCGTCGTCGACGAGCATCCGCACGGTGCGGCCGGACCGCAGCCCGCGCAGCGCCTCCAGCTTGGTGCGCACGGCCGGGCGCCGGTCGTGGTCGCGCCGCATGCGTACGGGCCCCCCGGGCAGCCCGTGCTCGCGCAGCCACGCCTCGGTGTCGGCCCGGCACCGCTCCGGACGCCCCGTCAGGTAGACCAGGGCGCAGTCGGCGGCGGCCTCGTGGGCCAGGGCGACGCCCTCGGGCAGCGGTGCGTCCTGCGGCGCGGCGGCGAAGAAGCCGGGCCAGTCGCGCGGGGGACGCTCCAGGAAGTGCTGGCGGTGGGCGGTGTCGGCGAGGGTGCCGTCGAGGTCGAAGACGGCGATCGGGCGGGCGTCGGTCACCGGGGCACGGTAGCGCCCGGTCCCCTCTGCGGCGGTCCGGACCTGCGGGGGAATCGCGCGCGTGGCGCGCGGCGTTGCAGCGGAGGTGAGTACCGTGAACGGCCCGTCCGGCCCCGCCGCCCCCTCCCCCGTCCCCGTCGCCGGCCCCTTCCCCGGAGTCCGCTTCTCCGTCCTGGACCGCTCGCGGGTGCGGGAGGGGCGCCCGGTGGGCGAGGCGCTGCGGGACACCGTGGCGCTGGCGCGGGAGGCCGAACGGCTCGGGTACCACCGGTTCTGGGTCGCGGAGCACCACGGGGTGCCCGGCGTCGCGGGTTCCGCGCCGACCGTCCTCGCGGCGGCCGTGGCCTCGGCGACCTCCCGGGTCCGGGTCGGCACCGGCGGCGTCATGCTGCCCAACCACCAGCCGCTGGTGGTGGCCGAGCAGTTCGGGGTGCTGGAGTCGCTCTTCCCCGGCCGGATCGACATGGGCCTGGGCCGCTCGGTCGGGTTCACCGACGGGGTGCGCAAGGCGCTGGGGCGCGGCAAGGAGGAGGCGGACGCCTTCACCGACCGCCTCGCCGAACTGCTCGGCTACTTCGACGGCCCCTCCCCCGCCGGGGTCCGCGCCCGCCCGGCCGACGCCGTACGCGTCCCCGCCTTCGTGCTGGCGACCGGGGCGGGCGCGCGGACGGCCGCGGCGGCGGGGCTGCCGCTGGTGATCGGCGGCCCGCGCCGGGAGAAGCTGGTCCTGGCGGCCCGAACCTACCGCGAGGAGTTCCGGCCGGGCCCTTGGGCCGCCGAGCCCTACGTGGTGGTCTCCGGCGAGGTCGCCCTCGCCGCGGACGAAGGGTCCGGCCGCCGCCTGCTGCTCCCCGAGGCGTGGGCGATGTCGCACGCCCGCACCCACGGAACCTTCCCGCCGCTGGAACCGGCCGGGGCGATCGAGGCGCGGGACCTCCCCGAGCGGCAGCGGGGGCTGCTGGAGGCCGGACTTGAGGGCGGGGTCTACGGCACCGAGGAGCAGGTCACGGACCGGCTGGGCCGGCTGATCGAGGCGACGGGAGCTCAGGAGGTGCTGGTCACGACCAGTACGTACGATCGCGAGGGGCTGCTGGACTCGTACCGGCGCCTCGCCCGGCTCGCCCGGCTCGTCCCGCCGGACGGTGGCTGAGGCCAGCGGCTTCAGCGGGGGCGGCCGGGCGTGAACCACCCGATCCCACGGAGCACGCCGATGCACGAGACCGAGACCGCCGAGCACGACCCCTACGTCCGCGTCCGGGGCGCCCGGGAGAACAACCTGCGCGGCGTGGACGTCGACATCCCGCGCGACGTGCTGGCGGTGTTCACCGGCCTCTCCGGCTCCGGCAAGTCCTCGCTGGCCTTCGGCACGATCTACGCGGAGGCGCAGCGGCGCTACTTCGAGTCGGTGGCGCCGTACGCGCGGCGCCTCATCCACCAGGTCGGCGCGCCGAAGGTCGGCGACATCACCGGGCTGCCGCCCGCGGTCTCCCTCCAGCAGCGGCGCGGCTCCGCCGGGGCGCGCTCCTCGGTCGGCACGGTGACCACCCTGTCGAACTTCCTGCGCATGCTCTTCTCCCGCGCCGGGACGTACCCGCCGGGCGCAGAGCTGATGGACTCCGACTGGTTCTCGCCGAACACGGCGGTGGGCGCCTGCCCCGAGTGCCACGGGCTCGGCCTGGTGCACACCACCTCCGAGGAACTGCTGGTCCCCGACCCGTCCCTGTCCGTCCGGGACGGTGCCATCGCGGCCTGGCCGGGCGCCTGGCAGGGCAAGAACCTGCGGGACGTGCTGGACACCCTCGGTTACGACGTGAGGCGCCCATGGCGGGAGCTGCCGGCCGAGGACCGGGAGTGGATCCTCTTCACCGACGAGCAGCCCACGGTGACCGTGCACCCGCTGCGCGACGAGGGCCGCATCCCCCGGCCGTACCAGGGCACGTACACCGGGGCGCGCCGGTACGTGCTGAAGACGTTCTCGGACTCGCGCAGTCCGACCATGCGGGCGCGGATGGAGCGGTTCCTGCGCAGCGAGCCGTGCCCGGTCTGCGAGGGCAGCAGGCTGCGGCCCGAGGCGATGGCGGTGACCTTCGCCGGGCGGAACATCGCCCAGATGGCGGCACTGCCGCTGGCGGAGCTGTCGGCGGCGCTGGCGACCGGCGAGGAGAGCGAGACGGCCCGGGTGCTCACCGCCGACCTGCGGGCCCGGATCGAGCCGGTGGTGGAGCTGGGCCTCGGCTACCTCAGCCTGGACCGGACCACACCCACCCTCTCGGCCGGGGAGCTCCAGCGGCTCCGCCTCGCCACCCAGCTGCGCTCGGGCCTGTTCGGCGTGGTGTACGTCCTCGACGAGCCGTCGGCCGGGCTGCACCCGGCGGACACCGAGGCGCTGCTGACGGTGCTGGACCGGCTGAAGGCGGCGGGGAACTCGGTCTTCGTGGTCGAGCACGACCTGGAGGTGATCCGGCACGCCGACTGGCTGGTGGACGTCGGTCCGCTGGCCGGGGACCACGGCGGTCGGGTGCTGCACAGCGGGCCGCCCGCCGCGCTGGCCGAGGTGGCGGAGTCGGCGACGGCCCGGTTCCTGTTCGCCGGGCCGCCCGGTGAGCCGCGTACGGTGCGCGAGCCGCACGGCTGGCTGGAGGTCGGCCCGGTTCAGCGGCACAACCTGCGCGGGACGGTGGCCCGGATCCCGCTCGGTGCCTTCACCGCCGTGACAGGCGTGTCGGGCTCGGGCAAGACGACGCTGGTCGGCGAGGTTGACGAGGAGCTGGAGGGGGTGGGGCGGCTGGTGGTGGTCGACCAGAAGCCGATCGGCCGCACGCCGCGCTCCAACCTGGCCACGTACACCGGGCTCTTCGACACCGTCCGCAAGGTGTTCGCGCAGACCGAGGCGGCGAAGGAGCGCGGGTTCGGCGTGGGCCGGTTCTCCTTCAACGTGCCCGGCGGGCGGTGCGAGACCTGCCAGGGCGAGGGGTTCGTCTCGGTGGAGCTGCTGTTCCTGCCCAGTACGTACACGCCGTGCCCGGACTGCCACGGCGCGCGGTACAACCCGCCGACGCTGGAGGTGGCGTACCGGGGGAAGTCCATCGCCGAGGTGCTGGACATGACGGTCGAGACGGCCCTGGAGTTCTTCGCCGGGACGCCGGCGGTGGCGCGGTCGCTGACGACGCTGCGGGAGGTCGGGCTCGGTTACCTGAGGCTCGGGCAGCCCGCGACGGAGCTCTCCGGCGGCGAGGCGCAGCGCATCAAGCTGGCCAGCGAGCTCCAGCGGGCCCGGCGGGGGCACACCCTGTACCTGCTGGACGAGCCGACTACGGGGCTGCACCCGGCCGACGTCGAGGTGCTGACGCGGCAGTTGCACGGCCTGGTGGACGCCGGGAACACCGTGGTGGTCGTGGAGCACGACATGGCCGTGGTGGCGGGCGCCGACTGGGTGGTCGATCTCGGTCCCGGCGGCGGGGACGAGGGCGGCCGGATCGTCGCGGAGGGGCCGCCCGCGGTGGTGGCGCGGGCCGCCTCGGGGCACACGGCGCCGTACCTGGCGCGGGCGCTGCGCGGCTGACCGGGCGGCGGGCACCGCGCCGGGGACGCACGGGAGCCCCGCCTGCGCCCGGCCGGGACGGAGACGGGGCCCTCGGGGTGGCCCGCCGGAAGGGGCGCGGGACACGGGACGGGACCGGAGGGTTGAGCACCACGGGCCGGTCCCGTCTGTCTGAGAGGCGGTCTGGGGGGTGTCTTCAACGTCCTGTGCGGTGTCCGCGGTGTCCGGTGCGTGCTCTCGGCGCGCCGGGCGGACGTCCTCGTACTGGACCGTACTCGGGCTTTCGCCCGGTGCGGTGAGAGCACGTGCCGGGCGCCGTGGGCGCCGTGCGGGACGTTGAAGACACCCCCTAACGCTTGCCGCCCTTGCGGGTGGCGCGCAGCCACTCCTTGTTCATGCGGGTGATGGAGACCAACGGGATGCCCTTCGGGCAGGCGGTGGCGCACTCCCCGGCGAGGGTGCAGCCGCCGAAGCCCTCCGCGTCCATGGTCGCCACCATGTCCAGCACGCGGGACTCGCGCTCGGGCGCGCCCTGCGGGAGGACGTTGAGGTGGCTGACCTTGGCGGCGGTGAAGAGCGCCGCCGAGCCGTTGGGGCAGGCGGCGACGCAGGCGCCGCAGCCGATGCACTCGGCGTTCTCGAAGGCGAAGTCCGCGTCGGCCTTGGGCACCGGGGTGGCGTGCGCCTCGGGGGCGGTGCCGGTGGGCGCCGAGATGTAGCCGCCGGACTGGATGACGCGGTCGAAGGAGGACCGGTCGACCACGAGGTCCTTGACGACCGGGAAGGCCGCGGCGCGCCAGGGCTCGATGTCGATGGTGTCGCCGTCGGAGAACGACCGCATGTGGAGCTGGCAGGCGGTGGTCCGCTCCGGGCCGTGCGCTTCGCCGTTGATGACGAGGCTGCACGCGCCGCAGATGCCTTCGCGGCAGTCGTGGTCGAAGGCGACCGGGTCCTCGCCCTTGAGGGTGAGGCCCTCGTTGAGGGTGTCGAGCATCTCCAGGAAGGACATGTCCTGGCTGATGTCGTCCACCTCGTAGGTGGACATGGCTCCGGGCTCGTCGGCGTTCTTCTGCCGCCAGACGCGCAGGGTGAGCTTCATGCGTAGCTCCGCTGGGTGGGGTGGACGTACTCGAAGACCAGGTCTTCCTTGTGCAGGACGGGGGCCTCGCCGGTGCCGCCGAACTCCCAGGCGGCCGCGTAGGAGAACTCCTCGTCCCGCCGGGCGGCCTCGCCGTCCGGGGTCTGCGACTCGACGCGGAAGTGGCCGCCGCACGACTCGACGCGGTGCAGCGCGTCGAGGCACATCAGTTCGGCCAGCTCCAGGTAGTCGACGACGCGGTTGGCGCGCTCCAGCGACTGGTTGAACTCCTCACCGGAGCCGGGGACCTTGATGCGGCGCCAGAACTCCTCACGGATCTCCGGGATCCGGGCGAGAGCGGTGCGCAGGCCCTCCTCGGTACGGGCCATGCCGCAGTACTCCCACATCAGTTCACCGATCTCGCGGTGGAAGGAGTCCGGGGTGCGGTCGCCGTCGACGGAGAGCAGGAGGTTGAGCCGGTCCTGGGTCTCGGCGACGGTCTCGGCGACGGCCGGGTGGTCGGCCGAGACGTCCTGGGAGTGCGGGTTGCGCGCGAGGTAGTCGTTGATGGTGGACGGCAGCACGAAGTAGCCGTCGGCGAGGCCCTGCATGAGGGCGGAGGCGCCCAGGCGGTTGGCCCCGTGGTCGGAGAAATTGGCCTCGCCGATGGCGAAGAGGCCGGGGACGGTGGTCTGGAGGTCGTAGTCGACCCAGAGGCCGCCCATCGTGTAGTGCACGGCGGGGTAGATCCGCATGGGGACCTGGTAGGGGTCCTCGTCGGTGATCCGCTGGTACATGTCGAAGAGGTTGCCGTACTTGGCCTCGACGGTCTTGCGGCCCATCCGCTCGATGGCCTCGGCGAAGTCGAGGTAGACGCCCTGCCCGCCGGGGCCGACGCCGCGCCCCTCGTCGCAGACGTTCTTCGCGGCGCGGGAGGCGATGTCGCGGGGGACGAGGTTGCCGAAGGAGGGGTAGATGCGCTCCAGGTAGTAGTCGCGCTCCTCCTCGGGGATCTGGTCCGGCCGCCGCTGGTCGCCCTTGGCCCTGGGCACCCAGATCCGGCCGTCGTTGCGCAGCGACTCGCTCATCAGGGTGAGCTTGGACTGGTGGTCGCCGGTGCGCGGGATGCAGGTCGGGTGGATCTGCGTGAAGCAGGGGTTGGCGAAGTACGCGCCCTTGCGGTGCGCCCGCCAGATGGCGGTCGCGTTGGAGTTCATGGCGTTGGTCGACAGGTAGAAGACGTTGCCGTAGCCGCCGGTGGCGAGGACGACGGCGTCCGCGAAGTACGTGTCGATCTTGCCGGTGACCAGGTCGCGGGCGACGATGCCGCGGGCCTTGCCGTCGACCACGATCAGGTCGAGCATCTCGGTGCGGTGGTGCATCTCGACGGTGCCCGCGCCGATCTGCCGGGAGAGCGCCTGGTAGGCGCCGAGCAGGAGCTGCTGGCCCGTCTGGCCGCGGGCGTAGAAGGTGCGGGAGACCTGGACGCCGCCGAAGGAGCGGTTGTCGAGGAGGCCGCCGTACTCGCGGGCGAAGGGGACGCCCTGGGCCACGCACTGGTCGATGATCTCCACGGAGATCTGGGCGAGCCGGTGGACGTTGGACTCGCGGGCGCGGAAGTCGCCGCCCTTGACCGTGTCGTAGAAGAGCCGGTGCACGGAGTCGCCGTCGTTGCGGTAGTTCTTCGCCGCGTTGATGCCGCCCTGGGCGGCGACCGAGTGGGCTCGCCGCGACGAGTCCTGGAAGCAGAACTGGACGACGTGGTAGCCCTGTTCGGCAAGGGTCGCGCCGGCCGAGCCACCGGCCAGGCCGGTGCCGACGACGATGACGGTGTGCTTGCGGCGGTTGGCGGGGTTGACCAGCTTCGCCTCGAAGCGGCGGGTGTCCCAGCGTTCGCCGACCGGTCCGGCCGGCGCCTTGGTGTCGGCGATCGGCTCACCGGTGGTGTAGCGGGTGTAGTCGGTGTCAGCCATGGTCAGCTCACCAATCCGGTCATGACGGCGACGGGTACGGCGATGAAGCCCAGCGTCAGGACGAGGGCCAGGATGTTGGCGGTGGCCTTCAGCAGCCGGTCCCGGCTCCTGCTGCCCGCGCCGAGGCTCTGGGCGGCGCTCCAGAAGCCGTGCTGGATGTGCAGGCCGAGCGCCACCATCGAGACGATGTAGATCGCGTTGCCGTACCAGGTGGAGAAGGTTCCGACCACGTTCTGGTACGCCTGGCCGTGCTGGAAGTCGCCCGCGTGGACGGTGCCCGTGGTCAGGTCCAGGATGTGCCAGACGATGAACAGGCCGAGGATGATCCCGCCCCAGCGCATGGTGCGGGTGGCGTAACTGGCGCGCGGCGGCCGCTTGTGGACGTACTTGACCGGGCGGGCCTTGATGTCGCGGCGGCTGAGCTGGGCGGCGGCGACCGCGTGCAGGACCACGGCGGCCAGCAGCACGACCCGCACGATCCACAGCGCCCACTCGTGGTGCAGGAACGGCTCGCCCATGCTGCGCAGCCAGGCGGCGTAGCCGTTGAACTCACCGGGTCCGAAGAAGATCTTGAGGTTGCCCAGCATGTGGACGACCAGGTAGAGCAGCATGACCAGGCCGGAGACGGCCATCACGGTCTTCTTGCCGACGGACGAGTCCCAGAGCGTGCGGATCGTGGACGGCCGTCGGTCCGTCCTCGTTGCCAGAGCCATGAGCATGACGGTAGGGCCGGAAGGCCCGAGAGGTCCAAGACATGGAACAGCTCATTTCCATAGCCCTAGCCTATTCGGGTGTAATGTGACGATATGCAGTTCCAGCAGCTCCACTACTTCGTGGCGGTCGCCGAGACCCGCCACTTCACCCGGGCCGCCGAGACGGTGCACGTGGCGCAGCCCTCCCTCTCCCAGCAGATCCGGGCCCTGGAGCGGGAGCTGGGCGCCGACCTCTTCCTGCGCGCGCGGGGGAACATCACCCTGACCGACGCGGGCGAGGCCCTGCTGCCGCTGGCCCGGCGCATCCTGGCGGACGCCGACACCGCCCGCCACGAGGTGCAGGAGCTGGCCCAGTTGCGCAGCGGCCGGGTCCGCCTCGGCGCCACCCCGAGCCTGTGCACCGGGCTCCTGCCGGACGTGCTGCGCTCCTACCACGACCGCTATCCCGGCATCCGGCTGATGATCGAGGAGAACGGCTCGCACGACCTGGTGCGCGAGCTGGCGCGCGGCGCGCTCGACCTGGCGCTGGTGGTGCTGCCGCTGCCCAGCCCCTCCCCCGCTCTGCTCACCACCGAGCTGCTCCGCGAGGACCTCGTCGTGGTCTCCGGCCGGGACGTGCCGGTCCCCGGGGGCCACCATCCGGTGCGCATCGCGGACCTGGCGGGCGAGCGGCTGGTGATGTTCCGGCACGGGTACGACCTGCGGGAGCTGACGGTCTCCGCCTGCCGGGCCGAGGGGTTCGAGCCGACCCTCGCGGTGGAGGGCGGCGAGATGGACGCGGTCCTCGGCTTCGTCCGCGCGGGGCTCGGCCACGCCGTGGTACCGCGCATGGTCGCCACCAGGGCCGGCCAGGACGTCCAGGTCACCCCGCTCGCCTCACCCGGACTGCACCGGACGATCGGGCTGGCCCGGCGCGGCGACGTCGACCCGCCGCGCGCCGCCCGCGAGCTCCAGCGGATGCTGCTGGAGACGACCGGGACGGTGCGGGAGCCGGCCGCCGAAGGCTGAGCCGGCACCGCGCCGGGTCAGCCCGTGGCGTCCGCCAGGGCCAGGGTGTGCAGGCGGTCGGGCGGGCCGGGGCGGGCGTAGAACCAGCCCTGCGCGGTGTCGCAGCCGAGCTCGCGCAGGGCGTCGGCCTGGGCGCCGGTCTCCACCCCCTCGACCGTGACCGACAGGTCCAGGCTGTGGGCGAGCGCGACGATCCCCTCGACGATCTTCCGGTCGACCGGGTCGGCCGGGTACTGCTGCATGCCCCGGGTGAAGGAGCGGTCGAGCTTGAGCACGCTCACCGGGAGGCGGCGGAGGTTGGCGAGGTTGGAGTAGCCGGTGCCGAAGTCGTCCAGGGCGATGTCGACGCCCATCTCGGCGAGCCGCCGCAGCGGCTTCAGCAGGTCGTCGTCGGCTCCTATCAGCGCGGACTCGGTGAGCTCCAGGCAGAGCGCGCCCGGCTCCAGCCCCTCCCGCTCCAGGATGTCCACGGTGTCCGTGACGAGGCCGGGGTGGTGGAGCTGCATCGGGGAGACGTTGACGTTGATCCTGAGCGGCCCGGTGTCGGCGCCCTGCCAGCGGCGGGCCTGGCGGACGGCGCCTTCCAGCACCCACCGCCCCAGCGGCACGATCAGCCCGGTGTCCTCGGCGAGCGGGATGAACCGGTCGGGGCCGAGCACCCCGTGCTGCGGGTGGGCCCAGCGCACCAGCGCCTCGGCGCCGCGCACGCTGCCGTCGCCGAGGTGGACCAGCGGCTGGTACTCGATGAAGAACTCGCCCCGCTCCAGCGCGGCGGGCAGGGCCGTGGTCAGGGCGTGCCGGGTGATGGCGCGGGCGTCGGACTCCGGGTCGGCCAGCTCGAAGCGGTTGCCGCCCGCCGACTTGGCCCGGTACATGGTGATGTCGGCGCTGCGGAGCACCTCGGCGGGGCCGCGTTCGCCGGTCGGCCCGTCGACGACCCCGATGGAGCCGCGGACCAGCAGTTCCCGGCCGTCGATGCGGATCGGAGCCTCCAGCGCCTGGAGGATGCGCCCCGCCAGCTCGCTGTGGCCGGGTTCGTCGCGCGGGTCGGTGGTGAGCGCGACGAACTCGTCGCCGCCGAGCCGGGCCACCATCTCGCCGGGGGCGGTGGCGCAGGACTGGAGCCGGTCGGCGACCTCGACCAGCAGCCGGTCGCCCGCCGCGTGGCCGAGGCTGTCGTTGACGGTCTTGAAGCCGTCCAGGTCCAGGTAGCAGAGGGAGAAGTGGCCGTCGGGGCGGGTGACGGCCTTCTCCAGCCGCTCGAAGAAGAGGGTGCGGTTGGGCAGCCCGGTGAGCGCGTCGTGGGTGGCCTCGTACCGCAGGCGCAGGTGGAGCAGGCGGCGTTCGGTGGTGTCCTCCAGCAGCGCCAGCTGGTACTGGGGTTCGCCGTCGGCGTCGCGCAGCAGGGAGACGGTGAGGTTGGTCCACAGGACCGTTCCGTCGCTGCGGAAGAAGGGCTTCTCCACGCGGTAGCTCTCGCGCTCGCCGCGCACCAGTTCGCCGTAGAGGTTCCAGACGTGCGGCGCGTCGTCGGGGTGGACCCACTCGGTGAGGTTGCGGCGGACCGGGTGGCCGAGGCCGCCGAACATGCGGACCAGGGTGTCGTTGGCCTCCAGCACCCGGCCGTCGAGCGAGGCGATGGCGATGCCGATGGCGGCGCCCTGGAAGACGGCGCGGAAGCGGGCCTCGCTGTCGTGCAGGGCCTCGGCGACGGCGCTGCGGGCGTCCAGCGCCGCGTGGGCGACGGCCTCCTGCTCGGCGAGGGTGCGGTCGCGCAGGGCACGGGCGTACCCGGCGGCCATCCGGTGCTGGAGGCGCGAGCAGCGGGCCCGCTGCTCCTCGCGGTCGCCGTCGGTCCCGCAGTACAGCACGAGGTAGGAGTCGACCACGTCCAGGCTGCGGCTGAGCGCCTCGGGGTCGGTGCAGTGGGCGGCCACCAGGGCGGCGCCCGCGTACTGCCCGGCCTCCGCCTCCAGGGTGCGGTCGGTGAGTGCCTCGCTGAGCCGGCCGGCCAGCGGCAGGAGCTGGTCCTCCAGTTCGGCGCGGGTTCGGGAGGTGGTCGTCACCGGGTAGACGGCGCGACTCCAGATCGCGGCGAACCGGCGCAGCCGGTCCTCGGCCTCGGCGCGCCCGCTCACGCGGCCCGCCCGACGGCGCCGAAGCCCGAGAAGGCGTACGGGTCCTCGTCCTCGGGCGGCCCGTCGGGGCGCCACCGGGGCAGGGGGACGAGGCCGGGTTCGACCAGCTCCGTCCGGTCGAGGAAGCGGGCGATCCCCTCGCGCGAGCGCGTCACCAGGGGGGTGCGGACGGAGCGGTACACCTCGACGGCGCCGCGGACGCCGTCCTCGCCGGCCGGGACGGCGTCCAGGGCGGCGTGGGTGAGGATCAGCAGGCTGCCGGGGGCGAGCCCGTCGGTGAGTTCGGCGACGGCCGCGTACGGATCGTCGGCGTCCGCCACGAAGTGCAGGACGCCGACGAAGAGGACGGCCACCGGCCGGGTGAGGTCCAGCACCTCGGCCGTCACCGGGTGCTCCAGGATGTCGCGCGGTCTGCGCAGGTCGGCGGCGAACGCACCGGCGCGCTCGTCGCCCTCCAGCACGGTACGGCTGTGGGCGACGGCGACCGGGTCGTGGTCGACGAGGACGACGCGGGCACCGGGGTCGGCGGCGCGGGCGGACTCGTGGACGTTGCCGAAGGCGGGGATTCCGGAGCCGATGTCGAGGAACTGGGTGACGCCCTGGCCGACCGCCCAGCGCACGGCGCGGCGGGTGAAGGCCCGGTCGGCCCGGAGGATCTTCGGCAGCCCCGGCAGGAACCGCATCGCCCGGCGGGCGGCCTCCCGGTCGGCCTCGAAGTTGTGCGAACCGCCCAGGTAGTAGTCATGGATGCGGGACACGCTCGGCACCGTGATGTCGATACCTCGCGGCGCCCAGGCGGGACGCTCCATCAATGTCTCCCAGAGGTGGACAGCCGGTGTTCGGGCAGAGGCTACTGATCACCCGCCAATACAGCGACCTGAAGCGGAAATTGACCGTCCGTTCTCAGTCACAGCCTGCGACAGCGGCGCTGCGGGGGCAGGGTGGATCATGTCCCCCGGAACCCCCCGGACTCAAGTGGAAGAGGCGCGCGGCACACGCGGCGCGGGTGGGCGAAGAGAAGAAAAGCGGACCAGGTACCGCAGAAGCGCGGGGAATCCGCGGTGGGAATCCGGCACCGTCCGCGCACGGAGCGAAGGGGCCGGTCCTCAGGAGCGCACATGCCCCGCGGGCCCCGGAGTGACCGGCGACACCTGACGGGCGGCCGCGGGGACACGCGCGCCGGGCGTTACCGCGCCGGTCCGGCGCCCGGATAAACCCGAACGCGCGGCCACCACCCGTTCGGACCAATCGGTCCCGGCCGACGCGTACGGCGGGTGCGGGCGGCCCATGATCCGAGGCGTGCACGTATCCGCGCGGGGGCCGGTCGCCCCCTTCCCTCCGCCGGGGCTCCGGTCGCTGCTCCGGGCGGCCTGCCTGCTGGCGGTCGCCTGCCTGGCGTGGCTGCTGACGACGCCCCCGCAGGCCCATGCCTCCGACTGCGGCTACGCCTCGATCGGTGACGGCGACGACAGCGGGGTGTCGGTCTCCACCGACGGCGACTGCTCGGCCGGGCCGGTCCCGCCGGCCCCCACGCCGACGGCGCCCCCGCCCCCGCCTCCGTCTCCACCACCCCCTCCCCCGCCACCTCCGCCCGCGCCGACGCCGACCCCCGAGCCGCCGAAGGCCGTTCCGCCTCCGACGCGTCCGGCACCTCCCCCACCGCCCGCGCCCCCACCGCCCGCGCCTGCCCCCACGCCCACCCGGACACCGGAGCCGTCCCCGACGCCTTCGGCGGCGCCCCGGCCCTCGGTGAAACCGGTGGTCTACCCGGCGTACCGGCCGCCCGCCCGGCGCACGCAGCCCCGGCACGGCCCCTCGCTCGTCTCGCTCACCCTGCTCATCACGGCACCCGCGGTCCTCGCGGTCGCCGCGCTGCGGCCCCGCTGACCGCCGGAGGAACCCATGTCGGAATGGCTTGTTCTCATTCTCGCGATGGCGGTCGTCTGCGCTGTCGTCGTGCTGGTGACCACCTTGCGCCACCGGCGCGTGGGTGACGACGACGACCCCAGCGAGACGCCGGACGTCATCGAGTACATGACGATGATGATCGGCGTGGTCTACGCGATCGTGCTGGGTCTGGCCATCGCGGGCGTCTGGGAGGCGCGGAACGCGGCAGAGGACCACGTCCGGGCCGAGGCGCAGGCGCTGCACGAGGTCACGGAGCGGGTGCGCATCTATCCGGCGGACGTCCGGGACCGCATCCGGGCGGATGTCGACGCCTATGTCGGCCATGTCACGGCCGTCGAGTGGAAGGCGATGGCCGATCGCGGCGAACTCACCGAAGAGGGCGCGCGGTTGCTCGACCGGGTACGCCACGACGTCACCGACTACGAGCCGGCCGACGAGTTCGAGGCGCAGGCGTACCAGCCGCTGATGGACCAGGTGATGGCGGCGGACCAGGCCCGCGGCGCCCGCGCGGACAGCGCCGAGGCGACGATGCCGGGCGTGGTCTGGTTCGGGCTGATCACCGGCGGGCTGGTGACGCTGGGGATGATCTTCGCGCTACAGATCCGGCGGACGGCCCGGGAGATGATTCTCGCCGGTCTCTTCTCCGCCCTGATCGCCTTCCTGCTCTTCCTCATCTGGGACTTCGACGCGCCCTACAGCCGAGGCGTGGCGACCACGGCGGAGCCGTTCCTGGAATTCTTCCCGCATGTGACCAAGTAGCGCGGGGCGGCGGCCCGTCCCTCGACCGCCGGGCCGCCACTCACGCCGGGAAGCGGCGTCCCTCGCCCTCGCCCCGCAGCCAGAGCACTCCGCCGCCGATAAGAGCGGAGGCCACCATGAGGCCGCCGATGACCAGGTCGGCGGTGGAAGCGCCGTCCGAGGGCGCGGGGCCGTGGCCGCCCCGTACGCCGCCGTTGATGACGGTGAAGGCCGCGGTGCGGGTGACGGAGCGGCCATCGTCGCACGTCACCGTGATGTCGTAACTCCCGGGCGCCGCGTCGCGGGCCACGGCGGGCGTGGCGTGGCCGCCGTCGCCGTCCGCCTGCGGGGTCAGCGGGGTGCGGCCGAAGGCCGGGGAGGAGGCCGAGCCGTTGCGGCAGGAGGCCGCGTGGACGGTGACCGTGACCGGCTCGTCCCGGGTGGTGACCGACGGGGCGACGACGATGTTGCCGGGACCACCGTCCGCCGCGGCCGACGGGGCCGACAGCGCCAGCAGGACGCACACGGCGGCGGCCGTGCGGCCACGGGGAGTACGCATCTGGGACCTCCGCGGGAGACACCCCGGGGGCTGTCCCCCGGTCGGTCGGCGGCAGCGCCTCCCACGGGAGACCATCGGACCGCGCGGGGGCGCCCGCATGTCGGCGCGCGTCCGATCCGGTGGCCGACACGCCGGCGAGCGGCCGGGCGCGGAACGGTTCTCGCAGCTCACGGCCGGTCAGGAACCGGCCGGTGCGACGACCCGGATGGCCGCGCCCGGACGGGACGACCCACCGCACGGCCCCTCCGGCAACGGCGTGGCGCGGCGTCAGGGAGCGCATCACGGACGGGCGGAGCGCCGTCGGGAAGCCACGGCCCACCGGGTCGCGCGGGGGCCCGGTGCGTCTCGCCGGACTCCGGCCGTGGGATGTCGCCCTCCGCCAGACTGCCGCGCCGCCACGTGTGCGCGTCCCGTGCACACGACACACCATCAGAGGTCAGCGAATCGGCCCGCGCGCCGCCGGGGTTGCCGAAGGCGCACGTGTGCCTCGAATGCCGCCCGCGCGCACAGAGTGGAGTCGGGGCCCCGGTAGATCGAGGAGCACGGCCGCGTCCCGGCGACGGCCCGTCAGGCGGCTCGCCCACCACCGCTGAGCCCCCGAGGGTGGGCCGAGCTCGCTCAGGCCCCTTCGTGTCGGAACGAAGCCCACCCGCGCGCCCAGTAACCCGGGCACGGTCCCCCCTACTGGGCAGGCGCCGCCGAAAGCGCAACCCCGCCCTGGGGAACACCCCGTCAAAAGACCCGGTTCCGCACGCGAGTCGGCGTTCCCGCTCGCGGGACGCGGCGTCGGTCCGCGCGGGCGACCACCCGTTCGCCCCGACGCTGTCGCCGCCCCGGCGGGCCGCGCATACCGTGGCGCCCAGGCCCGCCCGGCCGCGTCGAGAAGGGAAGCCACCATGCCCGAGCCCCGGCCCTTCGACCGCCTCGGGCCGCCCTCCTGGCCCGCGCCGTGGGGCGTCCTGGCCCTGCTCCTGCTGACCGGGCTGGCCCTGATCCGCAACGGGTCGGGCGAGTTCGACAGCCACCCCCCGCAGCCCGCCCCGGCCGCGGCGACCGGCGCCCTCTCCCCCGCCGACGCGTCCGGCGCCACCACCGCGCAGGCCTCCCCCACGGGCCTGTCCGCGTCGCCCGCCCTGCGGGTCCGGGTGCCGGGGGCCGGGGTCGACGCGCCGGTGCGGCCGGTGGGGCTGGACCGGGAGGGCTGGATCGATCCGCCGCCTGCGCGCGCGCCCCACCCGGCGGGCTGGTTCACCGGCTCCCCGGCCCCGGGAGAGTCCGGCACCTCGGTCCTGGTCGGGCACGTGGACGGGGCCGACGGGCCCGCCGTCTTCCACGGACTGGGCGCGCTGGAGAAGGGCGGGCGCGTCGAGGTGGCCCGCGCCGACGGGCGGGCGGCGGTCTTCACCGTGTACGGCGTGGACGTGGTGCCGAAGGACGGGTTCCCGGCGCGCCGGGTGTACGCGGGCACCGGCCGCCCGGAGCTGCGGCTGATCACCTGCGGCGGCCGTTACCGGCAGGGCGAGGGGTACGACGCCAACGTGGTGGTCTTCGCCCGCCTGAGCGCCGTGCGCTGAGGCGGCCCGAGCCCCTCCCCCCGGCCGGGTGTCAGACCTCCCCGCGCACCGGCACGGTGAAGCGGTGGCCGTCGGCGAGGAGCCGGGGCAGGTAGGTGCGGAGTGCGGCCACCGTCTGCGAGCGGTCGCCGCCCGCGTCGTGGGCCAGCACGATGACACCGGGCCCCGCCCCGTTCAGCACCTGGTCGATGATGGTCCGGGTGCCGGGCTCCTTCCAGTCCAGGGAGTCGACGGTCCAGGCGAAGGCGTCCATGCCGAGTTCGGCGCCGAGCCGGAAGACCCGGCGGTTCCACGCGCCGTAGGGGGCGCGCATCCACTGCGGGGGCTGTCCGACGGCCCGCTCGACGGCTTCGCTGGTGCGCTCCAGTTCGGCGCGGACCACGGCGGTGGAGGCCCGGGTGAGCAGCGGGTGCGACCAGGAGTGGTTGCCGATGACGTGGCCCTCGTCCACCATCCGCCGCAGCAGCCCGCCCTGGGTCTCGGCCATCTCGCCGCAGACGAAGAAGGCGGCCCGCACGTGGTGGCGGCGGAGCAGGTCGAGGACGGGCGGGGTGTAGCGCGGGTCGGGCCCGTCGTCGAAGGTGAGGACCATGGGGTGGGCGGCGCCCGCCATCCGCAGGATGGGCCGGGTCCGCACCGGGGTCGGCAGGCGGCGGGCCGCTTCGGGGGCCCCGTACCCCGCGAGCGGCCGCAGCCGGTGGTCGGGCCGCGCGGGGACGGCGGCGCCGGGTCCGGAGGCGGCGGGGGGCGGTCCGCCGGACGGGGCTGCCCCGCCGGGTTCGGCGGTGGGGTCGGCGGTGAGGAGGCGGGTGGTGACGGCGGCGCCGAGGACCGCGGCGGTCCGCAGCAGGAATCTTCGGGGGACCAGGGACGCGTCGTTCGTCATATCTCATGCCTCGCACGCGGGCGGCCCGCCGCCGCTCCCCCACACCGCGCGGGAGGTGACATGCACCCGATGGGACGCGCCACCGTCCGCGGGTGCGAACGCCTATCCTCTGCGCTGTGACCAGCCACCAGTCGTCCTCGTTCGAACGCGGCACGGACGGGCCGAAGGTGATCCTCGCCGGCCTCGACGGATCGGCACCCTCCCTGCGCGCGGCCGCGTACGCGGCCGGGCTCGCCCGCCGCCAGCAGTCGCTGCTGGCCATCGTCTACGTCCAGCCGGTCGCCGCCGTCTCCAGCGCGATGGGCATGCCCGTCCCGGCCGCCCCGGACGGTCTGGCGGAGGACCTGATGCAGGAGGTGCGCGCCTCGGCCGAGCGGCTGCGGGACCTCTACGAGGTGCGCTGGGAGTTCCACACCTTCCACGGCGACCCGTACACCGGCCTGGTCCAGGCGGCGGAGGAGCTGACCGCGGACGCCGTGGTGGTCGGCGCCTCCGAGCAGGCGGGGCACCGCATCGTCGGCTCGGTGGCGGTCCGCCTGGTGAAGGCGGGCCGCTGGCCGGTGACGGTCGTCCCCTGAGGCGTCGGCGGCGCACGGCGTTGACCCCCGGCACGGCGCCGCACGCGGCGGTGACCGGCGGAGATGGCCGCCGCCCGCCGCTTCGCGGCCCGCGCGGGACAGGTCCCCCGGGCCGGTCGCCCGTTCGCCGCACCACTCACCGACAGCATCGACCGCCCGCCGCAGATCGGTGCGCGGCGTATGTCGGTCGCGGGCGGGCTGCGTTGGCATACGCCCATGACCACCGTGACCCACACCACTGTCGAGGCTCCGGCGGCGCGCACCCACGAGCGGGAGCTCGCGGCCCTCCAGCACGAGCACGGCGGAGCCCTCTTCGCCTACCTTCTCCGCCTGACCGACGGCGACCGCCAGCGCGCGGAGGACCTCGTCCAGGAGACCTTCGTCCGCGTCTGGCAGCACCCGGAGGCGCTGCGGTCCGGCTACGGGTCGATACGGCCCTGGCTGTTCACCGTGGCCCGGCGGCTGGCCATCGACGCGCGCCGGGCCCGCCGCGCCCGCCCCGCCGAGGTGGGCGACGCGGTCCTGGACCACTCCCGGGTGGCGGCCGACCACGCGGAGCGCTCGGCGGCGACCCTGGACGTACGGCAGGCCGTCCGCACCCTCAGCCCCGAGCACCGGGCCGTCCTGCACCAGGTCTACTTCCGCGGTGCCAGCGTCGCCGAGGCCGCCGCGACGCTCGGCATCCCGGTCGGCACCGTCAAGTCCCGCGCCTACTACGCCCTGCGCGCCCTGCGCAGGGTTTTGCCGGGATACGCGACCGACCTGCGCTGAAACCGTACGCTCGGTCAAAGCTCGGCAAAGCGCCTTGCCGGGTGGCCCCTCGCGGTAATCGGCTGTCCCTGTCCGCCCTCGCGGGCCACCGGCCCGGGTGGCGGGGACGCGGACCGGAGGAAGGCAGGACGGCATGCGGTACGAGAGCGGGACCGGCACGGACGGGAGCGGCGGCACCGGCGGCACGGCGGTGCCGATGGCGTGGTTCTACGCGGAGTACATCGCGGAGGAACTGCTGCGCACCGGGGACCTGATGCCGCCGACCACCTTCGAGTTCCGGGCCGGGCGGGAGGCGCTGGCCCTCACCGTCTTCCTCGCCGACACCGAGGACGCCCTCTCGGGCATCCGCGTCGTGACCGAGCTGGAGAGCTGGCTCGCGCTCACCGCGTACGACCAGCCCTGGCAGGAGTGGATCGCCGAGCGGCTCGCCGAGCGGCTCACCGAGCGCGGTGCCCGGGGCGCCGAGGACGCGGACCTGCGCCTCGCGCGGGCGGCCTGGCGGTGGCTGGAGGAGACCGAACTCCTCGCCCCCGACCTGGACGCGGTCCCCGGCGGTGGCGTGCCGGACGAGGAGCGGCCGCAGGTGTGGACCCCGGCGTGGCGGCTGGGGCTGCCGCTGGGGCATCTGGCGATCCATCTGTTCTGAGCGGCCGGTCGAAACAGGCCTCAGCCGGACGTGACGCGATTCCAGAAGTGGTGGGTGAGGCCGCTCGCCGAGGGCACCGACTCGATGGTGAAGCGGTCCTGGACTCCGGCCATCCCGTCCCACAGCGAGACCCCCGCGCCGAGGGTGAGGGGCACGGTGACCAGGTGCATGAAGTCGACCAGGTCGGCCGCGAGGAACTGCCGGACGGTGGAGGGGCCGCCGCCGACGCGAACGTCCCGGCCGCCCGCGAGGTCCTGGGCGTAGGCGAGTGCGTCCTCGGGTGTGGCGTCGAGGAAGTGGAAGCTCGTCCCGTTGTCGAAGTGGAGGGGGTCACGCCGGTGGTGGGTGAGCACCACCACGGGCGTGCGGAAGGGCGGCTCGTCGCCCCACCAGCCCCGCCAGCCGTCGTCGGTCCACTCGCCGGTCTGCGGACCGAACTTGCCCCGGCCCATGATCTCGGCCCCGATGCCCTGACCCCAGGTGCTCGTGAGAGCCCGGTCGAGGGTGATCGGGTCTTCCACGGCGTCCACGCCGTCGATGACCCGTCCGTCGAAGCGCGCGAACAGCCCCTCGGCGCCGCCGATGGGTGCGTCGAGCGTGATCGTCTCGCCTGCGCCGTAGCCGTCGAGGGAGACGTGAAAGTTGTGCACGCGGGCCTTGGCCATGTGGTCCAGCTTCCCTGAGTGATTGCGATCCGCAACTGGTTGACGCACCTTACGATGAGGAGTTGCGAGCCGCAATCAGTCAGGAGGTGGGCGATGCGCGAGGAGCCGCGTTCGGGGTGTGCGATCAATGCCGCGGTGGAGGTTCTGGGCGACCCGTGGACCTTGATCGTGCTCCGTGACGTGATCTTCGGCGGTCGTCGTCACTTCCGCGACCTGCTGACCCGGAACGAAGAGGGCATCGCGTCCAACATCCTCGCCGGCCGGCTGCGCAAGCTCGTCGCGGCGGGCCTCCTCACCCGCGACGATGCCGCCCGTCGTGGCCAGCGAGCGACCTACACCCTCACCGAGGCCGGCATCCAGACCCTCCCCGTGATGGTCGCCCTCGGCGCGTGGGGGCTGCGGCACAGGCCCACTACCCCGGAACTCGCGGTGCGGGCCCGCATCCTCGCGGACTCGCCGCACCTCGTCGGTGACCTCATGGACGAACTGCGCGAGATGCACCTCGGCGTCACTCCGGAATCCCGCAGCTCCCTCGCCGCCTCCGAGCAGCTGCGACAGGCGTACGAGGCCGCCCGGTCGCAGGCTCCCTGACGACCGCCGCTCGCGGTCCCCGTCAGGGCAGCTGCCCCGCCTCAGGCGGCGACGAGTGCACGCCCGCGCGGAACTTCGGTATGCGCACCGTGATGCGGGTGCCGGCGCCCCGGGCCGTCTCGATGACCAGGCCGTACGCGTCGCCGAAGACGGTGCGCAGGCGTTCGTCCACGTTGAGCAGGCCGACGCCCGCGGACGGGCCGCCCTCGCCGCGCAGGATGGCGCGGAGCCGGTCGGGGTCCATGCCGACGCCGTCGTCCTCGATGACGACCTCCGCCTCCGCTCCGGCGTCCTGGGCGGTGAGGGTGATGCGGCTGCGGGTGACCGCGCCCTCCAGGCCGTGTTTGACGGCGTTCTCGACCAGCGGCTGGAGGCAGAGGAAGGGCAGCGTGACGGCGAGCACCTCGGGGGCGATCTGGAGGGTGACGGCGAGCCGGTCGCCGAAGCGGGCGCGGACCAGGGCCAGGTACTGGTCGATGGAGTGGAGTTCGTCGGCGAGGGTGGTGAACTCGCCGTGGCGGCGGAACGAGTAGCGGGTGAAGTCGGCGAACTCCAGGAGGAGTTCGCGGGCGCGGGTGGGGTCGGTGCGGACGAAAGAGGCGATGGCGGCCAGCGAGTTGAAGATGAAGTGCGGGGATATCTGGGCCCGCAGCGCCTTGATCTCCGCCTCGATGAGCCGGGTGCGGGAGCGGTCGAGCTCGGCCAGTTCCAGCTGGACCGAGACCCAGCGGGCCACCTCGTCGGTGGCACGCGCCAGCACCGCCGACTCGCGGGGCGCGTAGGCGACGAGGGCGCCGAGGACCCGCTGGTCGACCACGATGGGGGCGGCCACGGCCCAGCGCAGCGGGCAGTCGTCGGCGCGGCAGCCGCAGTCGAAGGCGGCGCTGCGGCCCGCGTCGAGCACGTCGGCGAGGTGGTCGAGGACCTGCTTGGCGTGGTGTTCGCCGGTGCCGTGCCAGGTGAGCACGGTGGAGCGGTTGGTGAGGCAGAGGGCGTCGGTGCCCAGCAGCGAGCGGAGCCTGCGGGCGGCCTTGCGGGCGCTGTCCTCGGTGAGTCCGGCGCGCAGCGGCGGGGCGGCGAGGGAGGCGGTGTGCAGCGTCTCGAAGGTGGCGCGTTCGACGGGGGTGCCGAGGTCGCTGCGCCCGGCCGGGTGGGCGGTGCGGCGCCCGGCCAGGAAGCCGCCGGCGAGCAGCAGCGGGCAGAGGGCGAGCAGGACGGCGGTGGCGGTGGAGCTCATCGGCCGCCTCCGGTGACGCGCAGGCGGCGGGCGGGCGGCTCGGCGGGGGCGGGCTCGTCGGCCGGGGGCGGGCGGCGGACGGTGAGGGCCTCGGGGAGGTGGAGCCGGGTCATGGTGGTGCTGGTGTGCGGGGGCACGCTGCCGGGGGTGGCGAGGGAGACGAGGACCATGGTGAGGAAGCCGACCGGGACCGACCAGACCGCGGGCCAGGCCAGCAGGGTGTGCAGCCAGCCCGAGCGGACGACGCCCGCGACGGTGAGGCCGACGGCGAGCAGGGAGGCGCCACCGCCGAGGAGGAGCCCGGCGACGGCGCCGGGCGGGGTCAGGCGGCGCCACCAGATGCCGAGGACGAGCAGGGGGCAGAAGGCGGAGGCGGAGACGGCGAAGGCCATGCCGACGGCGTCGGCCGCGGGGACGCCGCTGACCAGGATTGTTCCGGCGCACGGCACCGCCATGGCGAGGACCGTGGCGAACCGGAAGTGGCGCACGCCGCGGGAGGGCAGCACGTCCTGGGTGAGCACCCCGGCGACGGCCATGGTGAGGCCGGAGGCGGTGGAGAGGAAGGCGGCGAACGCGCCGCCGGCGACGAGGGCGCCGAGGAGGTCCCCGCCGACGCCGCCGACCATCAGGCCCGGGAGGAGCAGCACGGTGGCGTCGGCGTCGTGGGCCTGACTGAGGGCGGGTGCGTAGAGGCGGCCGAGCCAGCCGTAGACGGGCGGCAGCAGGTAGAAGAAGCCGACCAGGGTGAGGACCATGAGGGTGGTGCGGCGGGCGGCGCGGCCGTGCGGGCTGGTGTAGAAGCGGACGACGACGTGGGGCAGGCCCATGGTGCCCAGGACGGTGGCGACGATCAGGCCGTAGGTGGCGTAGAGCGGGTGGTCGGCGCGGCTGGTGGCGAGCGGCTGGTCCGCCCCGGCGCCGCCGAGCAGGGCGGCGGGGATGTCGGGGAAGGCGGGGGCGGCGCCGCCGTCACGGTGCCAGACGATGAGCAGGAAGAAGGCGGGGATCAGCAGCGCGGTGAGTTTGAGCCAGTACTGGAAGGCCTGCACGAAGGTGATGGAGCGCATCCCGCCCGCGGCGACGGCGAGGATGACCACGGCGGCGACGACGGCCCCGCCGAGCCAGCGGGGCGCGCCGGTGAGCAGGGAGAGGGTCAGTCCGGCGCCCTGGAGCTGCGGGACGAGGTAGAGCCAGCCCGCGCCGACCACGAACATGGAGACGAGCAGCCGTACCTGGCGGGACTCCAGGCGGCTCTCGGCGAAGTCGGGCAGCGTGTAGGCGCCGGAGCGGCGCAGCGGGGCGGCGACGAAGACGAGCAGGACCAGGTAGCCGGCGGTGTAGCCGACCGGGTACCAGAGCATGTCCGGGCCGTGCACGAGCAGGAGGCCGGCGACGCCGAGGAAGGAGGCGGCGGAGAGGTATTCGCCGCTGATGGCGGCGGCGTTGAGGCCGGGGCCGACACTGCGGGAGGCGACGTAGAAGTCGGAGGTGGTGCGGGACAGGCGCAGGCCGAAGCCGCCGATGAGGACGGTGGCGAGGACGACGGCGGCGACGGCCGGTATGGCGTAGGCCGGGTTCACGGCCCACCGCGGTGCTCGGCGCCCTCGACGAGGCGGGCGAAGTCGCTCTCGTTGCGCTCGGCGCGGCGGACGTACCACCAGGCGATGACGACGAGGACGGGGTACGCGGCGAAGCCGAGGACGGCCCAGACGACCGTGGCGCTGCCGAGGGCGCCGAAGAAGAGCGGCAGGGTGACCAGGAGCAGCACGAGGACGGCGAACGCGGCGAGCCCGGTGCGCAGCTGGCCGCGCATGAGGGAGCGGACGTAGGCGGCGCCGAGGGTGGTCTGTTCGTCGATCTCCCAGCGGGTGTGGGGGCGCTGGGGCCGGTGCACGCGCCGGGGTTCGCCGGTCACGGTCTCGCGGCGCGGCGCTGGCTCTGCGGACACGGCGGGGAGTCTAACCGCTCGGCGTGGCGGGTTGAAGGGGTGCGCCGCGCCCTTCGATGCGGCCGGGTCGGCGGCGAACGGGCAGGTCACGGGGGTCAGCCCGCGGAGCGTCCGAGGAGCAGTTCCCGCAGCCGGCTGGCGTGCCTGCGGGAGACGGCGAGTTCGGCGTCGCCGACACGGACGCTCATCGAGCCGCCGTCGAGGCGGAGTTCGTCGATGCGGTGGAGGGCGACGAGGTGGCGGCGGTGGATGCGGACGAAGCCGTGCTGCTGCCAGCGTTCCTCCAGGGTGGTCAGCGGGACGCGGACCAGGTGGCTGGCGTCCTGGGTGTGCAGGCGGGCGTAGTCGCCCTGGGCCTCGGCGTAGGCGATGTCCTGCACGGCGACGAGCCGGGTGACGCCGCCGAGTTCCACCGGGATGGTGTCGGGGGTGGTGGTGGCGGGCGGTGCGGCCCTGCGGTATCCGAGCGCCTCGGCCTGTTCGGCGACGCGCCGGACGGCTTCGGCGAGGCGCTCGCGGCGGACGGGCTTGAGGACGTAGTCGACGGCCTTGAGGTCGAAGGCGCGCACGGCGAAGCCTTCGTGGGCGGTGACGAAGACGATGAGCGGCGGGCGGGCGAAACCGGCCAGCAGGCGGGCCACGTCGAGCCCGGTGAGCCCCGCCATCTGGATGTCGAGGAAGAGCACGTCGATGGCCTCGTCGCTGTCCGGTCCCGCCTCCACGGCCCGGGTGATGCGCCGCAGCGCCTCGGTGGCGTCGGTCGCGCCCTCCGCCGCGCGCACCCGGGGGTCGGCGCGCAGCAGGTAGAGCAGTTCGGCCAGCGCCGGTTCCTCGTCGTCCACAGCCAGTACGCGCAGCATGCCGGTGGAGTGTAGGTGCTGGTCGCGTTCCGGCCAATCCGTCCGGGCCCTGGCTGGGCCCTGCCGAGGCCGGCGCCGCGGGCCGACTCACTTCAGCAGGCGGCTGAGGCGGCGGTCGGCGAGGGTCTTGCCGCCGGTCTGGCAGGTGGGGCAGTACTGGAGGGAGGAGTCGGCGAAGTTGACGGAGCGGATGGTGTCGCCGCAGACGGGGCAGGTTTCGCCCTCCTTGCCGTGGACGCGCAGGTTGCTCTTCTTCTCCTTCTTGAGGTGGCCCGCGGCGACGCCCCGGCCGCGTTCGACGGCGTCGGCGAGGGTGGTGCGGAGCGCCTCGTACAGGGCGGTGGTCTCCTCGTCGGTGAGGCGTCCGGCGTTCTTGAACGGGGAGAGCCGGGCGGCGTGCAGGATCTCGTCGCTGTAGGCGTTGCCGACGCCCGCGATCAGGCTCTGGTCGCGCAGGGCGCCTTTGAGGAGGCGGCTCTCGGGAGCGAGGAGGGCGGCGAGCCGGTCGCGGTCGAAGCCGTCCGCGAGCGGGTCGGGGCCGAGCCGGGCGATGCCGGGGACCTCGGCGGGGTCGCGGACGACGTACACCGCGAGGCGCTTCTGCGTGCCTGCCTCGGTGAGGTCGAAGCCGGAGCCGCCGTCGAGGACCACCCTCAGCGCCAGCGGGCCCTTGCCGGGGCGGGGCGGCGCGGCGGGAAAGCTGGCGTTCCAGCGGAGCCACCCGGCGCGCGCCAGGTGGGTGACGAGGTGCAGGGGGCCGACGGTGAGGTCGAGGAACTTGCCGTACCGGTCGACGGCGGTGACCGGCTGCTTGTCCAGGGCGGTGGCCGGCGGGTCGTAGGTCTTCAGGACGTGGAAGGCGACCGGCAGGACCCGCTCCACCGTGCGGCCGACGGCGTGGACGGAGAGGAATTCCCGCAGGGCTTCGACTTCGGGCAGCTCCGGCATGGTTCCAGCCTGCCTCAGCGGCGGCCGGGGCGCTTCCCGTACGGGGGACCGCTCAGACGCGGTCGGGCCCGGGCGGGACGACGAACTCGCACCACACGCACTTGCCGGTGCCGCGCGCCTCGACGCCCCAGCCGTCGGCGAGCCGGTCGACCAGGAGCAGGCCGCGCCCGGAGACACCGTCCGCACCGGCCTCGCGGCGGCGCGGCAGGGCGCTGGAGGTGTCCTCGACCTCGACCCGCAGCCTCCGGTCGGTGCCGGTCAGCACGCGCAGGGTGACGACGGCCGAGCCCTCGGTGTGCATCAGGGCGTTGGTGATCATCTCGTCGGCGGCGAGTTCGATCTCGTCGGCGCGCTCGCCGGAGCCCCAGGAGCGGACCGCGGCCCGGATGAGGTGGCGGGCCCCGGCGAGTGCCTCGGGGTCCTCGGGCGCGACGTGCTGGCGCAGCCGCCCGCCCGCCGCCGGGGTGGAGCCGGTACGGCGGCGCATCAGCAGGATCGCCACGTCGTCCTGGCCGTCGCGGCTGTCGACGTCGGCGCAGAGCAGGTCGGCGAGGGCGTCGAGACTCCGCGGCCCGTCGCGGACCAGCCGTGCCAGGGCGCGGAAGCCGTCGTCGAGGTCGTCGCCGGGACGTTCGACGAGGCCGTCGGTGCAGAGGATGACGGTGTTGCCTGGGTCGAGTTCGACGGTGGCGACCGGGTACTGGAGCTCGCCGAACCCGACGGAGAGGCCGAGGGGCATGCCGCCGGGCACCGGGACGCGGGTGCAGGCGCCGTCGGCGGCGCGGATGAGCGGGTCGAGGTGGCCGGCCCGGACCATCTGCATGACCCCGGTGGTGAGGTCGGCGTCGGCGTACAGGCAGGTGACGAACCGGTCGGTGTCCAGCTCTTCGAGGAAGGCGGAGGCGCGGGCCATCACGGTGGCGGGCGGGTGCCCTTCGGCGGCGTAGGCGCGCAGGACGATGCGGAGCTGCCCCATGACGGCGGCGGCGTGCGTGTCGTGGCCCTGGACGTCGCCGATGACCAGGCCGACGTGGCCGCCGGGCAGCGGGATGACGTCGTACCAGTCGCCGCCGACGTCGCGCCCGGCGCGGGCGGAGCGGTAGCGCACGGCGATCTGCGCGCCCGGGACGGCGGGAATGGTGCGGGGCAGCATGGCCTGCTGGAGACCCTCGGCGAGGTCCTTCTCCTGTTCGTAGAAGAGGGCCCGTTGAACGCTCTGGGCGATGGTGCTGCCAAGGCCGATGAGGAGGGTGCGGGCGCGTTCGCCGAACTGGGTGTCGCCGCGGTAGTACACGGCGAGGGCACCGATGGGGCGGGCCTGGGCGATGAGCGGCAGGTAGGCGGCGGAGCGGATGCTGCTGCGCCGCAGGTGGCCGATGAGACGCGGATAGCGGCGCTCGAACTCGGCCCGGCTCTCGATGAAGCGGGGCTCCAGGGTGCGGATCGTCTCGTTCAGCGGATAGGGCTCGTCCAGCCGGATCTGCTCGGCCTCCCTGACGAAGCCGTCGGCGGGGCCGGTCGCCCGCAGCCGGATGCGGCCGCCTTCGAGCAGGCCCAGCGCGATGTCGGCGGCTCCGAGGCGTTCCAGGACGTCCGGGTCCTGGAGGACTTCGACGACGTCGGCGAGGGTGCGGGCGCCGGCCAGGGCGTCGGTGGTGGACTGCACGATGCCCGCCTCGCGGCGGCGCCGGTCGATGCGGCGGCTGCGGGCGGTGGTGTCGTTGAGCTCCTGGGTGGCGTCGCGGACCAGCCCGACGATACGGAGGGGGCGGCCGTCCTCGTCCCGGCGGATGTAGCCCTGGGTGTGGGTCCAGCGCAGGGTGCCGTCGCGGCAGCGCATCCGGAAGTAGCCGCCGTAGTTCTCCACGCCCTGTTTGAGGGCTTCGGAGACGATCTCGTCGAGCCGCCGCGCCTCGTCGTGCGGCACCCGGGAGGAGAGGGTCTCCGGGTTGTTGTCGTACTCCTCGGGGCGCATGTCGAACACGGCCAGCGCCTGGCTGTCCATCGCCATCAGGCCGCTGTCCAGGTCCCAGTCGAAGCTGCCCATACGGTTCAGAGCCAGGATCGGGTCCGGGTCCGCCGGCCAGTCGTCCGGGAGGGAGTGGGCGTTCGCACCCCGGTCAGCCATGTTTTCACTTTCCCACCCTTGGGGGGATAGGTCGATATTTCGCCGTCCCCGGGGGCCAATACGCGGTCCCCGGGTCCTCAAGGGGGACGATGGACCCGCCCCGGCACGGAGGAGAGGCCCCGATGGAATGGTTCGCGGCGCCGGAGTACTGGCTGAGCCGCCTGGTCTTCCAGCGCCTGCTGGCCCTGCTCTACCTGGTCGCCTTCCTCACCACGGCCCTCCAGTTCCGCGCCCTGAACGGCAGCCGGGGGATGACTCCCGTACCGGTCTCCGTCACCTGGAAGCAGTGGCGGACGACGCCGAGCCTGCTGCTGCCGCGCCGCTCCGACCGGTTCTTCGCCTGCTGCGCCTGGACGGGGTGCGCGGTCTCGGCGGCGCTGCTGGCGGGCGCCGACGGGCTGCTCCCGCTGTGGGGCGCGATGCTGTTGTGGACGGTGCCGTGGGTGCTGTACCTGTCCTTCGTCAACGCCGGACGGCTCTGGTACGGCTTCGGGTGGGAGCTGCTGCTCCTGGAGACGGGCTTCCTCGCCGTCCTGCTGGGCAACGACCGGGTGGCCCCGCCGCTGCCGGTGCTGCTCCTGCTGCGCTGGGCGCTCTTCCGGGTGGAGTTCGGGGCGGGGCTGGTGAAGTGGCGCGGGGACCGCTGCTGGCGGGAGCTGACCTGCCTCTACCACCACCACGAGACGCAGCCGATGCCCGGTCCGCTGAGCCGCTTCTTCCATCTGCTGCCGCGCCCGGTGCACCGGGTGGAGGCGGCCGCCAACCACGTCGTGCAGCTCGGGGTGCCGGTGCTGCTCTTCACGCCGCAGCCGGTGGCGGGCGCGGCGGCCTGCGTCATGATCGTCACCCAGCTCTGGCTGGTGGCCTCGGGCAACTTCGCCTGGCTGAACTGGCTGACCATCGCCTTGGCGGTCACCGTCCTCGACCTCGCCCCGCTCGCCGGGGAGCGCGCGCTGCCGTCTCCCCCGCTCTGGTACGTGGTGGTGGTCTGCGCGGCGACGGCCGGGCTGCTGGCGCTCAGCTTCCGCCCGCTCCGCAACCTGCTCTCTCGCGGGCAGACGATGAACCGCTCCTGGGACCCGCTGCGGCTGGTCAACTCCTACGGCGCCTTCGGCACGGTGAGCCGCGTCCGCCACGAGCTGGTCGTGGAGGGCACCGACGACGCCGCGCCGGGCCCCAAGACGCGGTGGCTGGCCTACGAGTTCCGGGGCAAGCCGGGTGATCCGGCGCGGCGGCCCCGCCAGTTCGCCCCGTACCATCTGCGGCTCGACTGGATGATGTGGTTCGCGGCGCTCTCCCCGGCCTACGCCCGGGCCTGGCTCGACGGCTTCGTGGAGCGCCTGCTCACCGGCGACCGCGACACGCTGCGCCTGCTGCGGCACTCCCCGTTCCCGGCCGACGCGCCGCCGGTCCACGTGCGGGTCCTGCTGTACCGGTACCGCTTCACGACCCGGGCGGAGCGGCGGGCGACCGGCGACTGGTGGCACCGGACGCTGGTCCGCGAACGGATCGGGCCGACGCGGCTGACGGGCCGGAAGGATCCCGGGGAGTGAGCGGGGCCGCAGGGGAACCGGCTCGGTATGTCCGAAAACGGCCCCCCTTGGCGAGAGACACCGCGGGGCCGTGCTGTCGCTGTTCCCCTGCTGCCGTGGACCGTCGCGGGCGGCCGGGGCTCCGGCGAGCGCCGGGCCCCGGGGGGGGGCCCCCGGGGGGCGCCCCCGCCACGCGCCCCCCCCCCCGCCCCCCCCCCGCCGGCGCGCGCCGCCCGACGC
>NZ_JBHXJE010000030.1:0-77262 GCF_042723275.1 Streptomyces sp. NPDC058373 | reverse complement strand
CTACGGCGGCGCCAAAGAACCGGGCCGCCCCCGCCTCCCCCGTGGACGGCGCCGTCGGGGGGGGCGGCCGGGCCGGGACCATCCCGGCCGGCCCGCACCGGCCAGGTGAGCCGGTGAGACCCGGTTTGACCCTCGGGACAGCGGTCCCGTAGCCTTTACCCTCGGCGTTTGTGCGCCACCCTCTGAGCACCTTCCTCCCGCGATGCGGCGCTCGCAGCGCCTGTCAGGGAGAGGCCGCTCGTCCCTCCCAGGATGTGCCGGGCCCTTCGCGGGCCCGCTTGGGCGGCTGGCTTCAGAGGTCCGTTTTCTGAGTGACAGAGAGTGAGATCCGCGTGTACGCCATCGTGCGCAGCGGTGGCCGCCAGCACAAGGTTGCTGTCGGTGACATCGTTGAGGTTGACAAGATTTCCACCGCCAAGGTCGGCGACACGGTCGAGCTCTCGACCCTGCTGCTCGTGGACGGCGAGTCGGTCACCAGCGACCCGTGGGTGCTGGACGGCATCAAGGTCCAGGCCGAGGTCGTCGACCACCACAAGGGTGCGAAGATCGACATCCTTCGCTACAAGAACAAGACCGGTTACCGCCGTCGCCAGGGCCACCGCCAGCAGTACACGGCGGTCAAGGTCACCGGCATCCCCACGGCTGCGAAGTAAGGGACTGAGGAGACATGGCACACAAGAAGGGCGCATCGTCCACTCGGAACGGTCGCGATTCCAATGCTCAGCGGCTCGGCGTGAAGCGCTTCGGCGGTCAGGTCGTCAACGCCGGTGAGATCCTGGTCCGCCAGCGCGGCACCCACTTCCACCCCGGCGCGGGCGTCGGCCGTGGCAAGGACGACACGCTGTTCGCGCTGAACCCCGGCGCGGTGGAGTTCGGTACCCACCGCGGCCGCAAGGTCGTGAACATCGTTCCGGCCGCCTGATCTTCTTCGCAGGTAGCTGACAGCGGTTTTTCGCGAGGGCGGACCTCACTTCCCCGAACGGGAAGGGGGTCCGCCCTTCGCTTGTTGTGGACAATTGAAGAGGAGGGCGGCTTTCCGCCGCGCTCCGCGTGAGACCGGCACCACGCGTGCCGGCCCCGCACCAGCAGCACCCAGCACCAGCAGTACCCCAAGCAGTACCCCTAGTTTTCCCCTGTGCGTATCGGAGGCACCTTCCATGACCACCTTCGTGGACCGCGTCGAACTGCATGTCGCCGCGGGTAACGGAGGCCACGGCTGTGCCTCCGTCCACCGTGAGAAGTTCAAGCCGCTCGGCGGCCCGGACGGCGGCAACGGCGGCCGCGGCGGGGACGTCATCCTCGTCGTGGACCAGTCCGTGACCACCCTGCTCGAGTACCACCACAGCCCTCACCGCAAGGCCACCAACGGCCGGCCCGGCGAGGGCGGCAACCGCTCCGGCAAGGACGGCCAGGACCTGGTCCTGGCGGTGCCGGACGGCACCGTCGTCCTCGACAAGAACGGCGAGGTCCTGGCCGACCTGATCGGCGAGGGCACCACCTTCGTCGCCGCCAGTGGCGGCCGCGGGGGCCTGGGCAACGCCGCGCTGGCCTCGGCCCGCCGCAAGGCGCCCGGCTTCGCGCTGCTCGGCGAGCCGGGCGACGCCGGTGACGTGGTCCTGGAGCTGAAGACCGTCGCCGACGTCGCGCTGGTCGGCTACCCGAGCGCGGGCAAGTCCTCGCTGATCTCGGTGCTCTCCGCGGCCCGCCCGAAGATCGCCGACTACCCCTTCACCACGCTGGTCCCCAACCTCGGCGTGGTCACCGCAGGCTCCACCGTCTACACGGTCGCGGACGTCCCCGGCCTCATCCCCGGCGCCAGCCAGGGCAAGGGCCTCGGCCTGGAGTTCCTGCGCCACGTCGAGCGGTGCTCGGTCCTGGTGCACGTGCTGGACACGGCGACGCTGGAGTCGGAGCGCGACCCGGTCTCCGACCTCGACGTCATCGAGGAGGAGCTGAAGAGCTACGGCGGCCTGGACGACCGTCCGCGCATCGTCGTCCTCAACAAGATCGACGTGCCCGACGGCCAGGACCTCGCCGAGATGGTCCGCCCGGACCTGGAGGAGCGCGGCTACCGCGTCTTCGAGGTCTCCGCCGTCGCCCACAAGGGGTTGAAGGAGCTCTCCTTCGCCCTCGCGGAGCTGGTCGGCGAGGCCCGCGCGGCACGGCCGAAGGAGGAGGCGACGCGGATCGTCATCCGACCGAAGGCGGTGGACGACTCCGGGTTCACCGTGACCCGCGAGGAGGAGTCGCTGTACCGGGTGCGCGGCGAGAAGCCCGAGCGCTGGGTGCGGCAGACCGACTTCAACAACGACGAGGCGGTGGGCTACCTCGCCGACCGGCTCAACCGCCTCGGTGTCGAGGAGGAGCTGATGAAGGCCGGCGCCCGCACGGGTGACGGCGTCGCCATCGGCCCCGAGGACAACGCCGTGGTCTTCGACTGGGAGCCGACCATGCTGGCCGGTGCCGAGATGCTCGGCCGCCGTGGCGAGGACCACCGCCTGGAGGGCGAGCGGCCCGCCGCGCAGCGCCGCCGCGACCGGCAGGCCGAGCGCGACGAGGCGCAGGAGGAGTACGAGGGCTTCCACCCCTTCGCCGGGGGCTGAGGCCGGTGAGCGGGGCCTCCGGGTGATGCCGGGGGCCTCGCGGTACGTACGGCGCGAGCCGCGCGTGCGGCGCGTACCGCGTGTGCGGGCGCATGCGGAAGGGGCGGACCCGGTCGGGTCCGCCCCTTCTGTGTGTACTGCGGTGTCGCGGGTCAGAGGCGGGCGTTGCGCTCGCTCTGCTCGGCCGCGGGGGCCCCGGCCTGGGCCGGGAGGGTCGCCTCGACGGGGTCGGCCACCGGCTCGGGCACCGGGTACTTGGCCAGGGTGCGCTCGAAGTCGCGGGTGGAGAGCAGCAGCTTGTAGATGATGGCGAGCTCGAAGATCATCAGCAGGACACCGCTGCCGATGGTGACGGGCAGCACGGCGCCGAACAGCGGGCCGACGATGAAGACGCCCATCTGGAACTCGATGCCGCTGATCAGGTGGGCGCGGATGCGGTGGCGCAGCAGCAGGCTGCGGAACTTGCCGTACCAGGGGAAGCGGCTCTTGAACTCCTGGTGGAGGTCGACCACGACCTTCTCGCGGGCCGGGGCGCCGGGGTCCTCGTCGGTGGCGGCGGTCGTCTCCGGCTCGTCGTCCGGGAGGGCGGTGACCTTGCCGGTGGTGACCTGCTCGGCCAGCTCGTCGTGGGTGTTGTCGATGTCGGCCGACGGGTTGTCGCGGAGGAGGTCCTCCATGAAGTGCAGCTCGTCGCGCTGCTCCTGGCCGACGGAGTCGGGGTGCTGGTTCTCCAGGTTGCGGCGGGCGGCGCGGGCGCGGGTCTTGATCTTCTTGCGCATGCTGTGGCGCACCTTGAAGATCTGGAGCGCGTCGATGTAGCGCAGCATGTCGAGGAAGACCACGACCAGGGCGAGCCACACGTAGACGACGTCACCGGTCCGGGAGTACTGCCCGCCCATCAGGGCGATGGCGCAGGCCAGTACGCGGATGCGGTCGAAGACGTAGTCGAGCCAGCCGCCGAACTCCGAGCCTCGGCCGGTGAGCCGGGCTAGCTTGCCGTCCATGCAGTCGAGGATGAAGCTCACGTGGTACAGGACGGCGCCGATGATCAGCCACATCCAGTCGGCCTGCGCGAAGCACGCGGCCGCGCCGAGGCCGAGGAAGAGGGCCGCCCAGGTGATCTGGTTGGGCGTCACCCAGCGGGCGTACTTGGCCGTCCAGCGGACCAGCGGGGTGGCGACCGGGTCGACCAGCAGCACCGTCCACCAGGCGTCGCGCTTCTTCTCGGTCAGGCGACGCACTTCGGAGAGCGGAGGTATTTCCATGGAGTCAGCAATCTTCCCGTGGGGTGGGGCGGGGCCGTCGGCCAGGGCGTGGCGTCGGCGGCCGTGCGGCTGCGGCTGCGGCGGTGGCGGCAGGGGCATCAAGGCCGGCGGCGTTCAGTGGAGAAGGCCGCCGAAAGACTAGCCCAGCCGTGATCGCCTGCGAGGGCGCCGAGTTGACGTCGTCCGACCGGAACGGAACGAGGCTGGCGTTTTATGCGGCTTTTTGTCCTGAATGGACTATTGGCTTCCGCTCAGGTTGTATTTGAGACAGTGTGACATAAGTCATAGCGCCGATTGTTCACCGTCTCGTCGGCGAGAGGAAGTGGACGGCTCCCGACCGGTTGGTGTATCGGGGGCGCTGGAGGGGCGCGCGGGGTCGCGGAAGAGCCAGTCGAGCTTCGGTTCCATCACGTGGCGGAAGATCCGGCGCACCGGTGCCGTGGTGAGGACGACGGCGAGCACGGTCGCCAGGGCGCTGATGGTGACGGCGCCGAGGACGCTGTTGGAGAAGTCGTTGTCGTACCAGCCCCAGAAGTGCGCGCCCTTCGCCAGGAAGCCGTGCAGGAGGTACGCGTAGAGGGTCCCGGCGCCCAGGGCGGTGAACCAGGTGCGGCGGCCGGGGACCAGGCTGAGGAAGGCGAAGCTGAGCAGCAGGGAGCAGACCAGCATCCCGACCGTCATCGAAACCCCGGTCCACCAGGGGGCGTTGAGGTCCTGCGCGGCATCGCGGCGGTAGAACCAGTCCGGGTTCATGCGCAGCACCGCCCAGTATGCGGCCAGGGCGCCGCCGGCGAGGACGGGCACGGCGGCGATCCGTACGCGCCGCTGACGCAGCCGGGTGAAGTGCTCGGGGCGCATCTTCAGGCCGAGGACGAAGAACGGCAGGAACTGCAGGACGCGCTGGAGGCCGAGGTCCGGGCCGATGCCGGGGTCGATCGAGGCGAGGGCGGCGACGGCGGTGGAGAGCAGCAGCGGATGGCGGACCATCTGCCAGAGCGGCGCGGTCAGCCGCCAGATGAACAGCGCCATCAGGAACCAGGTCAGGTACCAGGGGTGGAGCAGGCTGATCTTCAGCTCCTCGCCGTCCGCCCAGGCCCGGAAGACGTTGAGGGCGATCTCGAAGACCGCGTACGGCACCAGCACGCTGCCGACCAGCCGCTTGATCTGGCGCGGCTCGTGGCGGAAGCTCCGCGAGAAGTAGCCGGATATGAGGGTGAAGGCCGGCATGTGGAAGGCGTACAGCAGGAGGTAGCCGGCGGCCAGGACGCGGTTGTCGTCGCGCAGCGCCTCCCAGGAGTGGCCGACGACCACCAGGACGATGGCGAGGAACTTCGCGTTGTCGAAGAAGGGGTCCCGGGAAGCCGGGGGTTTCCGGGTGGGGGCGGTGCCGTCGGTCGGCGCGGTGGTGCCGGGCGCCGTGCCGAGCGAGGTGGGGGGCACGGGGGCTCCCTCCGTTCTGGTATCGAGGGCCCGGCGCCGGGTGCGCCGTCCGTGAGGAGGTCAGTGTGGGCGGAGCTGCCCGGGCCTCGCAAACAGGACCGCCGGTACCAGGCCCGCCCGAAGTGCCCCCGGGCGGTGCGGAAGTGGCCGGAAACGCCCGGAGGGGCCCGGTGGTCACCGGGCCCCTCCGGGGGGCGTGCTGTACCGCCTCGGTCAGGTCGGCGAGGGGGCCGCGCCGGCCGTGTCCGCCGTGTCGGCGGCCGCGGTGTGGTCGCGCTGGGTGGGGATGCCGGGGGCCGTGGAGGCCTCCTGGCGGCCCGTGCCGCGCAGTAGCGTCTTCTGCTCCAGCGCGGTCGCCGCGGCCCGCAGCCGGCTGATCGACGGCGGGTCGGAGGGGCCGAGCAGATGCAGCTTCAGCTCCGCGCGGTCCTTCACCAGGCTGTCCTGGGCGGGGTCGCGCACAGCGGCGAGCAGGGCCGGGACGCCGGCGGCGTCGGGCGTGAGGATGGCGGCCGCGCGCACCGTGGTGAAGGCGGCGCGGAACTCCTCCTCGGTCATCCCGCTGGTGTTGGCCACGGCGTACGGTTTCTCGCTGGCGAGCCAGTCGGAGACGACCGAGGAGACGTCGCTGACGAGCACGTCGGCCTGGTTGAAGCAGGAGAAGATGCCGGGCCGGGCGGCGGTGATGATCTGGTGCTCGGCCTCGTCGAAGGAGCCCCAGTAGGCGGCGTCCCAGGCGGCGGCGGCCCGCTCGACCTCGGCGGCCGAGCCGGAGTCCGGCTCGCCCTGGGCGAGCATGCGCTCCACGTCGTCGGCGGCGGCGCGGAAGACGGAGCTGGTGGCGCGCTCCAGCTCGGCGGTGCGGCGGGCCAGCTCGGCGCCGTCGCCCGCGGCGGCCTGACGGCGGCGGTTGGCCTCGCGGATCATGGCCTGGATGCGCTCGTTGGCGGCGCCGGCCCGCGGGTCGACCGAACCGGTCATCGGGTGCGGCTTGTAGAGCAGCCGGACCCCGGGGTCGGCGAGCAGCGCGCGGACGATGTTCTCGCCCGCCAGGACCACGGAGGTGTTCCCCGGGTTGCCGTCCCAGCCCTCCCAGGTGGGGGCGTACAGCACGGTGGTGTACGTGCCGGTGGGCGGGCCGGCGTAGGGGAGCACCGGGTCGAGCTGGGGGCGGCCCACCTCGACGATGTCCCGGTCGTCCACGCCGACGTCGGCGAGGGCATACCGCTCGCGGGCGGCGGGACCGGCCACCCAGACCTCGTCGTACGCCTTGGCGTAGGGGTTGCAGGAGGAGAGCTTGTCGCTCTCGCCGTGGTTGACGAAGGCGTGCTTGATGGTGGGGACGCGCAGGATCTGCGAGGTCTTCCCGGAGTTGGCCGGGTGGATCATCGTCCGCAGGGTCGAGTGCTCCAGCCGCATCAGCGTGGCGACCTTGGGCAGGCAGATCACCGGGATGTCGGTGGCGGCGATCTTCTGCACCATGAACCGCTCGCGCAGCACGATCACCGGGCGCCCGTCCAGCGCAGCCAGCGGCTCCAGCCACATGTTGGCCTGGTAGGCCGAGGTGGTGCCGCCGGAGAAGTACATGCCGACGGTGGGCCGGTACTCCGCGAGCCAGGCGTCCAGCCACGCGAGCGCCTCCTGCTCGGAGACCGGGCGGCGGGAGGGGAGCAGCCGCAGCAGCAGGCTGACCAGTCCGGCGGCCATCAGCGCCACCGAGACGCCCACGCCGGCAGCGGCGGGCGTGCCCTCGTCGGCGATGGCGGTGACCAGCAGGCCGAGGGTGGCGGGGGCACCGAAGGCGAGCAGCCGGTGGCCGGCGCGGCGGGTCAGCAGGCTGGGCGGGGCGGAGCTGAGACGCAGGGCCGAGGCGTCGATGTTCCGGGTGACGAACGGCAGCGTGCGGCTCCGGCGGACCTTGACCGACACCGCCTGGACGGCGAAGTGCAGGGCGTAGAGGATCAGCAGGCCGATCACCACCGGCAGGAACACCGACTCCTGGCTCTGCTGCTCTATCCGCAGCAGGCCGACCACCAGGAGGAGGTCGCGCAGCAACTGGCGCACGGTGACGTCGGCGTGGGCCTTCGCCATCAGGGTCACCGTGCGGCGCTGCCACCGGTGCAGGGCGGCGTCGGTGGCCAGACCGACGGCGGTGGCCACGGCGAGCAGCAGGGTGTTGGGGAGCAGCGCTCCGACGACCTGGGCGACGAAGGCGCCGGCCAGCACGGCGAGCGGCAGCAGCTTGGCCGACTTCCGCAGGGCAGCCGTCACACGCGGGACGGCAGGGGGGATCGTAGACAAGGTGCACTCTCTCCAGTCAGGTCCGGCACGCGACGGGGGGAGTGGGGGATGTCGGCGTGGCCTGGGCTTGCTGGTCAACGGCGAGGGTGAGTCCTCGGTAATGGGCTCGGATCAGACCACGCTACGGCCCGCGTGCGGCATACCTGTGCGTTATACGTGAAGGCGGAGTGAGAGAAAGCTGACTTTTTGTGGTGGGTGTCGTGACCGGGACGTGTGGACAGTGTGGTGTGCTCACACTCTGTCGTGTGTGAAGGAGTCGGCACGGCGCGCGTTCTTGGGGCGCTATCGCCCATTTTCGAGGCTTCCGGTTGTGGCCCCCGTCACCGCGCGACCTGCGGTGGGGCGCGGGCGAGGTGGCGGCGGGGGCGCGCGGGCCCGTGAGGCGGTGGCCACGGAGTGTGAAGGTGGAGCTTTGATGGAGATCACATCCGGGGTGGCCCAGAGGGCGGGGGCCCCCGCGGCGGGCCGGGCGCGGTCCCGGGTGGCGGGCCGCGCGGTCCCGTCCCTCGGAACGCGGAGGCGGCGGCCGGGGACTCTCGCGTAGATTGCGCACCGTCCGGGTACCGGGCACGTCAAGACCATTGGGGAAAGCGCGTGTCAGCGGCAAGGCAAAGTGTGGCTCAGGCCCGCAGAATCGTGGTCAAGGTCGGCTCCTCCTCGCTGACGACCGCGTCAGGAGGGCTCGACGCCGACCGGGTCGACGCCCTGGTCGACGTCCTCGCCAAGGCCCGGGCGGGCGGAGCCCGCGAGATCGTCGTCGTCTCCTCCGGCGCCATCGCCGCCGGCCTCGCCCCTCTCGGCTTCCCTCGCCGCCCCCGCGACCTCGCCCGCCAGCAGGCCGCCGCCAGCGTCGGGCAGGGCCTGCTCGTCGCCCGCTACACCGCCTCCTTCGCGCGGTACGGCGTCCGCGTCGGCCAGGTGCTGCTCACCGGTGACGACACCAGCCGCCGGGCCCACTACCGCAACGCCTACCGCACCCTCGACCAGCTCCTGACCCTCGGCGCCCTCCCCGTCGTCAACGAGAACGACACTGTCGCCACCGACGAGATCCGCTTCGGCGACAACGACCGGCTCGCCGCCCTCGTCGCCCACCTGGTCCGCGCCGACCTGCTCGTCCTCCTCTCCGACGTCGACGGCCTCTACGACGGCGACCCGGCCCGCGCCACCAGCTCCCGCATCCTGGACGTGCACGGTCCCGAGGACCTGGAAGGCGTCGAGATCGGCAGCGCGGGCAAGGCCGGAGTCGGCACCGGCGGCATGGTCACCAAGGTCGAGGCCGCCCAGATCGCCGCCAACGCGGGCATCGACGTCGTCCTCACCTCCGCCAGCCAGGCCGCCGACGCCCTCGCCGGACATCCCACCGGCACCCACTTCCACCCGCGCGGACGCCGCTTCGCCGGGCGCCTCCTCTGGCTCCAGCACGCCTCCACCCCCAAGGGCGCGCTCACCCTGGACGAAGGCGCCGTCCACGCCGTCGTCGAACGGCGCACCTCGCTGCTGCCCGCCGGGATCGAGGCGGTCGAGGGCGACTTCACCGCGGGCGACCCGGTCGAGCTGCGCGACGGTTCCGGACGCGCCGTCGCCCGCGGACTCGTCAACTTCGACGCCTCCGAGATCCCTCGTCTGCTCGGCCGCTCCACCCGCGACCTCGCCCGCGAACTGGGCCCCGCCTACGAGCGCGAGATCGTCCACCGCGACGACCTGGTCCTCCTCCAGCCGTGACCTCCACCCCGCCCTGACCTCCCCGGCAGCCGGAGCCGCCCGGTTCCGCCCGCGCTCCGGCACGCACGGCGCGCGAGGCGCGCCGCGGGATGGCCGGGGGCGGCCGAAACCTGTTCCCGTGCGCGGGGAGCTTCCGCAAAACCGTCACGCGGGACCACCGCGCCTGTTCCACTTTGAAGCGGACAGACTCCGCGCGGACCGGCTCCGCGGCGGAGGCGAGCGGAGAGACCGCCGGGACGTCAATGTGGCAGGAGGCCGCCGTGAGACGAGGGCGCCCGGGGCCGGGGTCCCGCGCGAACAGCACCTCCCCGCCCCGCCGGGGAGCCGGGGACCAGCGCGCGCTCAGCAGCGTCCGGCCCGGCGACCGGGCCGCGCCCGGGTCCGCCGACGAGGGCGGCGCGCCGCACCCCCGGCTCTGGCACGTCACGCTCAGCGCCGCCGGGGAGGCCACCCCGCTGGCCGAGGTGCGGGCCGGGCTCGAACAGCTCGCCCACGACCACCCCTTCCTGCTGACCAGCCGCTACGCCGAGGACCACGCCGAGATCCGCTACTGGGAGGAGGCCCGGGACCTGCACGACGCCGCCGCCGTCGCGCTGCGGCTCTGGGGAGAGCACCGGCAGTCGGCGGGGCTCCCGCCCTGGGAGATCGTCGGCCTGGAGGTCATCGACCGGGAGACCTACCACCAGCGGATCGCCGAGGGGTACGGCCCGCCGCCGGCCCGCCCGATCGGCGTCCACCCCTACTGACCCCGGGCCCGCCCGGCAGGCGGTCCCGGGCGCTCTCGCATCCTGGGACGTCCGGCGGGACGGCCCCCGCGGCGACGTAGGCTCGCGGCCATGACGACGTATGACGCCACCAGCCCCGTCACGCTCGCGGGCCGCCGTGCCCAGGAAGCCGCCGCCGACCTCGCCGCGCTGCCGCGCGCGGTCAAGGACGACGCCCTGCGCGCCGTCGCGGACGCCCTGGAGGCGCGCACCGACGAGATCGTCGCGGCCAACGCGGGGGACGTGCGCCGGGCCGAGGAGGCCGGGACCGCCGCCTCCGTCGTGGACCGCCTCACCCTCACCGCCGACCGGGTCCGCGCCATCGCCGCGGACGTGCGCCACATCGTCACCCTGCCCGACCCGGTCGGCGAGGTGGTCCGCGGCTCGACCCTGCCCAACGGCATCGACCTGCGCCAGGTCCGCGTCCCGCTCGGCGTGGTCGGCATCATCTACGAGGCCCGGCCCAACGTCACCGTCGACGCCGCGGCGCTCTGCCTGAAGTCCGGCAACGCCGTCCTGCTGCGCGGCTCCTCCTCCGCCAAGGAGTCCAACACCGCGCTCGTCGCCGTCCTGCGCGACGCCGTCGCCGCCGCCGGGCTGCCCGCCGACGCCGTCCAGCTCGTCCCCGGCGACACCCACGACTCGGTCCGCGAGCTGATGCGCGCCCGCGGCCTGGTCGACGTCCTCATCCCGCGCGGCGGCGCCGCCCTGATCCGCCGCACCGTCGAGGAGTCCACCGTCCCGGTCATCGAGACCGGCACCGGCAACTGCCACGTCTACGTCGACGCCGAAGCCGACCTGGAGACGGCCGTCGACATCCTGGTCAACTCCAAGGCCCAGCGCCCCAGCGTC
The DNA here is from genome assembly GCF_042723275.1 of Streptomyces sp. NPDC058373. NCBI lineage: Bacteria > Bacillati > Actinomycetota > Actinomycetes > Kitasatosporales > Streptomycetaceae > Streptomyces > Streptomyces sp. NPDC058373. The sequence goes on along the minus strand of NZ_JBHXJE010000030.1, from coordinate 66,315 downwards.
TGCAACAGCGCCGAGACCGTCCTCGTCCACCGCGACATCGCCGCCGCCTTCCTGCCCCGCGCCCTCGACGCCCTCGCCGAGGCCCAGGTCACCGTGCACGGCGACGAGCACGTCCGGGCGCTCGCCGCGGACTCCAAGGCCACCGTGGTCGAGGCCACCGACGAGGACTGGGCCACCGAGTACCTGTCGTACGACCTCGCCGCCGCCGTGGTCGACAGCCTCGACGACGCGGTCGCCCACATCCGCCGCTGGAGCTCCGGCCACACCGAGGCGATCGTCACCACCTCGCAGGCGGCGGCCCGCCGGTTCACCCGGAGGGTGGATTCCACCACCGTCGCCGTGAACGCCTCCACCCGCTTCACCGACGGGGGTGAATTCGGCTTCGGCGCGGAGATCGGCATCTCCACGCAGAAGCTGCACGCCCGGGGCCCGATGGGCCTCCCGGAGCTGACCAGCACCAAGTACATCGTCACCGGGGACGGGCACATCCGGTGATGCCCTGACTTCTCCCACGCTCTGCCCAAAAGAGTCCCTCAGGTCTACTCTGGTCCCGTGCCGGAGGACGTGGGGGGCTCGCCGTTTCCGGACGGCCGACAGCCCGACGACGACCACGACCGCGGAGGCGCGGACGACCCGTTCGCCTCCGTGGTCTTCGACGAGGACTTCATCAGGGCCGCCGAGTTCCACGAAGCCAGTGCCGTGGAGCGGCTGGTCGCCGCCGCCCACGCCCGGGCGGAGGCCGAGGCGCGCCGCGCCCGCACCAGGACCCGCGACGAGTACTACGAAGCGGCCCAGCCGTTCGGACCCGACCCGTCCGTGGACGAGGACTACGACCCGAGCGAGGCCGACGACGCCGCGCTGCACCCCGCGCGGGTCAGCTGGCACCGGCCCATCGCCTGGTTCCTCGCCCTGCTGATGGGCGTCAGCATGGTCGCGCTCGCCTTCAGCGCCGTCTACCGCGGCTCCGCCGCCTCCGGCCAGGACACCAGCCCGCCGCCCGCCACCACCGGCGCCGACCCCTCGACCGACACCGGGCTCACCCGTCCGGCGGCATCGACGGCGCCCCTGGACCCCTGACGCGGGCGGCCCGAGCCGGGGTTGCCCCAACGGGGGCGTTTACGGGCGGCCCCCGCGACCCAACCTGAAGATATGAACAGGCCGGGGCAGCCGCCCGACGGACCCCCCGACAATCCGGGGGACGGCCCGTCCGGCAGCGACGACGACTACGGGCTCGTCTTCGACGACTCCTTCGTCCGCGCCGCCTCGCTCCAGGAGTACTCGGCCAGCGAACGCACCGCGACCGAGCACGCCCCCGCCGTCCGCGACCGGCCGCCGCCCGTCGTCACCTGCCGCACCGGCCCCCGGCTGACCAAGCAGGTGCTGCTCCTCGCCGCCCTGCTCACCGTCGCCTTCCTGTTCGCGGTCTACCTCGGCGTCAGCCCGCCCGGGCAGACCCAGTCCGGGCCACCGCCCCGCCCCGCCCGGATGAGCCTGGTCCCGCTCGCCCCCGCGCAGGCGGTCCGCCCCACCGACCCCGACCGGCCCTTCGACGCCACCCCCGCCGCCCAGTACGCCACCGGCGCCGCCGGGATCAACCTGCCCGGCGCGCACGCCACCCCGCACTTCGACGAGAGCCAGGTCATCACCGCCCTCAGCACCGCCAAGGAGTACCTGGTCCACTCCTCGCTCTCCCCGGAGACCCTCGCCGGGCGGGAGGACCGCGCCATCCGCCTCCTGGTCGACCCCGCCCAGGTCGACCAGTTCGACGCCGCGCTGCGCCGCCCCGCCCCCGACGGACTGCACGCCGCCACCGGCTGGCTGGTCCGGCTCGACCCCGCCCACGCCGTGCTGGCCGCCCCCGACATCCGCGTCCAGGGCGTCCTGGACTACGCCGAGACCGGCCCCGGCACCCTGGAGATCACCACCGATCACACCTTCGTCTACGCGGTCCGGCCCGCCGCCGACCCCGAGGGCGACCCCTCGCTCCTGGTGGTCCGCCGCGCCCTGCGCTTCCGCTTCGACCGCGACACCCTCCGCGGCGGCCAGCTAGAACTCCTCGGCTCCCGCACCCAGGCCGGCCCCCTGCCCTGCGGCGAGGCCGCCGCCGACCACCTGCGCCCCCTGCTCGCCGGCGAGAAGCCCCCCGCGGGCCACCCACCCGCCACCGACCCGTACGCCCGCGAGGGCGGCGGCGCCGTCTGCGGAACCCTCGCCGAGCCGCCCCCGCCGGCAGCGGCGGAGGAGAGGCCCACGCGAAAGCCTCCGGCGGCCCCAGGTCAGTAACACAAGCTCCCTGACAGCCCGGCCGGCGCCCGAGGCCACCGGTGACGGCGCCCAGCCCGTCCCGCACCGCCAGGACCGCCGGGCCGCCCCCGCCCAGGCCCCCTGTCAGCCTGACCGGCGCTTGAGGTCACCGCGCCGGGGTCAGCCCCGGTCGCCGCCCTCGGCCGAGCCGTCCTTACCGAAACCCCCGTCCGAACCGGGCCCCCCGTTCGGACGGGCCCCGCCCGTGAAGCGGTCCCGAAGCTTCCCCCCGAGGTCCCCCGCCCCGCCCGCCAGATCGGTCACCAGCTTCATCAGCGGATCCTTGCTGGTGCGGACCTCCTCCGCGTAGCCGGAGGCCGACTGCCGGAAGGAGTCGGTGACCGAGGTCCCCTTGTCCTCGTCCCGACGCGGATAGTGCCCGTCCATCAGCCGCTGATAGTCCCGGCTCTCCGACCACCGCTTCAGCTCGGCGGCCCGCACCGTCGTGAACGGGTGGGTGCGCGGCAGCACGTTGAGGATCTTCAGCACCGAGTCGCGCAGGTCGCCCCCGGCCTCGTACTCCTCGGCCTGGGCGAGGAACGCGTCGGTGTTCATCTCGTGCAGGTGGTTGCCGCCCGCCATCTTCATCAGGCCGCGCATCGAGGCCGAGAGGTCCTGTCCGACCAGCAGCCCGGCCCGGTCCGCGGACAGCTCCGACTTGCGGAACCACTCGCGCAGCGCCGTCACGATCGCCATGATCGCGACGTTCCCCAACGGAATCCAGGCGACCTTCACGGCCAGGCTGGTCAGGAAGAGCAGCACCGTGCGGTAGACGGAGTGGCCGGAGAGGGCGTGCCCCACCTCGTGGCCGACGACCGCCCGCATCTCCTCCTCGTCCAGCAGCTCCACCAACCCCGTGGTGACCACGATGATCGGCTCGTCCAGGCCGACGCACATGGCGTTGGGGACCGGGTTCTGCGTGACGTACATCGGCGGGACCTTCTCCAGGTCCAGGATGTAGCAGGCGTCCACCAGCATCGTGTGCAGGTGGGCGAACTGCGCCTCGGAGACCCGCACCGAGTCCGAGAGGAAGAGCAGCCTGAGGCTCCTCTCGGGCAGCAGCCCGCTGAGGGCCTTGAAGACCGTGTCGAACCCGCTGAGCTTCCGCAGCGCCACCAGCGCCGAGCGGTCCGCCGGATGCTCGTACGCCCGCGAGGAGATCCCGGGGAAGCGGCGCCTGCTGCGTGCCGGCTGCTTCTCGGTTCCGTACGTGCCGTCCCTGCCCTGGTCGGTCATCCGACTCCTCCGCCTCGCCTCGTACCGGCCGTCCCCCGGGGACGGTGCGCGCTGGCCGCGACGGGGCCAGCCTACGGCCGCCCCCCCCCGAACAGGACCGCCTGCCGGGCGCGTTGGTTGCGTGGCCGAGGGCGCGGGCGGGGCGCTCGGGACGGCCGGGGCCAGCGGGCCTACAGTGGAACGGCACCGTACGCAAGGAGCCTTCGCCATGGACCACGCCGCCCACCTCGCCCTGCTGCTCGCCGCGGACGAGGCCCCCGCCAACGGCATCCCCTTCCGGGTGTTCATCGTCGTCTCGGTCGTCGGCGCCGTCCTCCTCGCCTGGTTCCTGCTGCGCGGCTACCGCGACAACGGCTGACCGTCCCCTCCTCGCCACCGCGCCCCCCGGTACCCGAACACCCGAGTCGGCGTGGGCCTGCCGCACGCCCCCGCATACGATGGTGGCGAGATCACCCGCCCGCCCCACCACCGGATAGGTCCTGCCGACGATGAGCCTCCACAGCACCGCTGCCCAGCTGGTCACCCTCGCCTCCGAGGGCGGCGAGGGCGGCGGCCACGAAAGCCTCAACCCGTACCTCACCGGCGGCGGTGCGCTCGTCGCGCTGCTGGTGCTGCTCTGGATCACCACGCGCTTCAACCGCGACCGCTGAGTCCCCGCGACGCCGCCGCACGTCGGTGACCAGTCCGCAGGGGGGCGCCTCCCAGGGGGTGTCCGGAGCGGGTCCGCCGGGCCAGTAGGCTCTGCTCGCATGGGAGAGCAGGACATGCCTACGGGCCCGGCCGCACCGGCCGCCGGAGCGGCACCCGAGCGGCCCCGCAGGCGCCTCGGCGTCATGGGCGGCACGTTCGACCCGATCCACCACGGCCACCTCGTCGCCGCCAGTGAGGTCGCCGCGCAGTTCCACCTCGACGAGGTGGTCTTCGTCCCGACCGGTGAGCCGTGGCAGAAGAGCCACAAAGAGGTCACACCGGCCGAGGACCGCTATCTGATGACGGTCATCGCGACCGCCGAGAACCCGCAGTTCTCCGTCAGCCGCATCGACATCGACCGCGGCGGGCCCACCTACACCACGGACACCCTGCGCGATCTCGCCGTGCTCAACGCCGAGACGGACCTGTTCTTCATCACCGGCGCCGACGCGCTCGGACAGATCCTCACCTGGCGCCACACGGACGAGCTGTTCTCCCTCGCCCACTTCATCGGCGTCACCAGGCCCGGCCACACCCTGGCCGACCCGGGTCTGCCCGAAGGCCGGGTCTCCCTGGTCGAGGTCCCGGCGCTGGCCATCTCCTCCACGGACTGCCGCACCCGGGTCGCCGAGGGAAACCCCGTCTGGTACCTCGTGCCCGACGGCGTGGTGCGTTACATCGACAAGCGCGAGCTGTACCGCGGCGACTGAGCCGAGAGGGGCACCGGTGAACGACCGACGACACGCGTCCGACCCGTACGGCGGGGAGCACGCGTCCGAGCAGTACGGCCCCGTGAGCTACGACGAGTACGGCCGACCGATCCCGCAGCAGCCCCCGCAGGGCTACGACCCGTACGCCGGGCAGCAGCAGGGCTACGGCTACGACCCGTACGGCCAGGGCGGTCCCGGTACGGGGCAGCAGCCGCCGGTCCCGGCCGACCCGTACGCGGGACAGCAGCAGGGGTACGGGTACGAGCAGGGCTACGACCCGTACGGCCAGGGCGGGCCGGGCACGGGGCAGCAGCCGCCGGTCCCGGCCGACCCGTACGCCGGGCAGCAGCAGGGGTACGGCTACGAGCAGGGGTACGACCCGTACGTCCAGCAGGCGCCCGTCGAGGAGCAGCCGCGGGTGCCCCGGCAGCAGACGGGGCAGGACGAGGGCGGGTACGGGGAGCCCGGCCGCGGTGGCGTGGAGGGCGAGGGCGCGCCCGACTACAGGACCGAGCAGTTCTCGTTCATCGAGGAGCCGGACGAGGAGTCCGAGGACGTCATCGACTGGCTCGCCTTCACGGAGAGCCGCACCGAGCGCCGCGAGGAGGCCAAGCGGCGCGGCCGGAGCAGGCTGATCGCGCTGGTCGTCGTCATCGCCCTCGTGCTGGCCGGCGGCGTCGGCTACCTCTGGTACGCCGGGAAGCTGCCCGGCGCCTCCTCCTCGGAGGGCGCGGGCGGGGCGGCGGACACGGCCGGGCCGCAGAAGCGCGACGTGGTCATGGTCCACCTGCACGACACCCGGACCGAGGCCACCTCCACCGTGCTGCTCGTCGACAACACCACCAGCAAGCGCGGCACCACCGTGCTGCTCCCCAACTCCCTCGCCCTGACCGGCGAGGACGGCAGCCCCACCACGCTGGCGAAGTCCGTGGACGACGACGGCTCCACCGGCACCCGGGAGGCCGTCGACCAGCTCCTGGGCACCAGCGTCGAGGGCACCTGGCGGCTCGACACCCCCTACCTCAACAACCTGGTCGAACTGGTCGGCAACATCGAGCTGAACGCCGACGCCACCGTCCCCGCCGCCAAGAAGGGCGAGTCGCCCCTCGTCACCAAGGGCGCCGACCGCACCCTCGGCGGCCCGGCCGCCGTCGCCTACGCCACCCACCGGGCCGAGGGCGAACCGCAGACCGCCCAGCTCCAGCGGTTCGGCCAGGTCCTCCACGCGGTGCTGCGCAAGCTCTCCTCCGACCCGCAGGCGGCCACGATCACGGTGGAGACCCTCGCCCAGATCCTCGACCCCTCACTGAAGGAGAAGGACCTCGGCGCCTTCCTCGCCCGGATGGCCGACCGCGCCAAGGGCGGCGACCACGCCACCGAACTGCTCCCGGTCGGGCAGGACGGGCGGCCGGCCCAGGAGGCCACCGACAAGATCGTCAAGCAGATCCTCGGCGGCTCGGTGGGCGGCGGCGCCCAGGGCGACGCGGCCCGCGTCGGCGTCCAGGACGCCACCGGCGCCCAGGGCCGTGCCGAACGGGCCCGGGCCGCGCTGGTCAACGGCGGCTACGCCTACGTCGGGCGGGGCAGCGGCGACACCGCGCGGGCCGCCTCCTCGGTGACGTACGAGAAGGACGGCGACAAGGCGGAGGCCGTCGAGGTGGCCCGCACCCTCGGTCTGCCGGACAGCGCCGTCGGCCAGGGCAGCACGCCGGGGAACGTCGACGTCTCGGTGGTGCTCGGCGGGGACTACCGGCCGGGCGAGTAGCGGCGGGTCCGGGCCGGTGGGCGCTTGCGGGCGCCTCACCGGCCCGGCCGAAACTCCCGGCGGTCGCGGGTGCGGTCCGTGAGACCCTGGGGTCAGCCCCCACCGGGGGTTCTCGACCGCCTACCGAAAGCCCCGCAGTGACCGCGACCGACCGTTCCACCGAGCTGATCACCGCCGCCGCCCAGGCGGCCGCCGACAAGCTCGCCCACGACATCATCGCCTACGACGTGAGCGATGTGCTGTCGATCACCGACGCCTTCCTTCTCGCGTCGGCTCCCAACGACCGCCAGGTCAAGTCCATCGTGGACGAGATCGAGGAGCGGCTGAACAAGCAGCTCGGCGCCAAGCCCGTCCGCCGCGAGGGCGACCGCGACGCGCGCTGGATCCTCCTCGACTACGTCGACATCGTCGTCCACGTCCAGCACAGCGAGGAGCGCGTCTTCTACGCGCTGGAGCGCCTGTGGAAGGACTGCCCCGAGATCGAGCTGCCCGCCGACGCCCAGGCCACCCGCGGCAAGGGCGAGGCCCACGCGCAGGAGCAGGCCGACGAGGCCGGTGAGGCGATGTGAACAGCCCGCGGAAGGGCCGTCGCCTCATCCTGTGGCGGCACGGCCAGACCTCGTGGAACCTCGAACGCCGGTTCCAGGGCACCACGGACATCGACCTGACCGAGGCGGGCCTCGGCCAGGCCCGGCGGGCCGCGCGGCTGCTCGCCTCGCTCCAGCCGGACGCGATCATCGCCTCCGACCTGCGGCGGGCGCGGGACACCGCGGCCGAGCTCTCCGTCCTCACCGGCCTCGACGTCGTCCACGACCCGGCGCTGCGCGAGACGTACGCGGGGGACTGGCAGGGGCTGACCCACGAGGAGATCATCGCCGTCCACGGCGAGCAGTACGCGGCGTGGAAGCGCGGCGAGCCGGTCCGGCGCGGCGGCGGCGAGCTGGAGACCGAGGTCGCCGACCGGGCCGCGCCGGTCGTCCTCGCGCACGCCGAGAAGCTGCCGGAGAACGGCACCCTGGTCGTCGCCTCGCACGGCGGCACCATCCGCACCACCATCGGGCGCCTGCTCGGCCTCGACTCCCGCCACTGGGAGAGCCTCGGCGGCCTCAGCAACTGCTGCTGGTCGATCGTGGGCGAGGGGGCGCGCGGCTGGCGGCTCCTGGAGCACAACGCCGGCACGCTGCCGGAGCCGGTCCTCGGCGACGACGACTGACGCCGGGCCGGGCCCCGGCCCGGCGCGCGGACGCCCCTGCGGGGGCGCCTTCCCCCGCAGGTCAGGGGCGCCGGGCCCCGGATTTCACTTTCTGGCTGGTCACGGGCTAGAGTTCTTCTTGTTCGCACCGCGGGAGCGGGAAGAACACCAGGGGCTATAGCTCAGTTGGTAGAGCGCCTGCATGGCATGCAGGAGGTCAGGAGTTCAATTCTCCTTAGCTCCACACTCCGGAAGATCCCATCCCTCACCTCGGGGGATGGGATCTTTCGTCTGTCCGTCCACCGGTCCGGACCCGCGAGACGCGCCGGGCCGTCGCCCGGGCACCCCTACGCGGAGGTAACCGCTGGCCACCGGGGGCGCGGAGACCTTTCCGGTACCTGCGCGCCGCTGACCGGTGGGCTTCTCCGTGGCAGAATCGGACGGCCGGAAGGGGGACGCGGCCCGACGGGAGGGAGAGCGATGCCTGCGCGCATCGTCGAGGAGGCAGACCACCTGCTCGGCCAGGTGCCGGACGAGCTCACGGGGACCCGCGCGGTCCCCGCGGCCCCGCGCGAGGCACGTACCGTCCGTACGAACGACGGGGGCTGAGCGATGGGTGCGCACAGGAGGAAGTGCGACTGGTGCGGCGGTGGCACGCCCATCGTCCGCGACATGGAGCCGGTCAATACGCGCTACCAGTACTGGTGCGAGGAGTGCGCCAGGGCGCTGATCATAAAAGGCGACCCGATCGAGATCTACCGCGAGCTGGAGGGCGAGCCGATCTACGGACGGCTCCTCGACGAGCACTGCACCCTCAAGCGGTTCTACTCCTTCGCCACGGCCTGACGCCCGGACCGGCCCGCCTCGCCCGCGGCCTGCCGCCCGGCGCCCTCCGCCCCCGCCGCCGCCTCGCTCCGGTCCCGCGGCACGTGCTGGGCGGGCAGCGCCACGTCGGCCCGGTCCGCCCCGGCCGGCCGCCGGACCGCCCGCAGCGTCAGCGCCAGGAAGCCGAGAGCCGCCAGCGGATAGAGCGCCGACAGGGCGAACTCGGCCGGACCTTGGTGGAGTTCGGGCCGCTCCACGCCGTGCGGCACCCACCACAGGCTGTACGTGAAGAAGGCGGCGGTCAGCGCGGCGGCGCCCGCCCGGTGCCACCGACCGCCCACCCGTACCGCCTCCGACAGGGCCAGCACCGCCATCGGCACGCACCACACCCAGTGGTGCGACCAGGAGACCGGGCTGACCAGCAGCGCCGTCACCCCGCACGCGGTCGCAGCCCAGGCGGCCCGGCCGCGCAGCGCCGCCGCCACCGCCACCGCGAGCCCCGCCGCGCCGACCAGCAGCGCCGCCGCCAGCCACCACAGGCCCGGATCGGCGGTGTGCAGCAGGCGGCCGAGCAGCCCGCGCAGGGACTGGTTGGCGGTCTGCTCGGGGTGGCCCGCGCGTTCCGCCTCCAGGAAGGTGCCCGACCAGAACCGCCACGAGTCGCGCGGCAGGACGGCCGCGGCCGCCGCGGTGGCCCCCAGGAACCAGAGCACCGTGTTCCGCGCCAGGGCCAGCCACGGCCGGGCCGCACCCCCGCGCACCGCCGCCACCACGCCGGTGAGCAGCAGGAAGGCGATGAACAGCCCCGGCGTCAGCTTCACCGCCGCGGCGAGCCCGATCCCCGCCCCCGCCCACCGGCGCCCGCGCGCGGGCCCGCCGCCGGGCAGGTACCGCATGTCCCACAGCACCAGGACGGTGATCAGCAGGTTGATCTGCCCGTACCGCAGCGTCGTCCAGACCGGCTCCGACCAGACCGCGAGCGCGGCCAGTGCCGGGCCGCCGAGCCAGGTCAGGCCGCGGGGCAGGGGGCGCCCGCCGGACCGGTCGGTGACCAGGCGGAGCGTCAGCAGGGCGAGCGCCGCCAGCAGCAGGAGGTTGCCCGCGGTGGCGAGGGTGCGCATGAGACCGGTGCCGAGCAGCGGGAGCGGCGTGAACAGCAGCGCCGCGAACGGCGGATAGGTGGCCGGCAGGTCGTTCTCGGTGGCCCGCAGCGCGTACAGGTCGGCGCCGTCCAGGACCGCCCGGCCCTCCGCGCGGTAGACCATCAGGTCCACCATCGTGACCCCGGCCAGGCGCTGCGCCACCCAGAACGCGGCGAAGGAGACGAGGCAGAGCGCGGTGGCCCGGACCGGGAAGGTACGCCGGAGGCGGGAGAGCGGGACGGCAGTCACGCTCGGCGAGGCTACCCGTCGGGGCCCTCCCAGGAGAGAGGGCGGGCGCTGCCCGCAATGGATTTGGTGGAAACCCGGGGAGCCCGCTAATGTTGTCGACGTCGCCGGGGGAACCGGAAGGACAGCAGCAAGGGGCTATAGCTCAGTTGGTAGAGCGCCTGCATGGCATGCAGGAGGTCAGGAGTTCAATTCTCCTTAGCTCCACAGGAGAGAGATCCGGAAGCGGACTCTCATCCGCAGAAGACAGAGCGGGCCACCCGGACAGGGTGGCCCGCTTCTTCGTGTGCCACGCTCCCGGTCCCCTCCCGCCCCCGGCCTCACAAGCCGTGCGGGCCCGGTGACCGCTGCGGTACCCTGACGCCATGCGTGCTGTACGCCTTCTGCTTACCGAGCCGCGCTGATCAAGAGCCGGACCCCGGACGACGGGGCCGGAACCAGCGCGGCCACCCCCTCCTGTGCGAGGGGTTTTTTCATTGGGCGGCGGCTCCGGTTCCGGGGCAGGGCCGCCGGGCGGAGCCTCGGGGGGCCCGCCCCGCCGGACGCGTGAGCAGAGACGACCGATGGAGCTTGAGGATCATGAGCGAGACGAATTCCGCCGCGTCCCCCGCGGAGGGCGCCACCGCGCCGCACCGCTACACGGCGGCGATGGCCGCCGAGATCGAGGCACGCTGGCAGGACTTCTGGGACGCCGAGGGGACCTACGAGGCACCCAACCCCACCGGTGACCTGGCCGGGGACCCGGAGCTGGCCGCCCGCCCCAAGAAGTTCATCATGGACATGTTCCCGTATCCCTCCGGTGCGGGCCTGCACGTCGGCCACCCGCTGGGCTACATCGCGACCGACGTCCACGCCCGCTTCCAGCGGATGACCGGCCACAACGTCCTGCACACCCTCGGCTTCGACGCCTTCGGCCTGCCCGCCGAGCAGTACGCCGTGCAGACCGGCACGCACCCGCGCATCTCCACCGAGGCCAACATGGCCAACATGCGCGACCAGCTGCGCCGCCTGGGCCTGGGCCACGACAAGCGCCGCTCGTTCGCCACGATCGACCCCGAGTACTACAAGTGGACGCAGTGGATCTTCCTGAAGATCTTCAACTCCTGGTACGACGAGGAAGCCGGCCGCGCCCGCCCGATCGAGGAGCTGATCGCCCAGTTCGCCAACGGTGACCGCGTCGCCGTCGAGGGCCGCGACTGGGCCGGCCTGGACGCCCGCGAGCGCGCCGAGATCCTGGGCCAGTACCGGCTGGCCTACGCCTCCGACGCGCCGGTCAACTGGGCGCCGGGCCTGGGCACCGTCCTGGCCAACGAGGAGGTCACCTCCGAGGGCCGCTCCGAGCGCGGCAACTTCCCCGTCTTCAAGGCGAAGCTGCGCCAGTGGAACATGCGCATCACCGCCTACGCCGACCGCCTGCTGGACGACCTGGACGGGCTGGACTGGCCCGAGGCGATCAAGCTCCAGCAGCGGAACTGGATCGGCCGCTCGGAGGGCGCCCGTGTCGACTTCCCCTTCGACGGGGAGCACACCGGCAAGGCCGTCACCGTCTTCACCACCCGCCAGGACACCCTGTTCGGCGCCACCTACATGGTGCTGGCGCCCGAGCACGAGCTGATCGACGAGATCGTCCCGGCCGCCTGGCCCGACGGCACCCGCGAGGGGTGGACCGGTGGCCACGCCACCCCCGCCGAGGCCGTGGAGAAGTACCGCGCCTTCGCCGCGGGCAAGTCCGACGTGGAGCGGCAGGCCGACGCCAAGGAGAAGACCGGCGTCTTCACCGGCGCGTACGCGGTCAACCCGGTCAGCGGCGAGCACGTCCCGGTCTTCATCGCCGACTACGTCCTGATGGGGTACGGCACCGGCGCGATCATGGCCGTCCCGGCGCACGACAGCCGCGACTTCGCCTTCGCCCGCGCCTTCGACCTGCCGATCCGCTGCGTGGTCGAGCCCACGGACGGCCGCTCGGCCGACCCGATCACCTGGGACGACGCCTTCAACTCGTACGACGCGACGCTGATGGCCTCCGCCAACGCCGAGGTCAGCCTCGACGGGCTGGACGTCACCACCGCCAAGGCCCGCATCACCGGCTGGCTGCGCGAGCGCGGCATCGGCGAGGGCACCGTCAACTACCGCCTGCGCGACTGGCTGTTCAGCCGCCAGCGGTACTGGGGCGAGCCCTTCCCGATCGTCTACGACGAGGACGGCGTCGCCCACGCGCTGCCCGAGTCGATGCTGCCGCTGGAGCTGCCCGAGGTCGACGACTACAGCCCGCGCACCTTCGACCCGGACGACGCCGACACCCAGCCGGAGACCCCGCTCTCCCGCAACGAGGACTGGGTCAACGTCACCCTGGACCTGGGCGACGGCCCGAAGAAGTACCGCCGCGAGACCAACACCATGCCCAACTGGGCCGGTTCCTGCTGGTACGAGCTGCGCTACCTGGACCCGCACAACGACCGGCGGCTGGTCGACCCGGAGATCGAGAAGTACTGGATGGGTCCCCGCGAGGGGATGCCCGGCGGCGGCGTCGACCTGTACATCGGCGGCGCCGAGCACGCCGTGCTGCACCTGCTGTACGCCCGCTTCTGGTCCAAGGTGCTGTTCGACCTGGGGCACATCTCCTCGTCGGAGCCGTTCCACAAGCTCTTCAACCAGGGCATGATCCAGGCCTACGTCTACCGCGACAGCCGGGGCATCCCCGTCCCGGCCGCCGAGGTCGAGGAGCGCGACGGCACCTTCTGGTACCAGGGCGAGCAGGTCTCCCGGCTGCTGGGCAAGATGGGCAAGTCGCTGAAGAACGCCGTCACCCCGGACGAGATCTGCGCCGAGTACGGCGCCGACACACTGCGGCTGTACGAGATGGCGATGGGCCCGCTGGACGTCTCCCGGCCGTGGGACACCCGCGCCGTGGTCGGCCAGTACCGGCTGCTCCAGCGGCTGTGGCGCAACGTCGTGGACGAGGCGACCGGCGAGGCGTCGGTGGCCGACGTGGACGAGTCCGAGGTCGACGCCGACACGCTGCGCGCGCTCAACAAGGCGGTCGACGGTGTCACGCAGGACATGGCCGGGCTGCGGTTCAACACCGCCATCGCCAAGATCACCGAGCTGAACAACTTCCTGACCAAGGCGGACCGGCCGGTGCCGCGCCCGGTGGCGGAGAAGCTGGTGCTGCTGATCGCGCCGCTCGCCCCGCACATCGCCGAGGAGCTGTGGCGGCGCCTGGGCCACCAGGACTCCGTGGTCCACCGGGACCTGCCGGCCGCCGACCCCGCGTACCTGGTCGACGAGACGGTCACCTGCGTCGTCCAGATCAAGGGCAAGGTCAAGGCCCGCCTGGAGGTCTCCCCGTCGGTCTCCGACGCCGACCTGGAGCAGGCGGCCCTCGCCGACGAGCGGGTCCAGGCCGCGCTGGGCGGCGCGGGTGTCCGCAAGGTCATCGTCCGCGCGCCCAAGCTGGTCAACATCGTGCCCGCCTGACACTCCCGCCGGCCCGGTCCCTCCTCCGGGAGGGCGCCGGGCCGCGGGACCGCCCCTACGGGCAAGGTCGGGGGTCGCTCAGGAACCACTGAGCGGCCCTTTGCGTTTACGGTGGGAGAGGGGCGGCCGGTGCGGACGGCAGGCCGCGCGACCCCGTAGTCCGGCCCGCGCGTCCACTGGAGGACCACCCCATGGAGACGGCCATCACCATCGTGGCGCTGCTCTTCTTCCTGCTGGTCGCCGTCTCGGTGTACGCCAGTGTGAAGGCGGTCAAGGCCGCCAAACGCGGCGTCGACCGCACCATCGACCAGGCCCGCCGCTCCGTCGAGGACACCGCCCTGCGGGCCCGCACCTTCGGCCGGACCGGCCCGGCGGGTGAGGTGGCACAGCTCCGGCTGACCCTGCGCACCTCGATGCGCGCCACCCAGGACGCCCTGGCCGCCCGGCGTTCCGACGACGCCTCCCTGAAGGAGACGGCGGCACTCTTCGACCGGCTCAGCGGCCACGGCCACCAGCTCGACGACGAACTGCGCCGCCTCGAACAGGACCCGGACCGCAACGAGATCGGCCGCCGCCTGCCCGACCTGCGCGGCCGCACCGAGCAGATCACCGAGGCCGCCACCTCGCTGCGCTCCGCCCTGCGGGACCGCGCCCACCACGACACGGAGGACGACCTCGGCGAGCTGGCCGAGCAGATCCGCGTCGAGTCCGGCGCGCTGCGCCACTGGACCTCCGAACCGGCTCCCGTGGCCCACCAGAAGCCGGAGCCCTGGCCCGAGCCGGAGCGCACCGAGGGCGGTACGCCCGTGCAGACGTGGCCGGAACCGCCCGCCTCGCACCCGGCGCCGACGCCCACCGCCATCGACGCCGCCACCCCGCGCACGCCCTACCCGTGGGAGCGGCAGGGGCAGCGGGATGCCGAGCGGGAGCGGTAAGGAGGCTTCCGGTTCGCCGCTGAGCTGGGGGAACGGGAGCCGGGGCGCCGCCCTGCCGGATCCTGTAGGGGTTCCGTGGCCGACGTGGAGATGATCTTGAAGTGGCGGTCCCGGGCTGCCGGGGCGCGCCCGCGGCGGGTAACCTCCAGGCCATGTCCCGCCATGTCGCGATCGTGACCGATTCCACGGCCTACCTGCCCCACCGGGAGTCGGAGCGGCATCAGATCACCTCCGTCCCGCTGACCGTCGTCCTCGGCGACGAAGCGCTGGAGGAGGGTACGGAAGTCTCCGCCCGCGCGCTGGAGCAGGCGATGCGCAAGCGGCTCCCGGTGACCACCTCCCGGCCCGCGCCCGAGCAGTTCGCACGCACCTACGCGGCCCTCGCCGCCGAAGGCGCCGACGAGATCGTCTCGCTCCACCTCTCCGCCGAACTCTCCGGCACCTACGACGCCGCCCTCCTCGCCGCCCGGGACGCGCCCGTCCCGGTGCGGGTGGTCGACACCGGGATGGTCGCCATGGCGCTCGGCTTCTGCGCGCTGGCCGCCGCCGAGGCGACCGCCGTGGGCGGCAGCGCCGACGACGCGGTGGCGGCGGTACGCGAGCGCGCCGCCGGCAGCACCGCCCTCTTCTGCGTCGACACCCTCGAACACCTCCGGCGCGGCGGCCGCATCGGCGCCGCCCAGGCCCTGCTCGGATCGGCGCTCGCGGTCAAGCCGATCCTGGAGCTGGCGGACGGCGTGATCCAGCTGAAGGAGAAGGTGCGGACCTCGGGGAAGGCCCTGGCCCGGCTGGAGGAGCTGGCCGCCGAACGCGCGGCGGCGGCCGGCCCCGTCGACGTGGCCGTCCACCACCTGGCGGCGGAGGAGAAGGCCAGGGCGCTCGCGGAGCGGCTGGCGGAACGTCTCGGCGGGGGTGGCGAGCTGTACGTGAGCGAGGTCGGGGCGGTGCTCGGGGCGCACACCGGGCCGGGGCTGGTGGGGGTTGTGGTTTCTCCTCGGTAGGCCGATGGGGCGGTGGGAACTGCTCGGGCGCGGGCCGGGAGGTGGGCCGGTGTGCCGGACGGGTCGGGTGCGGCCGACCGGGGTCTAGGTGACTCCTGTGGGTGACGGAGTTGTCCACAAACATGGGCTTTTCCCCGGGAATTGAGCAAGATCCACTTCTTTGGGCGGACTTCTCTACGGTCGCCGCATGGTGCTGGGATCTTCGTTCTTCGGGGTGGGTGTTCGGGATGCGCAAGGCAGCGGCGGCGGGCGTGCCGGGGAGGGCGCGGACGCGGTACGGACGCGGGCGGAGGCCCTGCTGGGTGCGGGCGGCGACGCCGGCGAGCCGGTGGGTGGAGCGCCGCCCGCCCGGGAGGCGGAGGCGGCCGGTGTGGAGGCGGGGGCCTGGGACGACGATCGGAGGATCGCCGGGCATCCGTGGTGGCGGACGGAGGGCGGGGCGGGGGAGCGGGGTGCTCGGCGCGTGGTGACGGGGGACGGCGGCCGGGAGGGGCCGGGCTCGGCGGTGGGCCGGGACGGGCACGCGCCGGTCGCGGAGCCGGGGCCCCGGCCGGGAGCGGGCGGGGGCGGTGTCCGTGGCGAGGCGGTGCGTGGGGCGGAGGAGGAGTTGGCCGCCGCGTCCTCGTCCGCCGTGGCGTCCGCGCCGGAGGGGCCCGGTCTGCCGGACGAGCCGGTTGTCGCCGAAGGCGGAGTACGCGCGCGCACGGCCCCGGAGCACCGGTCTTCCGGCAGTGCGGGCTGGGTCCGGGCGCCGGGGTTGCTGCGGGCGCGGTGCGGGATGGAGTGGCGCAGTGTCGCGGCGCTGGTGGTCGTCGCGGTGGTGGCGGTGGTGTGGGCCGCGCAGCACTTCTGGACGGGGCGTCCGGAGCCCGTGCGGGTCCCCGATGCCGTCCCGCAGGCGGCGTCGGTGGCGCCGGAGAGCCCGGGGCCGGTCGCCGGGACCCCGGCGGCGGACCAGCCGTCGCCCTCGCCGAGCGCCGGTCCGCTCGTGGTGGACGTGAGCGGGAAGGTGGCCCGGCCAGGGGTGCATCGGCTGCCCGCCGGTTCCCGGGTGGAGGACGCCTTGGAGGCGGCGGGCGGGGTCCGGCCCGGTACCGACACCTCGGGGCTCAACCGGGCCCGGCTCCTGACCGACGGCGAGCAGGTCGCGGTGGGCGTCGACCCCGCTCCCGACGCGGGGCCGGGGACCGGGGCGGATCCCGGCGCGGCAGGGGCCGTCGGTGCCGGGCAGCCGATCAGTCTCGGGGCGGCCACTGCCGGGCAGTTGGAGACGCTGCCCGGTGTCGGCCCGGTCCTCGCGGGGGCGATCATCGCCTACCGCACCGAGAACGGCGGCTTCCAGTCGGTCGACCAACTCCGCGACGTACGGGGCATCGGGGACCGGCGCTTCGAGGATCTGCGGGAGCTGGTGCGGCCGTGAGGGGCGACGGGGCCGAGCGGCCGGGGGCGTGGGGGCCGGTGGACCGGACGGGGCGGGTCGGTCCGGGCGGCCGGGGCGAGACGGTCGGGCGGGGGCAGGCGGCCGGTCGGGGCGAGCCGGTCGGGCGGCGTGCTGACTCGGCGGGGGCCGCCGACGGAGCCGACGGAGAGGGCAAGGGAGAGCGGGGGCCGGTGGATCTGCGGCTGGCGGTGCCCGCCCTGGCCGCGTGGGGCGCCGCCGCGCTGCTGGTCGGGGTGGAGCCGGAGTGGGCCTGGGCCGGAGTCGCGGTGGCGCTGTCGGCGGCGGGGTGGGTACTGCTCGGGGCGCGGGGACGTCGCGGAGTCCGCGAGCGGGGCCGGGGGCGGCGGCTCGGGCGGGGGCCGGTGAAGAGTCACGGCGCCGAGGGCGCGCCTTCCGACTTCGCCTCCGAGGCGTCGGGGCCGCGGCGGACCAGGCTCTGCGTCGCGGCGGCCCTCCTCTGCGCCGCGGCCGGTGCGGCGTCGGCGGTGCTGCACGGGGCCGACCTCCACCGGGGGCCCGTACCGGAGTGGGCCGAGCGGCATGCCCGGGTGACCGCCGAGGTGGAGGTGACGGGGGACGCGCGCCCCGTACGGCAGCCCGGCGGCACCGCCGGGGACGAGTCGGGGCGGCCGCCCTCCCTGCTGGTCGACGGCCGGATCGTCGAAGTCACCGCCGAGGGCGCCGGGCAGGCCGGGACGGTCCGGGCCCGGACGCCGGTGCTGCTGATCGTGACCGTCCCCGACCAGGCGGACGGTGACCGATGGCGCGCGGTGCTGCCGACGACGCGGCTGCGGCTCACCGGACGGCTCGCCCCGGCCCCCGACCGTGGCGGGCCCCATGCCGCCATCCTCAGGCCTACGCGCGCGGGCCCGCCCGAGGTGACCGGCGGCCCCAGCCGCCTCCAGCGGGTCGCCGGGAAGCTGCGCGCCGGTCTGCGCACGGCCTCCGACGGGCTGGAGCCGGACGCCAGGGCGCTGCTGCCCGCCCTGGTCGTCGGCGACACCGGACGTCTCCCGGACGACCTGCGGGAGGCGTTCCGGGCCACCGACCTCACCCACCTCATGGCGGTCAGCGGCTCCAACCTCACCATCGTGCTCGCCCTGCTCATCGGCCCGCCCGGCCGTGCCCACCGGGCCGAACGCGGCGGGCTGGCCCCGCTGGTGGGTCTCGGACTGCGCACCACGGCGGTCGCGGGCGGAGCGCTGACGCTCGCCTTCGTCATCGTCTGCCGACCGGAACCGAGCGTGGTGCGGGCCGCCGCCTGCGGCGCCGTCACCCTGCTGGCCGTGGCCACCGGCCGTCGCCGCAGCCTGGTCCCCGCGCTCGCCGCGGCGGTGCTGCTGCTCGTCCTCTGGGACCCCTGGCTGGCGCGCGGATACGGCTTCCTGCTGTCGGTCCTGGCCACCGGGGCGCTGCTGCTGCTCGCGCCGCGCTGGAGCGAGGCACTCCGCGAGCGGCGGGTGCCGCCCCGGATCGCCGAGGCGCTGGCGGCGGCCGCGGCGGCACAGGCGGTGTGCGCGCCGGTCGTCGCGGTGCTGTCGGCGCGTGTCGGGCTGGTCGCGGTGCCCTGCAACCTCCTCGCCGAGTTCGCGGTGGCCCCGGCCACGGTTCTCGGCTTCGCCGCCCTGGCGCTGGCTCCCCTGCTGCCCGGCACGGCCGAACTGGTGGCCCGGGCCGCGGGCTGGCCCACGGGGTGGATCGCCGAGGTGGCGCGTACGGGGGCGGCGCTGCCGGGAGCCGGGTTCGGCTGGCCGGGCGGCTGGGGAGGCGGGCTGCTGCTGGCCGCCCTCACCGTGCTCGTGGTCCTGGTGGCCGGGCGGCTGCTGCGGGGGCGGCGATGGCCGGCGGTGGCCGGGGTGGTGCTGCTGGTGCTGTTCGTGGTGCAGCCGCCCGCCGTGACCCGCGTCGTCACCGGGTGGCCGCCGCCGGGGTGGCGGATGGTCCTCTGCGACGTGGGGCAGGGCGACGCCCTGGTCCTGGCGGCGGGCCCGGGCGCGGCCGTGGTGGTCGACACCGGCCCCGACCCGCTGGCGGTCGACCGGTGCCTGCGGGTGCTCGGGGTCAGCCGCGTCCCGCTGGTGGTGCTGACCCACTTTCACGCCGACCACGCCGGCGGCCTCGCCGGAGTTCTGCGCGGCCGCTCGGTCGGCCTGGTCGAGACCACCGCCCTGGCCGATCCGCCCGCCCAGGCCGCCCTCGTCCACCGCACCGCCGCCCGGGCCGGGGTCCCCGTGCGG
Organism: Streptomyces sp. NPDC058373; assembly: GCF_042723275.1. Classification (NCBI taxonomy): domain Bacteria; kingdom Bacillati; phylum Actinomycetota; class Actinomycetes; order Kitasatosporales; family Streptomycetaceae; genus Streptomyces; species Streptomyces sp. NPDC058373. The sequence continues at coordinate 47,114 of NZ_JBHXJE010000030.1, read as the reverse complement.
ATCGCTGCGGCCGGAGAGGCCAGGCGGGCCGACGGCGGGCTGAGCTGGGAGGTGCTCTGGCCGCCCGCCCGGCCCGCCCGGCCGCCGGACGGCGCCAACGACGCGAGCCTCACCCTCCTGGTCCGCACCGCCGGGCTCACCCTGCTGCTCCTCGGGGACCTCGAACCACCGGCCCAGCGGGCACTGGCCCGTACCGGCCGGGTTCCGGCGGGCGTCGACGTGCTCAAGGTCGCGCACCACGGTTCCGCCCACCAGGACCCCGGGCTCCTCGCGGCCGCCGCGCCCCGTCTCGCCGTGGTCTCGGTCGGCGCGGACAACGGCTACGGCCACCCGGCGCCGAGCACTCTCGCCGCCTTCCGTGACCGGGGCGTCCCCGTTCACCGGACCGACCGGCAGGGCGACATCGCGGTGCTGGGCGGCGACAGCGGCGAGGCCGGCCAGCCAGGCACTCGCGTCACCGGCGACGTACCGCCCCCGCGGGTCGCCACCCGCGCCGGGAACGCCGCCGAAGCCAGGGCGGGAAGCGGAGGCGAGGCGTCCACCGAGACGTGGGCCGAGGCGGGGCGGGGCGGATCACCCTCAGCGGCCGCACTCTCAAGGCGACCGGCGCCGGCGTGGGCGAGGCGCGCCCGCAGACGCCACCCGCACCCGCGAACTGGGCTCCGACACCGACGCGCTGGGGGCGTACCGAACCCTGTTCGGCATGGACTTCGTCACCGTCCCGGAGGCCGCCCCGGCGCCGGGGCGGGGCGGGCTGGCGTACGGCTGGTGGTCCGCGCGGTCCGTGCCGAGAAGTGGCCTGGAGGTAGCGGAAGTTGGTCGGGCGGGAGGGTTGAGGGTGATTCGGACAGTGCGGGGTGAGTTGTGTCGAAAGTGCGGGCGGTGATCGAATGGGTGCCCTAAACGGCAGTTGTTCCGCGGTGTTGGAGGGTGGTCCCCATGTTCGGCTTCGGTGCGAAGCGGCGGGCTCGGCAGGCGGCGGGGCCGCTCTCCACCGTCGGGGTCCCGCCCACGGCCGGGGTGCTCAGCGGGCGGATCGTCGACGCCGAGCAGCGCGACGAGCCGGTGCGGCACGCCGAGTTCACCCTCACCGACTCGCTGGGGCGGACCGTGATCGAGGGTGGGCTCGACCCGTACGGCTCGTTCGTGGCGACCGTCCCGGCGGGGGAGTACCGGTTCGCGGTCTCCGCCGACGGGCGCCGCCCCTTCCGGTCCTCGGTCGCGGTGGACGAGGGCGGTCACACGGCACTCGGCGACCTTGCGCTGGACAGCGTCCCGCCGCCGATGCTGCCCGCGCCCGGCGACTGGGACGTGGAGCCGGCGCACTCCTCGATCGCGTTCACCGCCCGGCACATCGGCCTGGCGCGGGTCCACGGCCGGTTCAACGTCTTCGCGGGCGCGGTGCGGATAGCCGAGCGGATGGAGGAGTCGGCGCTGCACGTCGTCATCGACGCGGCCTCGATCGACACCAACGTCCCCGCCCGCGACAAGCACCTGCGCTCGCCCGACTTCCTCGACGCGGCGCGCTTCCCGACGCTGGAGTTCTACGGCGACCGGTTCGCGCACCGGGGCGGCAACCACTGGTCCGTCACCGGCGCCCTCTCCCTGCACGGGGTGACCCGCACCGTCACGCTGGAGACCGAGTACCTCGGACTCGGCCACGGCATGGAGGGCGAGACCCGCGCCGCCTGCCGGGCCGTCACCGAACTCCACCGCGACGACTTCACCGTCAGCTGGCAGACCATGCTGGCCAAGGGCATCGCGGTCGTCGGCCCCAGCATCACCGTCGAGCTGGACATCCAGATCGTGCCCAAGGGATAGCCGAAGGGGCGGCCGGTCTCCGCCCCCGCCCGGCCGCCGGTGAGAATGGTCCGGTGAGCCAAGAGAACGACCCCGCCGTCCCCGCCGACGAGGAGCCCCGCCACGTCCTGGTCCTCCCGGACCGCGACGCGGCCGAGGAGGCCGCCACCGAACTGGCCGACCGCTACGGCCTCCCCGAGGAACCCCAGCTCGTCCGCGACGCCCTGGCCGGTGAGGACGACGCCGAGGACGCCCAGTGGCTGGTGGTCCTGACCGCCGCCGCGGGCGACCTCGACGCGGCGGAGCTGGACGCGTTCGCCGCCGAGTGGGAGGGCTGGCGCGAGGAGCCGTAGGCCGCCGGGCCGCGCCGAGCACTCGGCCCTCGCGCGAGCCCTGGGGCGGCGCCTCCTGGCGGCGTACGCGGACCGTATCCGCGCGGCGCTCGGGGACTCCGTCGGCGCAGAGCGGATGGCGGGGCTTCTCGACGGTCTGGGGGCGGGGCTGTCCGACCCTGCCGTGATGGCGGCGCAGCCCGCGCGGGACGTCTCCCCCGAAGCGCACCGGCACGCCTTCACCACCTGGTACGCCTCGGCGCCGGGGCTGGCCCCCGTCGCCAGGCTCCTGTACGAGCAGCTGCGCTCCCCGGACCACTGGGCGCCGTCCGCCGACACCGAGGCGGTACTGGCGCGGCCGACCGGCGCGGGGGTCCCGCTCGGTGTCGTGCGCGACGTCGGCTGGGACCTGCGCGCCACCTTCGCCCGGCACGGCCTCGGCCACCACTTCGGCCCCTGGGTGCACTCCCACGAGCACCGTCGGAGAAACCCGGCCCGCGCCTCTTCCGCCTCGCCTGCCGCGAACTCGGGGCGGACCCGGCGGAGCCCCTGAGGGCCGGCGACCACCCGGCCAAGACCGGCGGGGCGGCGGGGACGGGCCTGCGGGCGTACGTCCTGCCGGCGGGGGCGGATCCGGCGGCCCGGCGCCGGCTCGGCGCGGTCCCGCGGCTGCTGGGCTCCCGGGCGCCTGACCGGAGCCGTACGCGCGCTCGTCCGGCACCCGGCGTTCCCCGGTGGCGGCCGGGTGTCGGCGGCCCGTGGGATGCTGGACGACGATGCCCAGGAAGACTGCCAACGACGATCCGCTCGCCCCGCTCACCCTCGCCGTGGGCCAGGAGGATCTGCTTCTCGACCGCGCCGTGCAGCAGGTGGTGGCCGCCGCCCGCGCCGCCGACGCGGACACCGATGTCCGCGACCTCGCCTCGGACCAGCTCCAGCCCGGCACTCTCGCCGAGCTGACCAGCCCCTCGCTCTTCGCCGAGCGCAAGGTGGTGGTCGTACGCAACGCCCAGGACCTGTCGGCGGACTCGGTGAAGGACGTCAAGGCGTACCTCGGCGCGCCGGTCGAGGAGATCACCCTCATCCTGCTGCACGCCGGGGGCGCCAAGGGCAAGGGACTGCTCGACGCGGCCCGCAAGGCGGGCGCGCGCGAGGTGGCCTGCCCGAAGATGACCAAGCCCGCCGACCGGCTGGCCTTCGTCAAGAGCGAGTTCCGGGCGCTGGGGCGCACCGTCACCCCGGAGGCGTCGCAGACACTGGTCGACGCCATCGGCAGCGATCTGCGGGAGCTGGCCAGCGCGGTGTCGCAGCTCGCGGCGGACGTCGAGGGGACCATCGACGAGTCCGTGGTCGGGCGGTACTACACCGGGCGCGCGGAGGCGTCGAGCTTCACCGTGGCCGACCGGGCCGTGGAGGGGCGGACCGCGGAGGCGCTGGAGGCGCTGCGCTGGTCGCTGTCGACCGGGGTGGCGCCGGTGCTCATCACCAGCGCGCTGGCGCAGGGGGTGCGGGCGATCGGGAAGCTCTCCTCCGCCCGTGGGGGGCGGCCCGCCGATCTGGCCCGGGAGCTGGGGATGCCGCCCTGGAAGATCGACCGGGTGCGGCAGCAGATGCGGGGGTGGACTCCTGACGGGGTCGCCACCGCCCTGCGTGCGGTCGCCGCGGCCGACGCCGGGGTCAAGGGGGGCGGGGACGACCCCGAGTACGCCCTTGAGAAGGCGGTGGTTGCCATCGCGATGGCGGCGCGGGCTCGACGGGGGTGACCTCAAGCGCCGGTCAGGCCGGATTCGGGGCGCACCTCGACGAGCGTCGGGCGCCCGCTGCCGACGGCGCCGGCCACTGACTGGCCTCAAGCGCCGGCCAGGCTGTTGGGGGTGCGCTCGGGTGCAGGCCCGGCTGCCGGCGCCCGTCACCGATGGCCTCAGGCGCCGGCCGGGCTGAAGTTGCCGGGCCGGGACCTTGCCGAGCCCTCCCGTGAACCTCCGGCCGGAAACCCAGCCCGGTCGGCGTTTGAGGCCGGTCAGTGACCGGCACGGTCGCAGAGCAGCCCAGCCCAGCCGACCAGACGCCCCCACCCGAGCCCGGCCGGCAAGCCGAAACCCCCGCCTCGCCCTGGGGAAGGGCGGAACGGGGGTTCCGGATGGTGCTGGACTGCTGGATCCCGCACCCGCGTGGCGAACGCAGGCCGCGTGCGGGACCGGGTTGCCGGCCGGGGAGCGGATGAGAGGGCCCGCTGTGGTCCCTGGCCGACGGTCGGATCAGATCCGGGTCAGCCCTTGAGGGCGGCAGCCTGGGTGGCCAGCGCCGACTTCTTGTTGGCGGCCTGGTTCTTGTGGATGACACCCTTGGAGACGGCCTTGTCGAGCTGGCGCGACGCAGCGCGCGTGTACTCGGTGGCCTTCGCCGCGTCACCCGCGGCCACGGCCTCGCGGGCCTTGCGGATAGCGGTCTTGAGCGACGACTTGACGGCCTTGTTGCGCAGGCGCGCCTTCTCGTTGGTCTTGTTCCGCTTGATCTGGGACTTGATGTTCGCCACGAAAGAGCCTTTACAGGTTCAGGTTGGGTGTTTCCGGTCGTGTCCCGACGCTGAGAGGGCTACGAGACACATCGGGCCAGGCTACCAGCGGCCCCGTGGACGGCCCAAACCGGTCGTCGGTCGCCGCTCATGGGACGATGGGAGTCGCGGACCCTGGGGGCCGTGTGCCGATCCGCCGCCTGACGACAGACCCTGGCGGCCCGGTGGGCGCGCCCAGGCGGCGTCGGCCCACCCGAGGTGAGGCGCGTACCGTCCCCGTCCGGCTCCGCGCCGCCCGCCCGTCTCGACGTCTCAAGAATCAGGACCCCGCGTGCCCGCGACCCCCAGCCACGTTCCCGAGCCGAGCCGCACGGACCCGGCGCTGATCCGTAACTTCTGCATCATCGCCCACATCGACCACGGCAAGTCCACGCTGGCCGACCGGATGCTCCAGCTCACCGGCGTCGTCGAGCAGCGTGCGATGCGCGCGCAGTACCTCGACCGGATGGACATCGAGCGCGAGCGCGGCATCACGATCAAGTCGCAGGCCGTGCGTCTGCCCTGGGCCCCCACCGAGGGTCCTGACCAGGGCAGCACACACATCCTCAACATGATCGACACCCCGGGCCACGTCGACTTCACCTACGAGGTCTCCCGCTCGCTCGCCGCCTGCGAGGGCACGGTGCTGCTGGTCGACGCGGCGCAGGGCATCGAGGCGCAGACCCTCGCCAACCTCTACCTGGCGATGGAGAACGACCTCACGATCATCCCCGTCCTCAACAAGATCGACCTGCCCGCCGCCCAGCCGGAGAAGTTCTCCGAGGAGCTGGCCAACCTCATCGGCTGCGACCCCTCCGACGTGCTCAAGGTCTCCGCCAAGACCGGCCTGGGCGTCGAGGCGCTGCTGGACAAGGTGGTCGCCGAGGTCCCGCCCCCGGTCGGCGTCAAGGACGCCCCGGCCCGCGCGATGATCTTCGACTCGGTCTACGACTCGTACCGCGGCGTCGTCACCTACGTCCGGGTGGTCGACGGGCAGCTCAACAAGCGTGAGCGCATCCGGATGATGTCCACCGGCGCCACCCACGAGCTGCTGGAGATCGGCACCAACTCCCCGGAGATGCTCCCCGCCGACGGGCTCGGCGTGGGCGAGGTGGGCTACCTCATCACCGGCGTGAAGGACGTCCGCCAGTCCAAGGTCGGTGACACGATCACCTCGCTGTCCAAGGGCGCCGAGGAGGCGCTCGGCGGCTACAAGGACCCGAAGCCGATGGTCTTCTCGGGGCTGTACCCGCTGGACGGCTCGGACTACCCGCTGCTGCGCGACGCGCTCGACAAGCTTCAGCTCAACGACGCCGCCCTGGTCTACGAGCCGGAGACCTCCGCCGCCCTCGGCTTCGGCTTCCGCGTCGGCTTCCTCGGCCTGCTCCACCTCGACGTGATCCGTGAGCGGCTGGAGCGCGAGTTCAACCTCGACCTCATCGCCACCGCGCCCAACGTGGTCTACCGGGTCAACATGGAGGACGGCACCGAGCACCAGGTGACCAACCCCAGTGAGTTCCCCGAGGGCAAGATCGCCGAGGTGTACGAGCCGGTCGTGCGCGCCACCATCCTGGCGCCCAGCGAGTTCATCGGCGCGATCATGGAGCTCTGCCAGTCGCGGCGCGGTGTGCTGCTCGGCATGGACTACCTCTCCGAGGACCGGGTCGAGATCCGCTACACGCTGCCGCTCGCCGAGATCGTCTTCGACTTCTTCGACCAGCTGAAGTCCAAGACCCGCGGCTACGCCTCGCTGGACTACGAGCCCACCGGTGAGCAGAGCGCCCACCTGGTGAAGGTCGACATCCTCCTGCACGGCGACAAGGTCGACGCCTTCTCCGCCATCACCCACCGCGACCAGGCCTACGCCTACGGGGTGCGGCTGGTGGCGAAGCTGAGGGAGCTGATCCCGCGGCAGGCGTTCGAGGTGCCCGTGCAGGCGGCGATCGGCTCCCGGGTGATCGCCCGCGAGACCATTCGCGCCATCCGCAAGGACGTCCTCGCCAAGTGCTACGGCGGTGACATCTCGCGTAAGCGGAAGCTGCTGGAGAAGCAGAAGGAGGGCAAGAAGCGGATGAAGATGGTGGGCTCGGTCGAGGTCCCGCAGGAAGCCTTCATCGCGGTGCTGTCCAGTGACGACAACGGAGGCGGCAAGGCCAAGAAGTAGCCCGCGCGGGCGGACCGGGCCGCACCTGGCCCGGAGGCGGAACGGAGCGCGGGCGGGCGCCCGTCCGGCGGTCAGCCGGGCGGGCGCTTTCGCGTACCCGAGGGAGGGCGTGGCGGGAGAGCCGGCGGTCCGGGGCGTCGCCGTCCCGGGCACCGTTCTCCCGGCCGGTGGCCGAAACTCGCCCTCCCGGCGGCCCGCTCCCGCGCCCGGAGCACGATCTGTGGATGTCCCGTACACGGACGGTGGGAGAGCCGTGCCGGGTGTGGCGGCGGCACGCGACGGTGTGACGGGACGGCGGAGCCGGGCGGTGTGTGACCGGACCCACGGGTGCGCCCCGGTTCCCCGGCGGCCGCCGGGGGGATAGTGGCAGGACCAGTAATTGGTGGAAAGTGACAGGTCGCAGCCTCTTACGTGACGGGCGGTGGCGCTCTACCCTGATCACTGCTCGATGGTTACTCGCAAGTTAAACAACAGCCGCACCACCAGTCAGCAGCACGCACTGTCGCGGGCCCGGAGGATGTCGTGAGCGACGCACAGACCATGATCGAGAACCGGCCGCCCTCTGTGGCCACGCTTTTCCTTGAGCGCGTGGAGGCCACCCCCGACGCAGAGGCCTACCGGTACCCGGTCCCGCCGGCGCAGGACGGCCCGGACGACTGGAAGTCGCTGAGCTGGCAGCAGGCCGCGGCCAGGGTCTTCGCCATCGCGGCGGGCCTGATCGAACTCGGCGTCGAAGCCGAGCAGCGGGTCGCCCTCGCCTCCGCCACCCGGGTCGAGTGGATCCTCACCGACCTCGGCATCCTCTGCGCCGGAGCCGCGACCACCACCGTCTACCCCTCCACCAAGGCCGACGAGGCCGCCTTCATCCTGGCCGACTCCGAGAGCCGCGTCCTCGTCGCCGAGGACGCCGAGCAGCTCGCCAAGGCCCGCGAGAAGCGCGCCGAGCTGCCCCACCTGGCCCACGTCGTGGTCCTCGACCCGACCGGGGTCGAGGCGGCCGACGGTGACCCCGAGGGATGGGTGCTCAGCCTCGCCGACCTGGAGAAGCGCGGCGCGGCCCGGCTGGAGCGGGAGCCCGAGCTGATCAAGGAGCGGGTCGCGGCCATCACCGCCGACCAGCTCGCCACCGTCATCTACACCTCCGGCACCACCGGCCGCCCCAAGGGCGTCCGGCTGCCGCACGACAACTGGTCGTACATGGCGAAGGCCATCGCCGCCACCGGCCTGGTCGGCCCGGACGACGTCCAGTACCTGTGGCTGCCGCTCGCCCACGTCTTCGGCAAGGTGCTCACCTCCGGCCAGATCGAGGTCGGCCACGTCACCGCCGTCGACGGCCGCGTCGACAAGATCATCGAGAACCTGCCGGTCGTCCGGCCCACCTACATGGCGGCCGTCCCGCGCATCTTCGAGAAGGTCTACAACGGCGTCGCCGCCAAGGCCCGCGCCGGCGGCGGACCCAAGTACAAGATCTTCCAGTGGGCGGCCGGGGTCTCCCGCGAGTACGCGAGGACCACCCAGGACAACTTCCGCCGCACCGGCAAGGCGACCGCCCCCACCGGGCTCACCGCCAAGCACGCCGTCGCCGACAAGCTCGTCTACGCCAAGATCCGCGAGGCCTTCGGCGGGCGGCTGCGGGCCTGCATCTCCGGCTCGGCCGCGCTCGCCCCCGACATCGGTTTCTTCTTCGCCGGGGCCGGGGTGCACATCCTGGAGGGGTACGGCCTCACCGAGACCAGCGCCGCCTCCTTCGTCAACCCGGGCGAGGCGTACCGCACCGGCACCGTCGGCAAGCCGCTCCCCGGCACCGAGGTCCGGATCGCCGACGACGGCGAGATCCTGCTGCGCGGACCCGGCGTCATGGAGGGGTACCACCAGCTCCCCGAGAAGACCGCCGAGGTGCTGGAGGGCGACGGCTGGTTCCACACCGGCGACATCGGCGAACTCTCCCCCGACGGGTACCTCAAGATCACCGACCGCAAGAAGGACCTGATCAAGACCTCGGGCGGCAAGTACATCGCCCCCGCCGAGGTCGAGGGCCAGTTCAAGGCGATCTGCCCGTTCGTCTCCAACATCCTGGTCCACGGCGCCGACCGGAACTTCTGCACCGCCCTCATCGCCCTGGACGAGCCCACGCTGCTCGGCTGGGCCAAGGAGCAGAACCTCCCCGTCACCACCTACGCCGAGATCGTCGCCCGTCCCGAGACGCAGGAGCTCATCGAGGGGTACGTCAACCGCCTCAACGAGGGCCTCCAGCGGTGGCAGACGATCAAGAAGTTCAAGCTCCTCCCGCGCGACCTCGACATCGAGCACGGCGAGCTGACCCCCAGCCTCAAGCTGAAGCGGCCCGTCGTGGAGCGTGAGTTCGGGCACCTCATCGACGAGATGTACGCGGGCACCCGCGAGGCCTGACCCGGCCGCGCACCCCGTCCCGCACGCCCGCCGGACCCCGGCCGGACGGTCCCCGCGACCGCCCGGCCGGGGTCCGGCCGCGCGTGCGGGACAATGGACCCCATGCCTTCCGCACTCCCCGACGGTGAGCCCGTGCCCGCAGACGGCACGCTGCCCGCGTCCGCCCTCGACGGTGCGGCCACCCGCCCCCTCGGCTTCTACCTGCACGTGCCGTACTGCGCCACCCGCTGCGGCTACTGCGACTTCAACACCTACACCGCCACCGAGCTGCGCTCCTCCGGCGGCGTCCTCGCCTCCCGCGACAACTACGCCGACACCCTCGCGGGCGAGGTCCGCCTCGCCCGCGAGGTCCTCGGCGACGACCCGCGCGAGGTCCGCACCGTCTTCGTCGGCGGCGGCACGCCCACCCTCCTCGCCGCCCGCGACCTGGTCCGGATGCTGGAGGCGGTCCGCTCCGAGTTCGGCCTCGCCCCCGACGCCGAGATCACCACCGAGGCCAACCCGGAGTCCGTCGACCCCGCCTACCTCGCCGAACTGCGCGAAGGCGGCTTCAACCGGATCTCCTTCGGCATGCAGAGCGCCCGGCAGCACGTCCTGAAGGTCCTCGACCGGCAGCACACCCCCGGCCGTCCCGAGGCCTGCGTCGCCGAGGCCCGCGCCGCCGGCTTCGACCACGTCAACCTCGACCTGATCTACGGCACCCCCGGCGAGAGCGACGACGACTGGCGCGCCTCGCTGGACGCGGCCATCGGCGCCGGGCCCGACCACGTCTCCGCGTACGCCCTGATCGTGGAGGAGGGCACCGGCCTCGCCCGCCGCATCCGGCGCGGCGAGGTGGCGCCCACCGACGACGACGAGCACGCCGACCGGTACCTGATCGCCGACACGTTGCTCGCCGAGGCCGGGTACCAGTGGTACGAGGTCTCCAACTGGGCCACCACCGAGGCGGGCCGCTGCCTCCACAACGAGCTGTACTGGCGCGGCGCCGACTGGTGGGGCGCGGGCCCCGGCGCCCACAGCCACGTCGGCGGCGTCCGCTGGTGGAACGTCAAGCACCCCGGCGCCTACGCCGCCGCCCTCGCCGACTCCCGCTCACCCGGCGCCGGACGCGAACTCCTCACCGCCGAGGACCGCCGCGTCGAACGCGTCCTCCTGGAACTCCGCCTCGCCGACGGCTGCCCCCTCGACATCCTCCACCCGGCGGGCCTGGCGGCCGCCCACCGCGCCCTGGCCGACGGCCTCCTCGCCGAGCAGCCCTTCGCCGAGGGCCGCGCCGTCCTCACGCTGCGGGGCCGGCTGCTGGCGGACGCGGTGGTGCGGGACCTGGTGGACTGACCGCCTTGCCCCTCGCGCGGGTGTACGGCGAGGGCGAGCAGGCCGACTACCGGCTGGAGCAGACGTACTCCTTCGGGCTGGACGTGCCCCTGCCGCTGCTCGACGTCGTGCTGGAGACGGGCGACTTCCCGACTCTGCCGCCGGTCAAGCGCCACCGGCGGCCCTGAGGCGTCGCCTATCCGTCCTCAGCAGGTGCCGTCACGAAGTCGATCAGTTCCTCGACCCGGCCCAGCAGGGCCGGCTCCAGGTCCTTGTAGGTGCGGACCGCGGGGAGGATGCGGCGGTGCCAGGCCGCGCCGGTGTCGGTGGGCCAGCCCAGCGCGCGACAGGTGCCGGTCTTCCAGTCCTGACCGCGCGGGACGTCGGGCCAGCCGGGAATGCCGACCGAAGCGGGCTTCACCGCCTGCCAGATGTCGATGTACGGGTGGCCGACGACCAGCGCGTGCGGGCTGCTGACGGCGGCCGCGATACGGGACTCCTTGGAGCCGGGGACCAGGTGGTCGACGAGGACGCCGAGGCGGGCGTCGGGGCCCGGGGCGAAGGACTCCACGATCGCGGGCAGGTCGTCGACGCCCTCCAGGTACTCCACGACGACGCCCTCGATGCGCAGGTCGTCGCCCCAGACCCGCTCGACCAGCTCGGCGTCGTGGCGGCCCTCCACGTAGATACGGCCCGCCCGCGCCACCCGCGCCCGCGCGCCCGGCACCGCCACCGAGCCGGAGGCGGTCCGCGACGGCCCGGCGGGGGCCTGCCCGGCCTTCGGGCGGACCAGGGTGACCGGGCGGCCCTCCAGCAGGAAGCCGCGCTCCACCATGGGGAAGACCCGGTGCTTGCCGAACCGGTCCTCCAGGGTGACCACTGGGCCCTCGGCGGACTTCTCGCAGCGGATCACCGCGCCGCAGAAGCCGCTGGCGGGCTCCTCCACGACGAGGTCGGGGAGCGCCTCGACCTCGGGGGCGGGCGTCCGCTTCTTCCACGGCGGGGTCAGATCCGGCTGGTAGCTGCGCATGGGCAGACGTTATGACAGGGCGAACCGGCGGGCCAGCTCATCACGTTGGGCCCGCACGAACGCCGCACCGACGGCCGCCCCGTGCCCGGGCACGTAGACCGCGTCCGGGCCACCGAGCGCCAGCAGCCTCTCCAGCGCCTCCGGCCAGCGCGCGGGCACCGCGTCGGCCCCCGCCTGCGGCTCGCCGGACTCCTCGACCAGGTCGCCGCAGAAGACCACGTCGGGGGTGCCCGGCACCAGGACGACCAGGTCGTGGCCGGTGTGGCCGGGGCCCAGGTTGGCGAGGACGGCCCGGTGGACGCCGCCCAGCTCCACCACGGCCTCCCCGGAGACCGCGTGGCGCGGCACCACCAGGGCGTCGGCGGCCTCGCCCGCCTCGCGGGGGGACAGCCCGTGGCGTACCGCGTCGGCCTCCAGCGTGTCGGTGTGGGTGAGGACGGCGTCGAGGCCGACGGCGCCGTGGACCTCCGCGCCCGCGAAGGCGGCGGCGCCGAAGACGTGGTCGAAGTGGGCGTGGGTCAGTGCCAGATGCGTCACACGCCGGACCCCGCGCTCGCGCAGGACGCGCTCGGCCGAGCGGCGCAGCAGGGCGCCCTCGCGCAGGGAGGCGCCCGCGTCCACCAGCAGGGCGCCGGACGGGCCCACGACCAGCCCGGCCGTCGCGTCCCAGCGGGGCAGCCGCAGCCGCCCGACGCCGGGGGCGAACCACTCCCAGCCGGGTCCGCGCGCGGTCTCGTACGCGTTCATCGCCTCATCACCCCTCCACCTTCTCAGGCGACGCGACGGCATACCCGGCGGTACCGGGTGACTTCGCCGCCCGACCCGGGCCGTGTCCGCCCCGGCCTTGCCGCAGGTGTACCGGTCAGCCGTACACTGGTCGGCGACGTGGTTGGCACTCGCGCGAGGTGAGTGCCAGCAGAGACCCGCGGGGGACGCGGGAGGCGTGGCAGGCGACTGGGAGGTGCGCGGTGCTCAGCGAACGAAGGCTCGAAGTGCTGCGCGCGATCGTCCAGGACTACGTGGGCACCGAGGAGCCGGTCGGCTCGAAGGCGCTGACCGAGCGCCACCAGCTCGGCGTCTCCCCGGCCACGGTCCGCAACGACATGGCCGCGCTGGAGGACGACGGGTACATCGCCCAGCCGCACACCAGCGCGGGGCGCATCCCGACCGACAAGGGGTACCGCCTCTTCGTCGACCGGCTGGCCGACGTGAAGCCGATGACGGCGCCCGAGCGGCGTGCCATTCATCACTTCCTCGACCAGGCCGTCGACCTGGACGACGTGGTGGCCCGCACGGTGCGGCTGCTCGCGCAGCTCACCCGGCAGGTCGCCGTGGTGCAGTACCCGTCACTGACCCGGTCCACGGTCCGGCACGTGGAGCTGCTGTCGATGGCCCCGGCCCGGCTGATGCTGGTGCTGATCACCGACACCGGGCGGGTCGAGCAGCGGATGATCGACTGCCCGGCGCCGTTCGGCGAGTCCTCCGTGGCCGACCTGCGGGCCCGGCTGAACAGCCAGGTCGCGGGGCGGCGCTTCGCCGACGTCCCGCAGTTGGTGCAGGACCTTCCGGAGGCCTTCGAGAGCGAGGACCGGCCCACCGTCTCGACGGTGCTGTCCACGCTCCTGGAGACCCTGGTCGAGGAGACCGAGGAGCGGCTGATGATCGGCGGCACCGCCAATCTCACGCGCTTCGGGCATGACTTCCCTCTCACCATCCGCCCCGTCCTGGAGGCGCTGGAGGAGCAGGTCGTCCTGCTCAAACTCCTCGGTGAGGCGAAGGATTCGGCCATGACCGTACGGATCGGTCATGAGAACGCCCATGAGGGCCTCAGCTCCACGTCGGTCGTCTCGGTCGGCTACGGTTCGGGACGCGAGGCAGTCGCCAAACTCGGCGTGGTCGGACCGACCCGCATGGATTACCCCGGAACGATGGGAGCGGTACGCGCAGTGGCACGTTACGTCGGACAGATCCTGGCGGAGTCGTAAGTGGCCACGGACTACTACGCCGTACTCGGCGTGCGCCGCGACGCTTCCCAGGACGAGATCAAGAAGGCATTCCGCAGACTCGCCCGCGAGCTGCACCCGGATGTCAATCCGGATCCCAAGACGCAGGAGCGCTTCAAGGAGATCAACGCCGCCTACGAGGTCCTCTCCGACCCGCAGAAGAAGCAGGTCTACGACCTCGGCGGCGACCCCATGTCGCAGAACGGCGGCGGAGGCGGCGCGGGCGGCTTCGGCCAGGGCGGCTTCGGCAACTTCTCCGACATCATGGACGCCTTCTTCGGCACGGCGTCCCAGCGCGGCCCCCGCTCGCGCACCCGGCGCGGCCAGGACGCCATGATCCGGCTCGACATCGAGCTGGACGAGGCCGCCTTCGGCACCACCAAGGACATCCAGGTCGACACGGCCGTCGTCTGCAACACCTGCAACGGTGAGGGCGCCGCCCCCGGCACCTCCGCGCAGACCTGCGACATGTGCCGCGGCCGCGGTGAGGTCTCCCAGGTCACCCGGTCCTTCCTCGGCCAGGTCATGACCTCCCGCCCCTGCCCCCAGTGCCAGGGCTTCGGCACCGTGGTGCCCACCCCCTGCCCGGAGTGCGCCGGGGACGGCCGGGTCCGCTCGCGCCGCACGCTGACGGTGAAGATCCCGGCCGGCGTCGACAACGGCACCCGCATCCAGCTCGCGGGCGAGGGCGAGGTCGGCCCCGGCGGCGGCCCCGCCGGCGACCTGTACGTGGAGATCCACGAGCTGCCCCACTCGGTCTTCCAGCGCCGCGGCGACGACCTGCACTGCACGGTCACCATCCCGATGACGGCCGCGGCCCTCGGCACCAAGGTGCCGCTGGAGACGCTGGACGGCATGGAGGAGATCGACATCCGGCCCGGCACCCAGTCCGGCCAGTCGGTGCCGCTGCACGGCCGCGGCGTCACGCACCTGCGCGGCGGCGGCCGGGGCGACCTGATCGTGCACGTCGAGGTGACCACGCCCGGCAAGCTCGACGCCGAGCAGGAGCACCTGCTGCGCGAACTGGCCAAGCTGCGCGGCGAGGAGCGGCCCACCGGCCAGTTCCAGCCCGGCCAGCAGGGCCTGTTCTCCCGCCTGAAGGACGCGTTCAACGGCCGCTCCTGAGCCGTCCGGACCCGCACGTTCCGGGGCCCGGCACCGCCTGACGGCGGGGCCGGGCCCCGAGGCGTTTCCCGGGGATCCGTCCGGGCGGGGCCGGCGCGGGGAGCCCGGCGGATGGGGAGGAGTCGAGATTCGGCGGGATGCGGGGGACATGGCACGATGCGGTCATGTCCCGTGCGCTGACCGACCTCTGCGATGTCCCGATCGTGCAGGCCCCGATGGCCGGCGGCGGCTCGTGCCCCGCCCTCGCGGCGGCCGTCAGCGACGCCGGGGGGCTCGGTTTCCTCGCCGCCGGCTACAAGACCGCCGACGGCATGTACCAGGAGATCACCCAGCTCAGGGCGCTCACCTCGCGCCCGTTCGGCGTCAACCTCTTCCTCCCGCAGCCCGAGTGCGCCGACCCCGCCACCGTCGAGGTCTACCGCCACCAGCTGGCGGGGGAGGCCGCCTGGTACGAGACACCGCTCGGCGACAGCGAGTGCGGCCAGGACGACAACTGGGACGCCAAACTCGCCATCCTCCTCGACGATCCCGTACCGCTGGTCTCCTTCACCTTCGGCTGCCCCGGCGCCGAGGTGATCGACTCCTTCCGGCGCGCCGGGACCCGCACCGCCGTCACCGTCACCACGCCCGAGGAGGCCCGCGCCGCCGAGGAGGCCGGGGCCGACGCGCTCTGCGTCCAGGGCGTCGAGGCCGGCGGCCACCAGGGCACCCACCGCGACGACCCCGAACGCGACGGGGCCGGGATCGGCCTGCTCACCCTCCTCACCCTGGTCCGCGAGGCGGTGCACCTGCCGATGATCGCGGCGGGCGGGATCATGCGCGGCGAGCAGATAGCCGCCGCCGTCGCCGCCGGGGCGCAGGCCGCCCAGCTCGGCACCGCCTTCCTGGTCTGCCCCGAGTCCGGCGCCCCGCTGCTCCACAAGCAGGCCCTCACCAACCCCCTGTTCACCCGC
Organism: Streptomyces sp. NPDC058373; assembly: GCF_042723275.1. NCBI lineage: Bacteria > Bacillati > Actinomycetota > Actinomycetes > Kitasatosporales > Streptomycetaceae > Streptomyces > Streptomyces sp. NPDC058373. The sequence goes on along the minus strand of NZ_JBHXJE010000030.1, from coordinate 31,430 downwards.
ACCGAGCTGACCCGGGCCTTCTCCGGACGCCCGGCCCGCGGGCTCGTCAACCGCTTCCTGCGCGAACACGGCCGGTACGCCCCGGCCGCCTACCCGCAGGTCCACCACGTCACCTCCCCGCTGCGCAAGGCCGCCGCCCGCACCGGCGACGCCCAGGGCATGGCGCTCTGGGCCGGTCAGGGCCACCGGCTCGCCCGCGAACTGCCCGCCGCGCAGTTGGTGGAGGTCCTCGCCGCCGAGACGGCCGCCGCCGTCCTCGCGCTCGGCGGCCCGTCGTCCCCTGGAGGCATCCGATGACCGCACCCGTCTTCCTCGTCGACAAGGTCGCCTCCGGCACCGTCCTCCTCGACGGACCCGAGGGCCGGCACGCCGTCTCCGTGCGGCGGCTCCAGCCCGGCGAGCCCGTCGTCCTCACGGACGGGGCGGGAAGCGGGGCCTTCGGGACCGTGGCCTCGGCGGAGGGCAAGGACAGGCTGTACGTGGCCGTGGACGAGGTACGGGAGGAGCCGGCGCCCCGGCCGCGGATCACCGTGGTGCAGGCGCTGCCCAAGGGGGACCGGGGGGAGCTCGCCGTCGAGACGATGACCGAGACCGGGGTCGACGCGATCGTGCCCTGGGCGGCCTCGCGGTGCATCACCCAGTGGAAGGGGGAGCGTGGGCAGAAGTCGCTCGGGAAGTGGCGGGGCACTGCGCGTGAGGCGGGGAAGCAGTCGCGGCGGTTGAGGTTTCCCGAGGTCGCGGAGGTGCACAGTACCCGGCAGGTCGCCGCGCTTCTCGGCTCGGCCGACCTGGCCGCCGTCCTCCACGAGGAGGGGAGTTCTCCGCTGGCGCGGGCCGAGCTCCCTGCCGCGGGGTCGATCGTGCTCGTGGTCGGGCCCGAGGGGGGTGTCTCCCCGGAGGAGCTGGCCGCCTTCGCCGAGGCGGGGGCCGGGGCGTACCGGCTGGGGGCGAGTGTGTTGCGCACCTCTACCGCGGGGACCGCGGGGGTCGCGTTGTTGCTGGGGCGGAGTGGGCGCTGGGGGTGAGCCCTCCGGGCTGGGTGAGCCCTCCGGGCTGGGCTGTGTGGGGGGCGCTGTTCGGTTGGCCGTGCCGGTTCGGGGGGCCTCAAGCGCCGGCCGGGCTCGGGGGTTCGCGGTTTGTCCGCCGGTGGTGGGTGGGGTGATTGCCGGGTGCTGCTTCGTTGAGCGGTGCGGGACGGGGGTGGGGTGTTGGGGTGGCTGGTGGGGCGGGGGCGGGGGATGAGATCCGGGCAAGTGATCCAAGGGCCTCCCCGAGGGGTGGGTCCGCTGCATAGGCTGATCGGGTGACACAGCCTGCGTACCTCCGGTTTCCGCATGTCCACGGCGAGTTGGTCGCCTTCGCCGCTGAGGATGACGTCTGGGTGGCGCCGCTCGACGGCGGGCGCGCCTGGCGGGTGAGCGCCGACAACATGCCGGTCGATCATCCGCGCTTCTCGCCCGACGGCACCACGGTCGCCTGGACCTCCACTCGCGACGGCGCCCCCGAGGTGCACGTCGCGCCTGTCGACGGTGGGCCTTCCCGGCGTCTGACCCATTGGGGCAGTGGCCGCACCTCCGTGCGCGGCTGGACCCCCGGGGGGCGTGTTCTCGCCCTCACCACGCAGGGGCAGGCGTCCCTGCGCCGCAGTTGGGCCCGGGCCGTGCCGCTCGACGGCGGGCCCGCGCCGACCCTGCCCTTCGGCCCCGTCGGTGATGTCGCGTACGGGCCCGACGGGCAGGTGCTGCTGATGTCGGTGCCGATGGGCCGCGAGGCCGCCTGGTGGAAGCGGTACCGGGGCGGCACCGCCGGGAAGCTCTGGATCGGCACCGAGGGCGGGGAGTTCAGCCGCCTCCACGCCGACCTCGACGGCAACATCGAGTACCCGCTCTGGGTGGGTGACCGCATCGCCTTCCTCAGTGACCACGAAGGGGTCGGGGCGCTCTACTCGTCGCTGCCCGACGGCACCGGGTTGCGCCGCCACACGCCGCTCACCGACCCGGAGACCGGCCTGCCCGCCTTCTACGCGCGGCACGCCGCCACCGACGGCACCCGCGTCGTCTACGGCTCGGCCGGTCGGCTGTGGATTCTCGACAGCCTCCAGGCTTCCGATGACGAGCAGAGCTCCGAGGAGCCCGCCGCCGAGGGCGACGCGAAGGCGCAGCCCAAGCGCGGCAAGAAGGGGCGTAAGGCCGCCGCAGCCCCGGCGCCGCGTCCGCTCGACATCCGGCTCGGCGGGCAGCGGACCGACCTGCAGCCCCGGCCCGTCGAACCCGGCCGCGACCTCGGCGGGGCATCCCCCGACCACACCGGCCGGGGGAGCGCCGTCACCGTGCGCGGTGCCGTCCACTGGGTCACCCACCGGTCGGGTCCGGCCCGGCTGCTCTCCGGCGAGCCTGGTGTCCGGCACCGCCTGCCGCGCGCCTTCCGGGTCGACGGCGAGGAGTACGTCGCCTGGGTCACCGATGCCGAGGGCGACGACGCGCTGGAGTTCGCGCCCGCCACCGGCACCGCCCCCGGGTCCACCCCGCGCCGGGTCGCGGCCGGGCAGCTCGGCCGGGTGCTCCAGCTCCGGATGGCGCCCGACGGCAGCCGGGCCGCCGTCGCCTCACACGACGGGCGGGTGCTGCTGGTCGACCGGGAGACCGGCGAGGTGCGTGAGGTCGACCGCAGCGAGGACGGCGACGCCACCGGCCTCGTCTTCTCCCCGGACTCCTCCTGGCTCGCCTGGTCCCACCCCGGCCCGGAGCCGCTGCGCCAGCTCAAACTGGCCAACACCACCGACCTCACCGTCTCCGAGGCGACCCCGCTGCGGTTCAACGACCACAGCCCCGCCTTCACCCTCGACGGCAGACACCTCGCCTTCCTCTCCGAGCGCTCCTTCGACCCGGTCTACGACGACCACGTCTTCGACCTGGCCTTCCTCGACAGCAGCCGACCGCACCTGATCACCCTCGCGGCCACCACCCCCTCGCCCTTCGGCCCGCAGCGGCACGGGCGGCCCTTCGAGGCGCCCGACAAGGACGAGACGCCCGACAGCGAGGGCGCCCCCGCCACCCGCATCGACCTGGACGGCCTGGCCGACCGGATCGTGCCGTTCCCCGTCGACGCGGGCCGCTACTCGGGGCTGCGCGCCGCCAAGGACGGCGTCCTGTGGCTCAGCCACCCGCTGCGCGGCACCCTCGGCGCCGCCCACGCCGGGTCGGACTCCCCGCGCCCCCGCTCGGTCCTGGAGCGGTACGACTTCGCCCAGCGCCGTATCGAGGAACTCGCCTCACCGGCCGACGGGTTCACCGTCACCGGCGACGGCAAGCGGGTCCTGCTCCGCGTCGACGGCGAGCTGCGGCTGGTCCCCAGCGACCGCCGCGCCCCGCACGAGGACGACGGCGAGCACCGCGTCACCGTCGACCTCGGCCGGATCCGGCAGACCCTCGAACCAGCCGCCGAATGGCGCCAGATGTACGACGAGGCCGGCCGCCTGATGCGGGACCACTTCTGGCGTTCCGACCTCGGCGACGTCGACTGGGACGGCGTACTCGACCGCTACCGCCCGGTGCTGGAGCGCGTCGCCACCCACAGCGACCTGGTCGACCTGCTCTGGGAGGTGCAGGGCGAACTCGGCACCTCGCACGCCTACGTCACCCCGCACGGCGCCTGGGTCGGCCCCCGGCTGCGGCAGGGCCTGCTCGGCGCCGACCTCGCCCGCGACGAGGAGGGCGTCTGGCGCGTCGAGCGGGTGCTGCCCTCGGAGACCTCCGACCCGCACGCCCACTCCCCGCTCGCCGCCCCCGGCGTCGCGATCCGGGCGGGCGATGCCATCCTCGCCGTCGACGGGCAGCCCGTCGACACGGTGACCGGCCCGGGGCCGCTGCTGGTCGGCACCGCCGGGAAGCCCGTGGAGCTGACCGTCTCCCCGTCCGGCGGCGGCGACCCGCGCCACACCGTGGTCGTCCCGGTCGCCGACGAGGAGCCGCTGCGCTACCACGCCTGGGTCGCCGACCGCCGGGCCCACGTGCACGCCCTCTCCGACGGGCGCCTCGGTTACCTGCACGTCCCCGACATGCAGGCGCCCGGCTGGGCACAGATCCACCGCGACCTGCGCGTCGAGGCGGCCCGCGAGGGCCTGGTCGTCGACATCCGGGAGAACCGCGGCGGCCACACCTCGCAGCTCGTGGTGGAGAAGCTGGCCCGCCGCATCGTCGGCTGGGACGTGCCGCGCGGCATGCGGCCCTCCAGCTACCCCCTGGACGCGCCGCGCGGTCCCGTGGTGGCCGTCGCCAACGAGTTCTCCGGCTCGGACGGCGACATCGTCAACGCCGCCATCAAGGCGCGCGGGATCGGGCCGGTCGTCGGCGTGCGCACCTGGGGCGGCGTCATCGGCATCGACAGCCGCTACAGCCTGGTCGACGGCACCGCCGTCACCCAGCCCAAGTACGCCTTCTGGCTGGAGGGCCAGGGCTGGGACGTGGAGAACTACGGCGTCGACCCCGACATCGAGGTCGTCTGCGCCCCGCACGACCACGCCGCGAACCGCGACCCGCAACTGGACGAGGCGGTACGCGTGGCCCTCGCCGCCCTGGAGGAGACCCCGGCCCTCACCCCGCCCGGCCTGCCGGAGCCGAAGCGGCCGGCGGGGGGCCAGTACCGGGCCTGACTCGGGGGCGGTGGCTGGTGCGCGGTACTGATACCGCGCACCAGCCCCCGCGGACACTCCAGGGAGGTGGGGGCTGCCCACAGCACCCCCGAGCCTGGTCGACACCAACGTTCGCCTCGGGCCGACGCGTGCAGAACCACCTGCCCGCCGTGACGTCCACACGCAGCCCCCAAAGCCCGGCCGGCGCTTGGGGCCGTCTTTGACGGGCAGGGTCGGTGCGGGCCCGGCCACCCCGTAGCCCGGCCGGCGCTTGGGGCCGTCTTTGACGGGCAGGGTCGGTGCGGGCCCGGCCACCCCGTAGCCCGGCCGGCGCTTGGGGCCGTCTTTGACCGGCACGGTCGACACGAGCTCCAGCCACTCCAAGCCCGGCCGGCGCTTGAGGCCACCCACTCCCTCCGGCCGGAGGGTTACGATGCGGACCAACGATCAAGAGGAGCGACGCCATGACGGACCAGGGCCAGCCCAGCCCGCCTCAGCACCCCGACTGCCTGTTCTGCAAGATCGCCACCGGAGACGTCCCGGCGACCGTCGTACGGGAGACGGACACCACCGTCGCCTTCCGGGACATCAACCCCCAGGCGCCCACGCACGTCCTGGTGATCCCCCGCGCCCACTACCCGGACGCCGCCGCGCTCAGCGCGGCCGAGCCCGCCATCGCCGCCGACGTGCTGCGCGAGGCGGGAGAGACCGCCGCCCAGGAGGGCGTCGCGGAGACCGGCTACCGGGTCATCTTCAACACCGGGTCCGGCGCCGGGCAGACCGTCTTCCACGCCCACGCCCACGTGCTCGGGGGCCGCGGCCTCCAGTGGCCGCCCGGCTGACCGGCCCCCGTGTCCGTGCGTGAACTGGTGGTGCTGGGCACCGCCAGCCAGGTCCCGACCCGCCACCGCAACCACAACGGTTACCTGCTGCGGTGGGACAGCGAGGGCATCCTGTTCGATCCCGGCGAGGGAACCCAGCGTCAGATGGTGCGCGCCGGGGTCTCCGCGCACGACCTGAACCGGATCTGCGTCACCCACTTCCACGGCGACCACAGCCTCGGCCTCGCCGGGGTGATCCAGCGGATCAACCTCGACCGCGTCCCGCACCCGGTCACCGCGCACTACCCGGCGAGCGGGCAGCGCTTCTTCGAGCGGCTGCGCTACTCCACCGCGTACTACGAGAGCGTCGGCGTCACCGAGGCGCCGGTCGCGGCGAACGGCCCGCTCGCCACCGGGCCTTCGTACACGCTGGAGGCGTACAAGCTGTCGCATCCGGTGGAGGCGTACGGCTACCGGCTGGTGGAGCCGGACGGGGTGCGGATGGTGCCCGAGCGGCTCGCCGCGCGCGGGATCAGCGGGCCCGACGTGGGGCGGCTCCAGCGGGAGGGGTGGCTCGACGGGGTGACGCTGGCCGAGGTCAGCGAGGTGCGGCGCGGGCAGCGGTTCGGCTTCGTGATGGACACCCGGCTCTGCGACGGGGTGTACGCGCTGGCCGACGGCTGCGACCTGCTGGTCATCGAGTCGACCTTCCTCGACGAGGACGAGCACCTCGCCACCGAGCACGGCCACCTCACCGCGGGCCAGGCCGCCCGCGCCGCCGCCGACGCCGGGGTGCGCCACCTGGTGCTGACCCACTTCTCCCAGCGGTACACCGATCCCGGCGCGTTCGAGCGGCAGGCGCGCGCCGCCGGGTACGAGGGCGGGCTGACCATCGCCCGCGACCTCGACCGGATTCCCGTACCCAAGCGCGTCTGACGCCACCGGCTCAACGCGCTTGTACGGCGGCCCCGTTCTCTCATGGCGGGCCGCCGTCCCCCTTGACGGGCGCGGCCGGTCGGCGTGCAATATATTGCATGCCGGTTCCAGGGAGTCGCGGGCTCGTCAGCAGATCCCTCCTGCGGGAGGAGGCCTACCGGGCCATCCGGGACGCCATCGTCGACGGCACCCTCGCCCCCGGTGAGCGGCTGCACGACGCGGCGCTCGTCGCCTGGCTCGGTGTCAGCCGCACCCCTGTCCGCGAGGCGCTGGCCCGGTTGGAGCAGGTGGGGCTGGTGCGGACCACGCCGGGGCGCCACACCCTGGTCAGCCCGCTGGACGTACGCGCGGTCCGCGACGCCCAGTCGGTCACCGCAGCCCTGCACGAACTCGTCGTCCGCCAGGCCGTCCCCCACCTCTCCGCCGCCGAACTCGACGCCATGCGCGAGGCCAACGCCCGCTTCGCCCAGGCCCTGCGCGACCAGGACGTGCCCGCCGCCCTCGCCGCCGACGACGCCTTCCACGGCGTGGCCGTCACCGCCGCCGCCAACACCGCCGCGCGCACCGTCCTGGAGCAGTTCACCCCGGTGCTGCGCCGGGTCGAACGACTCCGGTTCTCCTCGCTGAGCGGCCGTGCCTCGGTCGCCCAGCACGCCCGGATCGTCGAGCGGTGCGCGGCGGGCGACGCCGAGGGCGCGGCCGCCGCCACCCGGGAGAACTGGCAGACCCTCGTCCCGCTCCTCGACCGGCTCCACGACGAGAGCGGCGAGCCCGGAACCGCCTGACCCCGCCCCGCCCCGCCCCGCACCGGAGGTACCCGTGTCCCTGGACGACTTCGCCCGCCACCCGCTGCTCTTCGGCCCGAGCCCCGTCCACCCGCTCGACCGGCTCACCGCCCATCTCGGCGGCGCCCGCGTCTGGGCCAAGCGGGAGGACGTCAACAGCCCGCTGGCCTTCGGCGGCAACAAGACCCGCAAGCTGGAGTACCTGGTCCCGGACGCGCTGAAGCAGGGCGCGGACACCCTCGTCACCATCGGCGGCGTGCAGTCCAACCACACCCGCCAGGTCGCCGCCGTCGCCGCCCGCCTCGGCCTCAAGGCGGTCCTGGTCCAGGAGAGCTGGGTGGAGTGGCCCGACCCGGTCAACGACAAGGTCGGCAACATCCTGCTCTCCCGCCTGATGGGCGCCGACGTCCGGCTGGTCGACGCCGGGTTCGGCATCGGCTTCAAGGAGAGCTGGAACCAGGCGCTGGAGGACGTCCGCCGGGCCGGCGGCACCCCGTACGCCATCCCGGCCGGCGCCTCCGACCACCCGCTCGGCGGCCTCGGCTTCGCCCGCTGGGCCGAGGAGGTCCGCGAGCAGGAGCGGCAACTCGGCGTCTTCTTCGACACCGTGGTGGTCTGCGGCGTCACCGGCTCCACCCACGCCGGGATGATCGCCGGGTTCGCCGGGCAGGACCGGCCCCGCCGCGTGCTGGGCATCGACGCCTCCGCCAGGCCCGCCGAGACCCGCGCCCAGATCGAGAAGATCGCCCGGGACACCGCCGCCCGCATCGGCCTCGGCCGCGACCTGCGCGACGAGGAGATCACCCTCCTCGAAGGCTGGGCGGGGGAGCGGTACGGCGTCCCCGACCGCTCCACCCTGGACGCCATCCGCCTCACCGGCAGCCTGGAGGGCGTCATCCTCGACCCGGTCTACGAGGGCAAGTCGATGGCCGCCCTCATCGACCTGGTCCGCGACGGCGACATACCCCGTGACTCCAACGTCCTCTACGCCCACCTCGGCGGCCAGCCCGCCCTCAACGCCTACAGCGGCGCCTTCGCCTGACGGCCCGCCCGCCCCGGCCGCCGCTCCCGTCACCGGGGGCGGCGGCGGGTCACCCGCACGGGCGCAGAACCCGGCACAGGGCGCACGGACACCGAAACGGTCAGAGGTCCCCTTTCGCCCACCACGACGCGCGGGACCGTACGCTTCCCTCCATGGCGCGGCCCGTGATCCAGGCCCCGCCCGTACCACCCGCACCAGCCGAGAGAGCCCGCCCATGCCCCTGCCCAAGGCCGAACTCCATCTCCACATCGAAGGCACCCTCGAACCGGAACTCGCCTTCGAACTGGCCGCGCGGAACGGCGTGACGCTGCCCTACGCCTCCAGCGAGGAACTCCGCCGGGCGTATCTCTTCACCGATCTCCAGTCCTTCCTCGACCTCTACTACGGCCTGATGGCGGTGCTCCGCACCGAGCAGGACTTCGCCGACCTCGCCGACGCCTACCTCGCCCGCGCCGCCGAACAGGGCGTGCGGCACGCGGAGATCTTCTTCGACCCGCAGGCGCACATGGCACGGGGCGTGTCGATGGAGACGGTGGTCGGCGGGCTGAGCCGGGCGCTCGCCACCAGCGAGGAGCGGTTCGGCATCTCCACGCTGCTCATCATGTGCTTCCTGCGAGACCAGAGCGCCGAGTCGGCGATGGAGACGTTGAAGGCCGCCGAGCCGTACCTGAACCGCATCACCGGCGTCGGCCTGGACTCCGCCGAGGTCGGCCACCCCCCGGCCAAGTTCCGCGAGGTGTACGAGGAGGCCGGGCGGCTGGGCCTGCGCCGGGTCGCGCACGCGGGGGAGGAGGGCCCGCCCGCGTACATCACCGAGGCGCTGGACGTGCTGAAGGTCGAGCGGATCGACCACGGGCTGACCGCCATGCAGGACCCGGCGGTCGTGGAGCGGCTGGTCCGCGACCAGATCCCGCTGACCCTCTGCCCGCTCTCGAACGTCCGGCTGCGCGCCATCGACATCCTGGAGGAGCACCCGCTGCGGGAGATGATGGCCGCCGGACTGCTCTGCACCGTCAACTCCGACGACCCGTCGTACTTCGGCGGTTACGTCGGCGACACCTTCCACGCCGTGCAGGAGGCGCTCGGCCTCGACCACGAGGCGCTGCGCACCCTGGCCCGCAACTCCTTCCAGGCCTCCTTCCTGGAGGACGACGAGGAGCGGCGCGCCCGCTACCTCGCCGAGGTCGAGGCGTACACCTTCGACTGAGGTGCTGCCGGGGGCCCGCCGCCGAAAAGCGGTTGCCGGTCTCCGGACCCCCGCGCTACCTTCCCGCCATGAGTTCCTTCCTGCAGATGTACGGCTGACGGCACCTTCCGGTCCGGGGCGCGGCGCGAGCCCCCCGGACCACCGCCGCGATCGCGCGCGCCCCTGACCGGGGCCGGCGCGCGGTCCGGCGATCCCGTCCTCCGTGATCCCCGCCGCCGCGGTCGCCCCTGGGGCGGGCCGGGCGGCCTCGCAGGAAGAGTTCCCCATGCAGCGCACCACGCGCCCGCGTGTCCACATCGCCATGGTCGGCACGCCGATGGTCAGCCACATCCTCCCCAGCCTGGAGATCATCCGGGAGGTGGTCGCCCGCGGCCACCGGGTCACCTACGCCGTCGACCCGGCCGTCGCCGACCTGATCGAGCCGACCGGCGCCGAACTGGTCCCGGTCCCCTCCACCCTCCCCTTCGCCGACAACGTCTGGCCCGAGGACGGCGTCGAGGCGATGCGCCTGTTCGTCGCCGACGCCGCCCAGGCCCTCCCGCGCCTGCGCGCCTTCTACGACCGCGACCCGGCCGACCTCTACCTCTACGACATCGGCGGCTACGCGGCCCGCGCCCTCGCCGAGTCCCAGTCCCGCCCGCACGTCCAGCTCTCCCCGACCTACGTGGCGTGGCAGGGGTACGAGGAGACGGTCGGCGCCGCCGTACGCGCCCTGCCCGGCTACGAGGTGTACGCACGCGAGGGCAACGCCTGGCTCGCCGGAAGCGGCGCGACCACCCGCGACTTCGAGGAGTTCGCGGGGCTGCCCGGCCGGGCGGTGGCGACCGTCCCGCGAGCCATGCAGCCCTTCGCCGACCAGGTCGACCCGGCCGTCGTCTCCTTCGTCGGGCCCTGCTTCGGCGACCGCTCGGACCAGGGCACCTGGAGCCGCCCGGCCGGCGCGGAAAAGGTGGTTCTGGTCTCGCTCGGCTCCTCCTACACCCAGCAGCCCGGCTTCTACCGGGCCTGTGTGGAGGCGTTCGGCGGCGACGCGCTGCCGGGCTGGCACACCGTGCTCCAGATCGGCAAGCACACCGACCCGTCGGTGCTCGGGCCGCTCCCCGACGACGTCGAGGTGCACCGCTGGGTGCCGCAGCTCTCCGTCCTCTCCCAGGCGGACGCCTTCGTCACCCACGCGGGGATGGGCAGCTCCAGCGAGGGGCTGTACTTCGGGCTGCCGATGATCGCCGTCCCGCAGGGCGCCGAACAGTTCGCCAACGCCGACCAGTTGGCCGCCCTCGGGGTGGCCCGCCGGATCGACACGGCCGACGCCACCGCCGAGGCCCTGCGCTCCGCGCTGACCGCTCTCACCGGTGACCCGCAGGTCGCCGCCGGCTCCGCGCAACTGCGGGCGGAGCTGCTGGCCGAGGGCGGTACGGCCCGCGCGGCGGACCTGCTGGAGGCGGAACTGCCGGGCTGACGGGCAGGGTCGAGACCGCCGCCCGCCCCCGCGCGGGCCGGGCGGCGGTCAGGCCGCCTCGTCGCGGACCACCTGGATCACGTGCTTGCCGCGCACCCCGCCCGCCTTCGGGGCGCGGTGTGCGGCGGCGATCCCGGCCGGCGGGTGGACGGTGTCCACGACCGGGCGCGGCGCGCCGCTCTCACCTCGGCGCCTCGCCGGTGGAGTCGATGCCGGTGCGGAGCGGGAAGCGGCGGCCGGTCACCAGGCCGAGAGGGCCCGCGCGCCCGGCGAGGTCGCCGCCGTTGACGCCGGCGGCGCGCACCGTGACCAGCACCTCGCCGGGCTCCGGTACGGGGAGCGGGACGCGGCCCTCGTAGAGGACCTCGGGCGGTCCGTAGCGGTCGAAGAGGGCGGCGCGCATGTCGTTCATGGCTGGTCCTGTCGCGAGGACCGCGGATGGGGCGGGGCTGCCCTCCACGCTGACCGGCTAAACGGAAGGGCTTTTCCACTTGGGCTAAAGTGAGAGACATGCCTGCTCAGCCCTCTCGGAATAGCTCTGCGGACGACCGGGGCGCCGCCTCGCAGGCCGGCTCGGCACCGGGCGCGCGTCCGGCCGCCGACGGGCTGCGCGCCGACGCCCGTCACAACCGGGCCCGCATCCTCGAAGCCGCCCGCGCCGCCTACGCCGCCCACGGCATCGACGTGCCCGTCACCACCATCGCCCGGCGCGCCGGGGTCGGCGTCGCCACCCTCTACCGGCGCTTCCCGTCCCGGGACGCCCTGGTCGCCGCGGCCTTCGCCGAACAGTTCCAGGCCTGCGCCACCGTCCTCGACGAGGCGCTGGCCGACCCCGACCCGTGGCGCGGCTTCCGCTCGCTGGTGGAGAAGGTCTGCGCCATGCAGGCCCGCGACCGGGGCTTCACCGCGGCCTTCCTCGCCCGCTTCCCCGGCCTGCTCGACCACGACGGCGAGCGCGACCGCGCCGAACGGAGCCTCGTCCTGCTGGTGCGGCGCGCCCAGGAGGCAGGGGCGCTGCGGGCCGACTTCCACCCCAGCGACGTCGTCCTGGTGCTGCTGGCCAACAACGGGCTGACCGGCGCCGACGAACGCACCTCCCTGGCCGCCTCCCGCCGCCTCACCGCGTACCTCCTGGAGTCCTTCCGCGCCGACCCGCCCACCCCCGGCACGCCCCGCGCCGCCCTGCCGCCCCCGGCCCCGCTGAAACTGCGGCAGATCCACGACGGACCGTGACCCGACCGCCGCGTCCCGGCTGCTGTACGCGGCGCGGGATCCGGGCGTACCGGCGGTCAGCCGCCGTCGCCCGCGCCTCCGGCGGCGCCCGAACCGGTGCCCGGCCCCGCGGTGCTCAGGGCGCGCCGGGTCAGGTGGCGGCCGGTGACGGTGAGCGGGGCGACGGGCTGCTCCGGGGCGCCGAGCTGGGGCACCGTCCCCGAGGGCGCGCCGGTGGCCGCGGCGACCAGGGCGGCCGGGGCGCCACCCCGGCGCCGGATCGTGCCCAGGACCAGCGGGCGGCCGGTCGTGTGCAGGGCGATCAGGGCGAGCGGCACCGAGAGCAGGAGCAGCATCGCCGCCAGCACCAGCCCCATCACCGGGAACCCTGCGTGCTCGGAGAGGAGCGAGCCGGCGAGCGGGCCGAAGGCGACGCCCAGCGCGGAGGCCGAGCCGACCATCACCGCCCAGCGGCCGCGCGGGTCGAGGGAGGCGGCCAGGCCGATCAGGTAGGAGAGGACCATCGGGTAAAGGGTGTTCCAGGCGATCTCCCCGGCTGCGAAGGTGGCGAGCCCGTCGGCGCGGGCGCTGGCCGCGATGCACCCGGCGATCAGCCCGGTGCCGACGCCGATCGGCACCGCCCGGCCGAGCCGGGAGCCGAGCGCGCTCGCGCCGACGATGCCGAGCAGGCCGGCGCCGAGGGCCGCCGCGAAGACCGCGCCGACCGCGGCCTCGCTCAGCCCCGCCTGGTCGGTGCCGATCCGGCCGCTCACGCCCCAGAGCGCGTTCTGGCAGAGCGCCCAGAGGACGATCGCCCCGGCCAGCACCGCGCCCGAACGCCGGTAGGGCAGCGGGGAGTCGGCGGCGGCCGTCCCGGTAGCGCGGTTCTCGGCGAGGCGGCCGGTGGCGGGCCAGACCAGCAGGGCGACGACGGCGACCGCGGCGAGCGGCAGGCCGTGGCCGCCACCGAGCGCGGGCATCGTCAGGTAGAGGGCGCCGGCCGTGGCGGAGACGGTGAGCAGGCCCAGGGTGGAGGAGCGGTGCGGGTCGCGCAGGGCGGCGATCCGCCCGGCGGCCACCGTCATGGTGGTGCCCGAGCCCAGCCCGCCGACGGCGGCACCGGCCACCACCAGCGGCAAGGCGGTGGTCGCGGCCGCCGTGCCGTACCCGGCGGCCATCAGCAGGAGTCCGGCGCGGGAGAGCCGGCGGCCGCCGAGCCGCTCCACGCGCGAGGCGAGGGTGAAGCCGGCCGAGGCGGAGCAGAGCAGCAGGACGCTGCCGACGACTCCGGCCTGGGGGGTGGTGAGGGGGAGGTGGTCGTCGAGCCGGCCGACCAGGGTCGGCAGCAGGTAGGAGGCGAGGTAGCCGGCGGTGAAGAGGGCGACGAGGGGCCAGGCGGCACGGGGGCGCGAGGACACGGGCGTTCCTTGAAGAAGGCATGCCGAAGAGGCACGCAGGAAGCGAGAGAGGAAGGGGTTCGCTTCCCTTCCGACCACGAGCGGGGGGAGGCGCGGGGCAATTTCTATCAAGCGCGGAGAGGCGGCGGACAACCGACCCGCAGTGATGCCAGTCACATTATGTTTGCATTCCATTTACCCGGGTACCAAGGAGCGAACTCGCAGGTCAGAGAAGCGAGTTGAGGTTCCGCTTCCCCTCTGGGGGAGGGGAGTGAACGCGAAACGGGCCGAGGCGCGTACACGCGCCCCGGCCCGTCGTCTGACGCTCCGCCAAGGGGAAGCACCCCGGCGCGCGCTCCTCCGTACCGACTACGCCCCCTCGGTCCCACTCACTCCCGGCGGAGGCGAGCACGCCCCTCGGCGTCGGCTGCGCCCCCTCGTCCGGCCACCGCCCTCGTCGGGCGCACCTGTGCCGCCTCGTCGGGCGCGCCCCTGCCGTCCGGAGCGCCCCCCAGGCCCCCCGGCTACGCCCCCGCGCGCCGCAGGACGCGTTCGGCCGCCGCCACCGAGTCGACCAGCGGGTGCAGGGCCATCGCCCGCAGCGCCGCCTCGCGGTCCTTGAAGAGCGCCGCCTCCACCGTGGCCCGCTCCACCGCCTTGAGCTGGAGCACCAGCCCCAGCTCCGCCCCGCCCAGCGGCACCGGCGACACCGCCGGTCGCACCCCGGAGCCGTCCACCTCGCACACCGTCTCCACCACCGCGTCCTCCGGCAGCGCCGGCAGCACCAGTGGGGCGTCCGGACCGCCGGAGGAGTTCCGCACGTTGAGGATCAGCCGGGCCGGCCGGTCCCGGGCCAGCGCCCGCATCAGGGCCAACGCCACCTGGTCGTAGCCGCCGCCGTCCAGGTCGCAGGTGTCGCGCTCCCAGCCCCCGGAGGCGGCCCGGCTCTCCGCCATGTACGTCTCCTCGCGCTCCAGGCGGGTCCGCTCCCAGAGGGTGAAGGCCCGATCGGGCTGCCGGTGGGCCTCGGCGAAGAAGGTGGACTGCTGCCCGTCGAGGAAGGCGCCCCGGGTCTGCTCGGCCGCCCGCACCGCCGCCAGGGTCTCCCGGCGGAAGTAGTAGTAGTGCAGGTACTCGTTGGGCAGCGAGCCCAGCGCCCGCAGCCAGGTCGCCCCGAAGAGGCGGCCCTCCTCGAACGAGCCGAGCGCCGCCTCGTCCGCGAGCAGCCCCGGCAGCAGGTCGCGGCCGTCGGCGCCGGTGAGGGAGCGCAGCCAGCCCAGGTGGTTGAGACCCACGTAGTCGTAGCCGACCGTGTCCGGGTCGGCGCCCGCCGCCCGGGCCGCCCGCCGGACCAGGCCCACCGGGGAGTCGCAGATCCCGATCACCCGGTGGCCGAGGACGGAGGCCATCGCCTCGGTCACCGCCCCGGCCGGGTTGGTGAAGTTGATGACCCAGGCGTCCGGGGCGAGTTCCGCGATCCGTTCGGCGATCCGCAGCGCCACCGGGACGGTGCGCAGCCCGTACAGCACGCCGCCCGCGCCCACCGTCTCCTGGCCCAGCAGCCCCTCGGCGAGCGGGATGTGCTCGTCGGCGACGCGGCCGGCCGTACCGCCGACCCGGATCGCGGAGAAGACGAAGTCCGCGCCGCGCACCGCCTCGTCGAGGCTCTCGGCGACCACCACGCGCGGCAGGCCGCCGCCGTCCGCCGGGCGCGGCAGCCCGTCGAGGACCGAGCGCATCACGCCGAGCCGCAGCGGATCGGTGTCGTACAGCGTCAGGGTGTCGACCTCGCTCCCCGCCAGCGCCCGGTACACCAGCGGGACGCGGAAGCCGCCGCCCCCGAGAATCGTCAGCCTCATGGGGCGGAACGTACCGCATGGAACGGGTACGCGGTCGGGCAGACTGTCCAGACCCGCACCACCCAGGGAGGCCGCCGTGAGCCTGGCCGAAGGAGACCGCACGCCGCACCGCACCGCCGGCGTGGACCCGCTGGCGGGGCTGCGCCGCCCCGGTGACCCGCCGGTGGACGTCTATCTGACGGGCACGGTCTTCCTCGACATCATCTTCACCGGCCTCGACTCGGCCCCCGTGCGCGGCACCGAGTCCTGGGCGCGCGGCATGGGTTCCAGCCCCGGCGGCGTCGCCAACATGGCCACCGCCCTCGCCCGCCTCGGCCTGCGCACCTCGCTGGCGGCCGCCTTCGGCGACGACCACTACGGCGAGTACTGCTGGGACGCGTTGGAGAGCGGCGAGTCCATCGACCTCACCGGCTCCCGCCGGGTCGGCGGCTGGCACTCCCCGGTGACGGTCTCGATGGCCTACGAGGACGAGCGGACGATGGTCTCGCACGGCCACGAGGCCCCCGTCGACCTGGCCCCCGTCCCCGCCCACTCCCCCCGCGCCCGCGCCGCCGTCGCCGCGCTCGCCCCCGGCGTCCGCGCCCCCTGGATCGCCGAGGCGGCCCGCGCCGGTACGCGGATCTTCGGCGACGTCGGCTGGGACGACACCGGCGCCTGGGACCTGGACGCCCTGCCCGACCTGGAGCACTGCGAGGCGTTCCTGCCCAACGCCGCCGAGGCGATGCGCTACACCCGCACCGACTGCCCCCGCGCGGCCGCCCGCGCGCTGGCCGACCGGGTGCCGCTGGCTGTCGTCACGCTCGGTTCGCAGGGGGCGTACGCCGTCGACGGGCGGACCGGGGAGACCGCCGACGTGCCCGCCATCGTGGTCGACGCGCTCGACCCGACCGGCGCCGGGGACGTCTTCGTCGCCGGGTTCGTCACCGGGACGCTCGCGGGGTGGCCGCTGGCCGACCGGCTCGCCTTCGCCGGGCTGACGGCGGCGCTGTCGGTGCAGGAGTTCGGGGGTTCGCTCTCGGCGCCGGGGTGGACGGAGGTGGCCGCCTGGTGGCGGCGGGTGCGGGCGTACACCCGTACCTCGGCACGCTCCGCCCACGGCCACGATCCGCAGGCGCTGCGGCGGTACGCCTTCCTGGAGGAACTGGTCCCCGAGGTCTCGGCCCCGGCCTGGCCGCTGCGGCGGGCGGTGCCGACGATCGGGTTCGGGAGGTCCGCCTGACGGCACGTCGTCCGCCCGGGTGAACCGGTACGGGGGGCCGGGTTCCCCCTGCGCCGTCAGGTCGCTAAGGTAAGCCTTACCTTACCGAAGGGGTCACCTGATGTACGCGCACGCCCGAGACGGGGAGCCGACCCCCGCCCAGCGAGTCCGCTCCGTGGTCGAGGCCGCGGATTCGCTGACCGTCACCACCGACGGCCACAGCATCGGCCTGGTCGGCCTGCACACGGTGGACGCCACCGGCGGACTCACCCTCCACGACCCGCCCGGCGAACACCTCGGGGCCGAGCTCGACGCCTCCCTCGACGGGACCCTGCCCGCCGTCGTGGAGTTCACCGACGTCGCCCCCGTCCATCTGCGCGACCGGGTGCGCGCACGGCTCAGCCTGCACGGCTGGCTGGGGACCGCCGCCGACCGTGGGCTGCACCTGCACACCGAATACGCGGTCCTCGCCGAGCACGGGCTGAGCCGGCGGATCGGTGTGGACGAGCTGATCCAGGCCCAGCCTGATCCGCTGGCGCGGGCCGAGGCGGAGCTGCTCTCCCATCTCGACTCGGCGCACGAGGACATGGTGCGGGCGCTGGCGCGGCTGGCTCCGGCGGAGGTACGGGGGGCCGCTGTGCGGGTGCGGCCGGCTCGGCTCGACCAGTACGGGATCACCCTGCGGTTCGAGCACGCGGGGAGGAGTCATCAGGAGGTGCGGTTGGGGTTCGGGAAGGTGGTGCGGTATCCCGAGGAGGTGGGGGAGGGGATCCGGGGGCTTGTCGTGGGGCGGGTCTGAATTTGCCTCAGGCGCCGACTGGGCTGTTCGCTCGGCGGGGCGCCCCTTGACCGTGCCGGTCACGGACTGGCCTCAAGCGCCGGCCGGGCTGTCTTCTGTCGCCTGTCCGGTTCGGCCGTGGCGGTTACCGATGGCCTCAAGCGTCGGCCGGGCTGGGATTTCCTGCCAGGGGCGCGGTTGCTTCGGTACGTCTTCGCCTCGCGGTTTCGTACGCGGTTGTCGCGCGGTGGTGCGTGGGTGGGGTGGGGAGGGGTGGGGTCGTACCGGGGTGTCGCCCTACAGGCTGACGAGGTGGCCGTGGGGGTGTGGTGGTGGGGCGTGTCGAAAAGGTCTTCGGGTGGGGGTGGGTGGGGACGTACGCTTGGTGGTCTAGGCGGGCCGTCGGAGGGCGGCTTCCCTGAGCGAGGAGGACGAGCAGGCTGAAAGGCCGGCCCATGACGCAGACACCGACAGGACCGAGCCCCGCGCAGGGGCAGGCGCGCGCCCAGTTCACCGTTCCGGCGAAACACCCGATGGTGACCGTGCTGGGATCCGGAGACGCGCTGCTGCGCGTGATCGAGAAGGCCTTCCCGGCGGCCGACATCCATGTCCGGGGCAATGAGATCAGCGCGACCGGGGACGCGGACGAGGTCGCCCTGGTCCAGCGGCTGTTCGACGAGATGATGCTGGTGCTCCGCACCGGTCAGCCGATGACGGAGGACGCAGTGGAACGCTCGATCGTCATGCTCAGGGCGAGCGAGGAAGGCAAGGGCGCCGAGGAGACCCCCGCCGAGGTCCTCACCCAGAACATCCTCTCCTCGCGCGGGCGCACCATCCGCCCGAAGACGCTCAACCAGAAGCGGTACGTCGACGCCATCGACAAGCACACGGTCATCTTCGGGATCGGCCCGGCCGGTACCGGCAAGACGTATCTGGCCATGGCCAAGGCCGTGCAGGCGCTCCAGTCGAAGCAGGTCAACCGGATCATCCTGACCCGGCCGGCCGTCGAGGCGGGCGAGCGGCTGGGCTTCCTGCCCGGCACGCTCTACGAGAAGATCGACCCGTACCTGCGCCCGCTCTACGACGCGCTGCACGACATGCTCGACCCCGACTCCATCCCCCGCCTCATGGCGGCCGGGACCATTGAGGTCGCCCCGCTGGCGTACATGCGCGGACGGACACTGAACGACGCGTTCATCATTCTCGACGAGGCGCAGAACACCAACCCGGAACAGATGAAGATGTTCCTCACCCGGCTGGGCTTCGAGTCGAAGATCGTCATCACCGGTGACGTCACCCAGGTCGACCTGCCGACCGGCACCAAGAGCGGCCTGCGGCAGGTGCAGGACATCCTCGAAGGCGTGGACGACGTCCACTTCTCCCGCCTCACCTCGCAGGACGTCGTCCGGCACAAGCTGGTCGGCCGTATCGTCGAGGCGTACGAGAAGTTCGACACCCGAGACGGCCGCTCCGGCGGCTGACGTCCGCGCCCCCCGGCACGCCCAGCAGGAGTACAGCACCACCATGTCGATCGACGTCAACAACGAGTCAGGAACCGAGGTCGACGAGCGCGCGATCCTCGACATCGCCCGCTACGCGCTGACGCGGATGCGCATCCACCCGCTCTCGGAACTGTCGGTGATCGTCGTCGACCCCGAGGCGATGGAGCAGCTCCACATCCAGTGGATGGACCTGCCGGGGCCCACGGACGTCATGTCCTTCCCGATGGACGAGCTGCGTCCGCCGGTCAAGGAGGAGGAGGACCCCCCGCAGGGGCTGCTCGGCGACATCGTGCTCTGCCCGGACGTGGCCAGGCAGCAGGGGCAGGACGCCCCCACCCAGCACTCCATGGACGAGGAGCTGCAACTGCTCACCGTCCACGGAGTGCTGCACCTGCTGGGGTACGACCACGAGGAGCCCGGCGAGAAGGCGGAGATGTTCGGCCTCCAGCAGGCCATCGTGGACGGCTGGCGTGACGAGAACGGGCTGACCGGGCCCTCGCCCGCCCCGACCGTCTCATGATCGGCGGCCTGCTCACCGGCGCCGTCCTGTTGGTCGTCGTCGCCTGGCTGGCCGCCTGCGCCGAGGCCGGGCTCGCCCGCGTCTCCAGCTTCCGCGCCGAGGGCGCCGTACGCGCCGGGCGGCGCGGCAGCGCCAAACTGGCCCAGGTCGCCGAGGACCCCACGCGCTACCTCAACGTCGCGCTGCTGGTCCGGGTCGCCTGCGAGATGGCCGCCGCCGCCCTCGTGACGTACGTCTGCGTCGAGCAGATCAGCGTCACCTGGGAGGCGCTGGCGGTCGCCATCGCGGTGATGGTGCTGGTCAGCTATGTGGCGGTCGGCGTCTCGCCGCGCACCATCGGCCGCCAGCACCCGCTCAACACGGCGACGGCGGCGGCGTACGTCCTGCTGCCGCTGGCCCGGATCATGGGCCCGGTCCCCAAGCTGTTGATCCTGCTCGGCAACGCGCTCACGCCGGGCAAGGGGTTCCGGCAGGGACCGTTCGCCAGTGAGGCGGAGCTGCGGGCGCTGGTCGACCTCGCCGAGAAGGAGCAGCTCATCGAGGACGAGGAGCGCCGCATGGTGCACTCCGTCTTCGAGCTGGGCGACACCCTCGTCCGCGAGGTGATGGTGCCCCGTACCGACCTGGTCTCCATCGAGCGGTACAAGACGATCCGGCAGGCCCTCACCCTCGCCCTGCGCTCCGGTTTCTCGCGGATACCGGTGACCGGGGAGAGCGAGGACGACGTCGTCGGCGTCGTCTACCTCAAGGATCTCGCCCGCAAGACACACATCAGCCGCGACGCCGAGTCCGAACTGGTCTCCTCCGCGATGCGCCCCGCCGTCTTCGTCCCCGACACGAAGAACGCCGGGGACCTCCTGCGCGAGATGCAGCAGGAGCGCAACCACGTCGCCGTCGTCATCGACGAGTACGGCGGCACGGCCGGGATCGTCACCATCGAGGACATCCTGGAGGAGATCGTCGGCGAGATCACCGACGAGTACGACCGGGAGCTGCCGCCCGTCGAGGAACTCGGCGAGGGCCGCTGCCGGGTCACCGCCCGGCTGGACATCGGCGACCTCGGGCGGCTCTACGGGCTGGAGTCCTTCGACGACGAGGACGTGGAGACCGTCGGCGGCCTGCTCGCCAAGGCGCTCGGCCGGGTGCCGATCGCCGGGGCCGGTGCCGTGGTGCCGCTGCCCGACGGGCGCGGCCTGCGGCTCACCGCCGAGGACTCGGCGGGCCGCCGGAACAAGGTCGCGACGGTCCTCGTGGAGCCGCTCGACCAGCGCGAGGCGGCGGAGGCCGTCGCCGCCGAGGAGGAGCGGGAGACCGATTGGTGAGCGGGACCGGCGGTGGGCTCGACACCGGGAGTCTGCGGGCTTTCTGCCTCTCGTTCGCGGCGGCCGTGGAGGAGTTCCCCTTCAACCCCGGGACATCCGTCTTCAAAGTGGAGGGGAAGGTCTTCGCCCTCACCGACCTCGGCGCCGACCCGCTGAAGGTCTCCCTCAAGTGCGACCCGGAGGAGGCGGTACGCCTGCGCGCGACGCACCCCGAGATCGTCCCCGGCTGGCACCTCGACAAACGCCACTGGAACACCGTCACGGTCCAGCCCCTCCCGCCCCGCCAGGTCCGCGAACTCATCGAGGACTCGTACGACCTGGTGGTGGCGGGGCTGCCGCGAGCGGTCCGCCTGCGCCTCGACCGGCCCTGACCCCCTCCGCCCGGGGGCCCGGCGGGGAGCGGCCCGCCCGGGAGCCGGGGCACGGGCACCTCTTATGCTCGGGGCCATGACCGAGAGCACCGAGCTGCACCCCGAGGACCGCAAGATCGTGACCCTGGCCCGCTCGGCCCGGGCCCGCAACGAGGTGCCGGAGGGCGCCGCCGTCCGCGACGAGACCGGCCGCACCTACGTGGCCGGCACCGTCTCCCTCGACTCCCTCCAGCTCAGCGCCCTGCGCACCGCCGTGGCCATGGCCGTCGCCTCAGGAGCCCGCTCCCTGGAAGCCGCCGCCGTCGTCACCGCAGCCGACCAGCTCCCCCCGGAAGACCGCACCGCCGTCACCGACCTAGGCGGCCCCAACACCCCCATCCTCCTCGCCACCCCCGACGGCACCCTCCAAGAGACCCTCACATCGGGCTGACCCCACCCGACGCCGACTCCGGGCTGAGACCAACACCCAGCCCGGCCGGCGCTTGAGGCCCTCTTGTACGGGCGGGGGGTTGCCGGACGCGAGCCCATTCCAGCCCGGCCGGCGCTTGAGGCCGTCTTGTACCGGTGGGGACTGCTGGACGCGAGCCCATTCCAGCCCGGCCGGCGTTTGAGGCCGTCTGTGACGGGCCTGGTCGGAACGGGGGCGTGGCCAGAACCCAGCCCGGCCGGCGTTTGAGACGGTCTGTGACCGGCTCGGTCGGAACGGGGGCGCGGCCAAAACCCAGCCCGGCCGGCGGTTGAGGCCGTCTGTGACCGGCCCGGTCGAAACGGCGGCGCAGCCGAACCCCAGCCCGGCCGGCGCTTGAGGCCAGTCGGAGGCCGAGGCCCACCGGGCCTCGGGACGGGCCCCGGTCCGGCGGACCCTCCGCATCGGGGACAATGGGCGCATGAGCGCCCCCTCCTCCTCCGTCACCCCCGCGCACCGCGCGGGCTTCGCGTGCTTCGTCGGCCGTCCGAACGCGGGCAAGTCCACCCTGACGAACGCACTCGTCGGGCAGAAGGTCGCGATCACCTCCAACCGGCCGCAGACGACCCGCCACACTGTGCGCGGCATCGTCCACCGGCCTGATGCGCAGCTGATCCTGGTCGACACCCCCGGCCTCCACAAGCCGCGCACCCTCCTCGGCGAGCGGCTCAACGACGTGGTCCGCACCACCTGGGCCGAGGTCGACGTCATCGGCTTCTGCCTCCCCGCCGACCAGAAGCTCGGCCCCGGCGACCGCTTCATCGCCAAGGAGATCGCCGGGATCAAGAAGACCCCGAAGGTCGCCATCGTCACCAAGACCGACCTGGTGGACGGCAAGCAGCTCGCCGAGCAGCTCATCGCCGTCGACCAGCTCGCCGCCGAGCTCGGCTTCGAGTGGGCCGAGATCATCCCGGTCTCCGCCGTCAAGGGCGATCAGGTCGAGCTGCTGACCGACCTCCTCGTCCCGCTCATGCCGGAAGGCCCCGCGCTCTACCCCGAAGGCGACCTCACCGACGAGCCCGAGCAGGTCATGGTCGCCGAGCTGATCCGCGAGGCCGCCCTGGAGGGCGTCCGCGACGAGCTGCCGCACTCCATCGCCGTCGTGGTCGAGGAGATGCTGCCGCGCGAGGACCGCCCCGCCGACAAGCCGCTGCTCGACATCCACGCCAACGTCTTCATCGAGCGGCCCAGCCAGAAGGGGATCATCATCGGCCCCAAGGGCAAGCGGCTGAAGGAGGTCGGCGTGAAGTCCCGCAAGCACATCGAGGCGCTGCTCGGCACCCCGGTCTTCCTCGACCTGCACGTCAAGGTCGCCAAGGACTGGCAGCGCGACCCCAAGCAGCTCCGCCGCCTGGGCTTCTGAGCCGGGGCGGCACGGGCTGGGCCCGGGGGCCGCTGGGCAGGTGAGGCGCGACGTACGAAAGGCCGTGCCCTCCCCGCCCCGGAGCTCCGTCTCCCGCAGCGCCCTGATCCGCCTCGCCCTCGCCGGGACCGCCGCAGCAGCGGTCCCGGCGATCCCGCGCCCGCCCGGAACCGCGGCCCCGCAAGCCTCCGGCCCCCAGCGGCCCGCGCGAGCAGACGGCGGTCTACCACTTCACCGTCGACGGCCGCGCCTTCCACCCGCACCACCCCGAACCGCGCTGGCTCGACCACGGCTTCGACTGGCACGGCGCCGTCACCTACCCGCGCCACCGGGCCGACGGCACCGAGGCCCCCCGTACGCGGTACGCCCTGGCCTGGATGAACCACTGGGACTACCCGCAGGGCACCCCGACCGCCACCGCCGACGGCTTCAAAGGCACCGACTCCCTGGTCCGCGAAGTGACGGTCGCGCGTGACAGTCAGGGGAGGGGGGGACGGCGGGGGCGGCCCCTTCGTACTGCGCTCCGCACCCGTCCGCGCCCTCTACGACCGGGCGGAACCGCCCGAACGGCTCGGCACCCTCACGGTGGCGGGCCACCGAAGGCTCCCGGTACGGGCCGAGGCGTACGCCCTGGAGACCGAGCTGGCCTGGACGCGGGGAACGGGCCCGGCCGGGGTGCGGCTGCGCGAGTCGGCCGACGGCTCCCGCCATGTCGACGTCGGCGTCCACGACGGGCACGTCCTCGTGCACCGGGGCGCGACCGGGCACCCCACGGCGCCGGAGGGCGCGACCGACCCCAAGACCGAGAGCCGGACGCCGCTGGAGCCGGGGGCGCGGCGGGTCCGGCTGCGGATCTTCGTGGACCGGACCTCCGTGGAGGTCTTCGTCGGCGACGGGCGCCACGTCCACACCAGCCAGATCCATCCCGGGCCGCGGGACCTGGCCGTCACGCTCTTCGCCGAAGGCGGCCGGGCGCGCTTCTCGGAGCTGGTGCTGCGGCGGTTCGCCCCGCTCGGCGACGGCTGAGCCCCGGAGCGGGCGGGCCCGGTCGCGGACCCGATCCGCCCGGGGGAGTGGCGCCTACGCTCCCTCCTTCAGCACCCGGGAGACCAGCTCCCGCTGTGCGGGGGACAGGTGCGGGTCGGTGAAGTGGGCCGAGTGGCCGTCGACGGTGAGCTGGTAGGCGAAGCCGTCGGGGACGCCGGTGGCCGGAGCGGGTGTGGCGGTTTCCATGGCACGGGCGGCGAGCTCCTCCCAGACCTCGGCGTCGGGGAGCGAGGTGGTGTCCACCCCGGCCCGCCGCTCGATGCCGGAGAAGCCGCCGGTGCGTCGTACTTCGATGCGCATGCCCGTCTCCCTACCCGCCAGGCCCGTCCGGCACCGGTGCGCCGGGGGACCGGAGCTCAGGAGCCCGCCCCCACCCCGACCTCGGACCACGCCTTGAGGACCGCCTCGCGCTCCTCGCCCCGGCCGAACCGCTCCTCGGCCGCCTTGGCGGTGAGGGCCGCGAAGGCGGCGAAGTCGGCCTGGGCGCTGAGCTCCCCGCCGGTCAGCACGTCGTACCAGACCTGGCCGGCGCGCTCCCAGGCCGGGCCGCGCAGGGCGGTCGCGAACAGGTAGAAGGCGCGGTTGGGGATGCCGGAGTTGATGTGGACGCCGCCGTTGTCCTGGTCGGTCTCCACGTAGTCGTCCATGGAGCCGGGCTGGGGGTCCTTGCCGAGGACGTCGTCGTCGTAGGCCGTGCCGGGCTCCTTCATGGAGCGCAGGGCCTTGCCCTCGACGCGCGGGCCGAGGACGTCGGCGCCGATCAGCCAGTCGGCGTCCTCGGCGTTCTGACCCAGGGTGTACTGCTTGAGGAGGGAGCCGAAGACGTCGGAGACGGACTCGTTGAGCGCGCCGGGCTGGTCGCGGTAGGCGAGGTTGGCGGTGTACTGCGTGACGCCGTGGGTCAGCTCGTGGCCGATGACGTCGACGGGGAGGGTGAAGTCGAGGAAGACCTCGCCGTCGCCGTCGCCGAAGACCATCTGCTCGCCGTCCCAGAAGGCGTTGGCGTACTCCTTGCCGTAGTGGACCGTGGCGTTGAGCGGGAGGCCGCGGCCGTCGATGGAGTCGCGGCCGAAGCCCTTGAGGAAGAGGTCGAAGGTGGCGCCGAGCCCGGCGTAGGCGCGGTTGACGCTGGCGTCGCCGCCGGGGTCGGAGCCCTCGGCGCGGACCTCGACGCCGGGCAGCTCCTCGCGGTTCTCCGCGTCGTAGATGGTGCGCTGCGGGGTCGGGTCGGCGCCCTCCGCGCGGCGGGAGGCGGCCGGGGCGGCGGTGCGGGTGGCGGCGATGGCGGTGAGGCGGCGGGTGCGCTCGCGGGCGTCCCGCTCCAGGGTGCGGCGGGCGGGGACGGCGAGGATCGGGTCGTCCAGATGGCTGAGGTGGTCCAGCACGTGCGGCGGCACGATCGTGCAGAAGACGGGGTGCGGGGCCGGGCGGATCAGGACGGAGTCGGCGGCGGTGCGGGCGGTCGCTGAGTGCGTCGGGCGCTGGTTCGCGGTCATGAGACTGGCTTGCTCTCTGTGATCGCTCCGAAACACTCTGTGCGGGAGATTAACGAAATAGAGGGACTCATCACCTCTGGGGCATTACCTGCCTCCGGTCCCGCATACTGATACGCGTCAGCGCAACCGGGACGGCTCAGCTAGGCTGCGGAGCATCATGCGTTACGGGCTGCTTCTCCTTAGCTGCCGCGGCGAGGGCCTGTAGTCGAGGTCGACCCCCTCCCCGCGGAGTTCGGTGTTGCGGTGAAACCGCCGCCCGTCGGCCGTCTCCAGTGGACCACTGAGGAGCCCCGCGCATCATGTCGAACCCTGCCGACGCACCCCGTACCGCCATCGCCGACCAGCCGGTGAGCCGTCGGACCCCCCTCACCCGGGACAGCGTCACCCAGCGCCCCTCCGGCATGCCGACCGCCCGCTACCGCGGCTACGACGCCGTCGACCTGGCCGGCCGGAGCTGGCCCGAGCAGCGCATCACCCAGGCCCCCCGCTGGCTCTCCACCGACCTGCGCGACGGCAACCAGGCGCTGATTGACCCGATGTCGCCCGCCCGCAAGCGCGAGATGTTCGACCTGCTGGTGCGGATGGGCTACAAGGAGATCGAGGTCGGCTTCCCCTCCTCCGGCGAGACGGACTACGCCTTCGTCCGCTCCATCATCGAAGAGGGCGCCATCCCCGAGGACGTGACCATCTCCGTCCTGACCCAGGCCCGCGAGGACCTGATCGAGCGCACCGTGGAGTCCCTGAAGGGCGCCCACCGCGCCACCGTCCACCTGTACAACGCCACCGCGCCCACCTTCCGCCGGGTCGTCTTCCGCGGCTCCCGCGACGACGTCAAGCAGATCGCGGTCGACGGCACCCGGCTGGTCATGGAGTACGCCGAGAAGCTGCTGGACGCGCGGACCGCCTTCGGCTACCAGTACAGCCCGGAGATCTTCACCGACACCGAGCTGGATTTCGCGCTGGAGGTCTGCGAGGCGGTGATGGACGTCTGGCAGCCCGAGGAGGGCCGCGAGATCATCCTCAACCTGCCCGCCACCGTGGAGCGCTCCACCCCCTCCACCCACGCCGACCGCTTCGAGTGGATGTCGCGGAACCTGTCCCGCCGCGAGTTCGTCTGCCTCTCCACCCACCCGCACAACGACCGCGGCACCGCCGTCGCCGCCGCCGAGCTGGCCGTCATGGCCGGCGCCGACCGCGTCGAGGGCTGCCTCTTCGGCCAGGGCGAGCGCACCGGCAACGTCGACCTGGTCACCCTGGGCATGAACCTCTTCTCCCAGGGCGTCGACCCGATGATCGACTTCTCGCAGATCGACGAGGTCCGCAGGACCGCCGAGTACTGCAACCAGATGGAGGTCCACCCGCGCCACCCCTACGTGGGCGACCTCGTCTACACCGCCTTCTCCGGCTCCCACCAGGACGCCATCAAGAAGGGCTTCGACGCCATGGAGGCCGACGCGGCCGCCCAGGGCGTCACCGTCGACGACATCGAGTGGGCCGTCCCCTACCTGCCCATCGACCCCAAGGACGTCGGCCGCTCCTACGAGGCCGTCATCCGGGTCAACTCGCAGTCCGGCAAGGGCGGCATCGCCTACGTCCTGAAGAACGACCACCACCTCGACCTGCCGCGCCGCATGCAGATCGAGTTCTCCCGGCTGATCCAGGCCAAGACCGACGCCGACGGCGGCGAGGTCACCCCGGCCGCGATCTGGTCCGCCTTCCAGGACGAGTACCTGCCCAACCCCGAGGACCCGTGGGGCCGGATCCAGATCCGCACCGGCCAGACCACCACCGACGTCGAGGGCATCGACCGGCTCACCGCCGAGGCCGTCGTGGACGGCGAGGAGACCGTGCTGACCGGCTCCGGCAACGGTCCGATCTCGGCCTTCTTCGACGCCCTGCACGCCGTCGGCATCGACGTACGCCTGCTCGACTACCAGGAGCACACCATGAGCGAGGGCGCCAACGCCGTCGCCGCCTCCTACATCGAGTGCGCCATCGACGACAAGGTGCTCTGGGGCATCGGCATCGACGCCAACACCACCCGCGCCTCCATGAAGGCCGTGGTCTCCGCGGTCAACCGCGCCGCCCGCTGACCCCTCCCCGACGACGCTCCGCCCCGACGCCCCGCCCCGTTCCGCACGCGGCGGGGCGTCGGGTTACGGCCAGGTCACGCGCACGGGGCTGACGCCGCGCGGGTGATGTGGCTAACATCACGTCCACACGGCAGCCCCGCGCGGGACGAGCCGCCGCCCCCGGGACGAGGCGGCGGCCGCGCGGGGCACGGCGCGACGGTGCGCCAGATGCGACGGAGGTGCGACGTGCTGCCCAGGAGCCGACCAGGACGGGCCGCGGAGGACCGGCGCCCCCGCGTCTGCGGAGTCCGCACCCACTGGACCACCGTGGCGGACGGGGAGTTCCACTGCCCCGACTGCGGCGGCGACCGCAACTACCAGCGCCGCACCGGCCGCCGCAGGCTCACCCTGCTCGGCATGCCCGTGCTGCCGCGCGGCGAGGCCGGACCCGTCGTCGAATGCGCCACCTGCGAGGGCCGCTTCCCGACCGACGTGCTCGCCCGCCCCACCACCACCCGCTTCTCGGCCCTGCTCCGTGACGCCGTGCACACCGTCGCGCTCGCCGTCCTCGCCGCCGGCGGCACCGGCTCGCGCACCGCACTCGCCACCGCCGTCGAGACGGTCCGCGACGCCGGGTACGAGGACTGCACCGCCGAGCGGCTCACCGCCGTCGCCGACGCCCTCGCCGCCGACACCGGGCACCGGCCCGAGAGCGGCGACGCCGAGGCGCTCCTCGCCGTCGAGCTCCACGAGGCGCTCGACCCGCTCGCCCCGCACCTCGCCGGCCTCGGCCGCGCCTCGCTGTTGCTGCGCGCCGCCCGTATCGCGCTGGCCGACGGCCCCTACACCCCGGCCGAACGCGACGTCCTCACCGCCGTCGGCGCCGCCCTCACCCTGCCCTGCGAAGAGGTCACCGACCTCCTCACCGCCGCCCGGACCCCCTCCTGAGCGGCGGGGACCAGGTGGACGGCACGCGCGCCACGGGCGGTGTACGCGCGAAGAGCGGGGGGCCCGTCCGGACGACCGTCGCCTGCGCGGCTCTCGCCTGCCTCGTCCTCACCGGGGCCTCGTGCTCCCCGGCCCAGCCGTCGTCCGGCGGTTCGGGCGCGCCGGAGCGTACCGGGCCGCCGCGGGTGAACGATCCGCTCGCCACCGGGGCGAAGAGGGCGTATCCGTGCGCCTCGCTGACCGATGCCCAGGCGGTCGCCGCCGGTTCGCCGCCGGGCACGGAGCACCGGGCACTTCACGACGCCAACGGAGCGGCCTGCCTGTGGGAGCCCGAGGCGTCGGCCGAGGGCGCGAAGATCGTGGTGTCCTGGCCCAGCGACACCCCGGGCCTGGACGCCCTGTACGGCCTCCGCGACGAGCAGGCGTACTTCGAGGAGACCGTCGTCCAGGGGTACCCGGCGGTGTTCGCCAACCAGAACGACTGGCGGGACCGGCACTGCGTGCTCCACGTGGGGGTCTCCGACGACGCGGTGTTCTACACGGCGGCGGACACCTTCGGCGAGGACGGACTGCCAGACCCCTGTGACACCGCCAGGAAGGCCGCGGAGAGCGTCGTGGACAATCTCCGGCAGAACTGACCGCCGCTTCACCGATCAGGGATCTCACACCCGTACGGAGACCCCGCGCGCCCGTACGGCCCCCGCCGTACGGGACAATGGGGCCCATGAGTCTGTTCCGCGACGACGGCGTAGTGCTGCGCACCCAGAAGCTGGGCGAGGCGGACCGGATCATCACCTTCCTCACCCGCCGCTACGGCCGCGTCCGCGCCGTCGCCCGCGGCGTGCGGCGCACCAAGTCGAAGTTCGGCGCCCGCCTGGAGCCCTTCTCCCACGTCGACGTGCAGTACTTCGCCAGGGGCAGCGAGCTGATCGGCCGCGGCCTGCCGCTCTGCACCCAGACCGAGACCATCGCCGCGTACGGCTCCGGCATCGTCACCGACTACGACCGCTACACCGCCGGCACCGCGATGCTGGAGACCGCCGAGCGGTTCACCGACCACGAGGGCCAGCCCGCCGTCCAGCAGTACCTGCTCCTCGTCGGCGGCCTGCGCACCCTCGCCCGCGGCGAGCACACCCCCCGCCTGGTCCTCGACGCCTTCCTGCTGCGCTCGCTCGCCGTCAACGGCTACGCGCCGAGCCTCGGCGACTGCGCCCGCTGCGGAATGCCCGGCCCGAACCGTTTCTTCTCCGTCGCCGCCGGCGGCAGCGTCTGCGGGGAGTGCCGCGTCCCCGGCAGCGTCGTACCCTCGGCGGAGGCCGTCGGCCTGCTCAGCGCGCTGCTCAGCGGTGACTGGGCGTCGGCGGACGCCTGCGAGGGGCGGCACGCGCGGGAGGGGAGCTCCCTCGTCTCCGCGTACCTGCACTGGCACCTGGAACGCGGACTGCGCTCACTGCGGTACGTGGACAAGTAGGCGGCACGGCGCGGGCGAGGCGTGCGGTGGCGGGACCGCCACCGAGAACCTGAGATTCTGAGAACTGGGAGACGAACACCTCATGGCACGACGCGGGATCCTCGGCCGCAACCGGCGCGACTACCAGACCCCCGAGCCGCACCCGTCGGGCGCCCGCCCGCCGAAGATCCCCGGCGAGCTGGTCCCCGGCCACGTCGCCGTCGTCATGGACGGCAACGGCCGCTGGGCCAAGGAGCGCGGCCTGCCCCGCACCGAGGGCCACAAGGTCGGCGAGGGCGTCGTCATGGACGTCCTCAAGGGCTGCCTGGAGATGGGCGTCAAGAACCTCTCCCTGTACGCCTTCTCCACCGAGAACTGGAAGCGCTCCCCCGAGGAGGTCCGCTTCCTGATGAACTTCAACCGGGACGTCATCGCCCGCCGCCGCGACGAGATGGACGCCCTCGGCATCCGCATCCGCTGGGTCGGCCGGATGCCCAAGCTGTGGAAGTCGGTCGTCCAGGAGCTCCAGATCGCCCAGGAGCAGACCAAGGACAACGACGCCATGACGCTGTACTTCTGCGTCAACTACGGCGGCCGCGCCGAGATCGCCGACGCCGCCCAGCGGATGGCCGAGGACGTCGCCGCCGGCCGCCTCGACCCGTCCAAGGTCGGCGAGAAGACGCTCCAGAAGTACCTGTACTACCCCGACATGCCCGACGTGGACCTCTTCGTCCGCCCCAGCGGCGAGCAGCGCACCTCCAACTACCTGATCTGGCAGAGCGCCTACGCCGAGATGGTCTTCCAGGACGTGCTGTGGCCCGACTTCGACCGCCGCGACCTGTGGCGCGCCTGCCTGGAGTACGCCCAGCGCGACCGGCGCTTCGGCGGCGCCGTGGAGGCCCCGCAGCCCGCCGTACCGCCCCAGCAGGGCTGAGCGGACACGAGGCGGCCCCTGTGGCGCGTACGGACTCCGTACGCGCCACAGGGGCCGCCTGCGGCGTTTTCCGGCCCCGCTACTCCTCGGAGGCGGCGGCGCTCGCGCACTCGGCGCAGGTGCCGAAGATCTCCACCGTGTGGTCGACGTCGACGAACCCGTGCGAGGCCGCGACCGAGTCCGCCCACTTCTCCACCGCGGGCCCCTCGACCTCGACCGCCTTGCCGCACACCCGGCAGACCAGGTGGTGATGGTGGTCGCCGGTCGAGCAGCGGCGGTAGACCGCCTCGCCGTCGGTGGTGCGCAGCACGTCCACCTCACCGGCGTCCGCCAGCGACTGGAGCGTCCGGTACACCGTGGTCAGCCCGACCGAGTCGCCCTGGTGCTTGAGGATGTCGTGCAGGTCCTGGGCGCTGCGGAACTCGTCCACCTGGTCGAGGGCGGCGGCCACCGCCGCACGCTGCCGGGTGGACCGGCCCTTCACGGGGGGTCCTGCGGTCGTCACTTCAACGAGTCCTTCCCTCTTTTGGGAGCTTCGCTCGCCGCCGGGGCGCGTCGTTGTCGAGACGCCCGACGTGCTCGACCGCTTCGCGGCCTGCGCGCGACGGGCGTCTC
>NZ_JBHXJE010000029.1:0-83153 GCF_042723275.1 Streptomyces sp. NPDC058373 | reverse complement strand
TTTCCCTTTCCGGCGGTTCCGACTCTATCAGATCCTTTCGGGCCTGATTCCCAGTCAGCGGGTTCTGCCTTCCCGGCTGTTGGGCCGTTCCGACGTCCAGAACCCTAGTGGATTCCCGCTGCAACTCATAATCGGGCCGATGCGGTCCGTTCTGAGGCGCGTCAGTTCCGGAAGTGAATTCCAGGCAGCCATGACGGCGTGCCGGGAACTTCCCGGAAGGGATCTTGCTGGGGTGTGGAGTGCCGCGGCTCGCGCGGCTGAGGCGCTGCCAGAAGCGCCTGTCGGGCTGTGGCAGCTCGGGGTACCTTACGGATCGCCCCGGGGGGTGTCAACCCCGTACGGCGGCCGGTCTCAGTCGAGGTCGGTGAGCCGGCCCTCGGCGTCCGGCTGGGCGTCCTCGACCCTGCGAAGCAGCCGGGTCAGCACCTCGCCGAGCTTGTTCCGCTCGCCGTCGTCCAGGTCCTGGAGCAGCTCCTCCTCGAAGACCGAGGCGAGCCGCATGGCTTCCAGCCACTTCTCGCGACCCTCGGCCGTGATCTCCACGATGACCCGCACCCGGTTCGCCTCGTCGCGGTCGCGGGTGACCAGGCCCTCGGCGACCATCCGGTCGATGCGATGGGTCATCGCGGCCGGGGTGAGGCCCAGGCGTTTGGCGAGCTCCCCCGGGCCGAGCCGGTACGGGGCGCCGGCAAGGACGAGGGCTTTGAGGACCTCCCACTCGGCGTTGGTGAGGTCGAGGGTGGCCGTCTGGCGGTTGTACGCGACGTTCATCCGTCGGTTGAGACGGCCCAGGGCCGAGACGATCTGCTCCACCTGGGGGTCGAGGTCCTGGAATTCCCGCTGGTAGGCGGCGATCTGCTCCTCGATGGACGGCTCGGCGTCAGGGGTGTCGGCCATGGGCGGCAGTATGACACGGCCCACCTTGGCGTTGAAGTCCTTCGGCGTGTACTGTTTAGCTTCGAAGTTTAGCTCTGAAGTCTTACGGATCTAAGGCAGGTGAAAGTGACCAGGGCGATGGGTGCGGCGCTGCACAGGATTCAGCTGGGCAGTGCCCTCGCTGCGTTCGGCATCGGATTCACGGTTCCGTTCCTCTATGTCTACGTGGCACAGGTGCGTGGGCTGGGCGCGGGCACGGCGGGGTTCGTCCTCGCCGCGTTCGCGATGGCGGCGCTGGTCGTCCTGCCTGTGGTGGGACGGATGATCGACCGGCGCGGGCCGGTCCCCGTCGTGCTGGCCGCTTCGCTGCTGGGCGCCGTCGGGGCGGTGTGCCTGGGGTACGCCTCCACCGCGGTGACCGCGGTGCTGTCGGCGACGCTGCTGGGCGCCGGTACGGCCGTACTCCAGCCGGCGCTCGCCACGATGATCGTCTGGTGCTCCACGCCGCTGACCCGCACCCGTGCCTTCACCATGCAGTTCTTCCTGCAGAACCTGGGGCTGGGCGCCGGTGGACTGATCGGCGGGCAGATCGTGGACGAGCACCGGGCGGGGACGTTCCTGCTGCTCTTCTCGATCGAAGCGGTGATGTTCCTGGTGCTGGCGGCGGTCGCGCTGACCGTCCGGCTGCCGCAGAGCTCCGTGGTGACGGACCAGGCGCCCGGTACGGAGGCGTCGGCCGGGGGCGGTGGCATGCGGGCGCTGCTGCGGCACCGCGCCATGGTGCAGCTCTGCGTGCTGGGCTTCGTACTGTTCTTCGCCTGCTACGGCCAGTTCGAGTCGGGCCTCTCCGCCTATGGCGTCGAGGCGGCCGGGATCTCCCCGTCGACGCTCGGAGTGGCGCTGGCGGCCAACACCGCGATGATCGTGATCGCGCAGTTCGCGGTGTTGAAGCTGGTCGAGCGGCGTCGGCGCAGCCGGGTCGTCGCGCTGGTGGGGCTGATCTGGACGGTCGCCTGGCTGGCCGCCGGGTACGCCGGGCTCGGCCACGGCAGCGAGGCCATGGCGACGGCGGCCTTCATCTCGACGTACGCGCTCTTCGGGCTCGGTGAGGCGATGTTGGCGCCGACGGTGGCGCCGTTGGTGGCGGACCTGGCGCCGGCCCGGATGGTGGGGCAGTACAACTCGGCGTTCGCGCTGGTCAAGCAGTTGGCGCTGGCCGTGGGGCCCGCGGTGGGCGGGCCCATGGCGGCGACGCTGCACGGGCCGTACATCGTGACGTTCGTGCTGTTCTCGCTGCTGATCTCGGTGCTGGCGCTGAAGCTGGGGCGGGTGCTGCTGCCTCACCAGGACAAGCCGGAGCCGGTGGGGAGCCGGGTGGTCGCGGTGCGGCGGCCCGAGGAAGCCGAGCCGGAGGCTGTGGAGACCGTACCGGCCGTGGTGGAGTCGCCGGCGCGCGTGTAGCCGTTGTACGGAGCGCGTCCGTCCCCTTACCGGGGGCGGGCGCGCTTTCGTGTTTCTCAGGCGGTGGGCAGGGCGAATTCGCACCAGACGGACTTGCCGCCGCCGGGGGTGCGTCTGCTGCCCCAGCTCGACGCGATGGTGGCGATGATCGCGATGCCGCGGCCCGCCTCGTCGCCCGCGTCCGCGCGTCGGCGGCGCGGCAGGTGGTCGTCGCCGTCGGTGACCTCGATGATCAGGCGGCGGTCGGTCCTGCGCAGCCTGAGCCGCATCGGCGGCGTGCCGTGCTGGAGGGAGTTGGCGACGAGTTCGCTGGCGGCCAGGACGCCGAGGTCGTGGAGGTCCGGCGGGAACCGCCAGCTCGTGAGGACGCCGGAGGCGAAGGCGCGGGCGCGGGGCGCGGCCTCGACGCCGCCGAGCAGGTCGAGGGCGGCGTTGCGGAAGAGTTCGGCGTCCCCGCCGGTGCGGGCGGGGTGCTGGAGGACGAGGACGGCGACGTCGTCGTCGTGGGCCTCGGTGACGCCGAGGGCGCGCATCAGGCGGTCGCAGACGACCTTGGGGCTGCCGGTGGCTCCGGCGAGGGCGGCTTCTAGGAGGTGGAGGCCCTCGTCGATGTCGGCGTCGCGGCGTTCGACCAGGCCGTCGGTGTAGAGGACGGCGGTGGAGCCGGGGGCGAGCGGGATGGTGTCGGAGGTGTGCAGCCAGCCGCCGGTGCCGAGCGGCGGACCGGTGGGTTCCGGTGCTCGGTGGATGGCGCCGTGCTCGTCGCGTACCAGGATGGGCAGGTGGCCGGCGGAGGCGTAGACGAGGCGGCCCTCGTTGGGGTCGTGGACGGCGTAGACGCAGGTGGCGATCTGGCTGGGGTCGATCTCGGTGGCGAGGCCGTCGAGGAGCTGGAGGACCTCGTGCGGGGGCAGGTCGAGGCGGGCGTAGGCGCGGACGGCGGTGCGCAGCTGGCCCATGACGGCGGCGGCGCGGACACCGCGGCCCATGACGTCGCCGATGACCAGGGCGGTGCGGCCGCCGCCGAGGGTGATCACGTCGTACCAGTCGCCGCCGACCGCCGCGTCGGCCCCGCCGGGCTGGTAGGTGGCGGCGATGCGCAGGTCGTCGGGTTGTTCGAGTTCCTGCGGGAGGAGGGAGCGCTGGAGGGTGACGGCGGTCTCGCGCTGGCGGCGTTCACTGGCACGCAGGCGTTCGGCGGCGTCGGCCTGGTCGGTGACGTCGGCGGCGAAGACGAGGACGCCGTTCTCGCCGGGGCCGGTGGTGTCGGTGGCCGGTTCGGCGCGATCGCCGTCGGAGGTGGGGACGGCGACCGGGGTGCAGGTGAAGGTGTACGAGCGGCCGCCGGGAAGTCGGCGGGATTTGACCGTACGGGGGCGGCCGCTGCGCAGCACCTGGTCGAGGAGGGGGAGGAGGCCCAGCTCCTCGAGTTCGGGCATGGTCTCGTCGGCGGGGCTGCCGATGGGGCGGGCGCCGAAGGCCTCGGTGTAGGCGTCGTTGACGTACGCGATGTGGTGGCCGGGGCCCTGGAGGACGGCGACCAGGGCCGGGACGCGGTCGAGGACGGCGCGGACGGGCAGGTCGTCGAGGCGTGGGGCCGGGGCGGTGGGGGCGGTGCCCGCGCGGGCGGCCGGGACGGCGCCGGTTTCGGCGCGGCGGGTGGTGCGGCGTTGGGCGCCGGGGAACCGGGGGCTCCATCGCGTGAAGTTCACCGATTCTCGCCTCGTGTTGTCGTGTGCGGGGTGTGAGGGGTGGGGCGGATGAGAGCGGTCCGGTCCGGGCCGGGGCCGGAACGGGTGCTTCCCGGTGGGGCGGGGCGCTGGGTCATGCCTGTTGTGTCACTTCCGGTGGGGCGTCGCCCGTTCGCGGTCGGAGGTGACGACCGGGCGTTGCCCGGCGGTCCGGAGCCCGACCATCGTCACACGTGCGGCCGGGCGGACCCGGTCGATTCCGTCAGACGCGTGGTGTTCGAAGGGGGTTCCGCGTGGTCGTCAGGAGGACTCGTTCGGGCGCTTGTTCCCGGCCGCGAGTTCGAACTCCGCACGGGGATGCTCCAGGGAGCCGAGGGAGACGACTTCGCGTTTGAAGAGGCCGGAGAGAGTCCACTCGGCCAGGACGCGGGCCTTCCGGTTGAAGGTCGGGAGCCGGCCGAGGTGGTAGGCGCGGTGCATGAGCCAGGCAGGGTAGCCCTTCAGCTTGCGTCCGTAGACGTGCGCGACGCCTTTGTGCAGTCCGAGGGAGGCGACGGATCCGGCGTGGGCGTGCCGGTACGGCTGGAGGTCGGCGCCGCGCAACGAGGCCAGCAGGTTGTCGGCGAGCAC
Source organism: Streptomyces sp. NPDC058373 (assembly GCF_042723275.1). NCBI lineage: Bacteria > Bacillati > Actinomycetota > Actinomycetes > Kitasatosporales > Streptomycetaceae > Streptomyces > Streptomyces sp. NPDC058373. The sequence goes on along the minus strand of NZ_JBHXJE010000029.1, from coordinate 78,495 downwards.
CTTGGCCTGGCGGACGGCGTGCTGAGCGTTGGGGGCGCACTCGCGCGCGCCGAGTTGTGCGGCGGGGCGCGCGGAGGAATCGGGGTCGGAGCCGTCGCCCGTGTCGGCTGGGGCGCCCGCTCCGGCGGCCGGTTCCTGGACGACGGGGCCCACGGTGAGGTCGGGCACGGCGGCGGCGTCCCCGGCCGCCCAGGCGTGCGGGGCCCCGGCGACCGAGAGTTCGGGGGTGCAGCGGAGCCGCCCCCGGGCGTCGAGCGGCAGGTCCGTCGCGGAGAGGAGCGGGTGGGGTTTGACGCCCGCGGTCCACACCAGGGTGCGGGTGGGGTGCCGGGAGCCGTCGCTGAGCGCCGCCACCCGGCGCTCGCAGCTCTCCAGGCGCGTCCCGAGCCGTACGTCGACCTTGCGGCGGCGCAGCTCGCGCAGGGTGTAGCGGCCCATGTCGGGCCCCACCTCGGGCAGCACCCGGTCGGCTGCCTCGACGAGGATCCACTTCAGGTCCGCGGGCTGGATGTTGTGGTAGTGCCGGGTGGCGTACCGGGCCATGTCCTCCAGCTCGCCGAGCGCCTCCACGCCCGCGTAGCCGCCGCCGACGAAGACGAAGGTCAGGGCCGCGTCGCGCAGGGCCGGATCACGGGTGGAGGAGGCGATGTCCATCTGTTCGAGGACGTGGTTGCGCAGGCCGATGGCCTCCTCGACCGTCTTGAAGCCGATGCCGTGGTGGGCGAGGCCGGGGACCGGCAGGGTTCGCGAGACCGAGCCGGGGGCCATGACCAGTTCGTCGTACGGCACTTCGAGCGGGCCGGCGCCCTCGTCGTCGGTGGCCTTGGTGCGGACGAGGGCGGTGCGCGCGGCGTGGTCGACCGCGAGGGCCTCGCCGACCAGCAGCCGGCAGCCGCGCAGGACGCGCCGGAGTGGCACGACCACGTGGCGGGGCGAGATGGAGCCGGCCGCGGCCTCCGGCAGGAACGGCTGGTACGTCATGTACGGCTCGGGGGTGACCAGGACGACCTCCGTCTCCCGTGGTCTGCTCTTCGCGCGCAGCCGCAGGGCGGTGTACATGCCGACGCAGCCGCCGCCCACGATGAGGATGCGTGCCGGTGCGCTGCCGGAGGTCGTGTCCCGGGATTTCGAGGCCTTCACCTTCCCATGACGCATCGGCGGACGGACTTTGTCCACAGGCCCGACGATTCGTATGACTGGACGACGGGGACGTCCGGAGAACTCCCCGAGGTTGGCCGAATTGAAAGTTACGCAGGTCAGCCGGGCAGTAACCGGCGGTCACAGGGGGTGCATTGCGGGGTGAACCGGTGCGTACTCCGGTCGGTGCGCGCCACGCCCGGAACGGGCCTCTTCTGAATTGACTCCGGCTCAACTATGTTCGTGAACCGTCGGGGTGCTGGGGGGGGCGCCCGCAGGCTGGCCGCTCCTCAGACGTCGCGACTCACAATGGCGGGGAGTCTCCGGGGGGAGACGCCATGACCGGGGGAACGCATGCATATTCAGGACTCTCAGTGGCCGGCGACGACGTCGACGGCAGCCAGAACCACTCCGGCCGGCCCGGCGGGCCGGTCGGCACCCTTGCGGGTGGACGCCCAGCGCAACCTTGAGCATGTACTCCGCGCCGCCCGCGAGGTCTTCGGTGAGCTGGGGTACGGCGCGCCGATGGAGGACGTCGCGCGCCGCGCCCGGGTCGGCGTCGGCACCGTCTACCGCCGCTTCCCCAGCAAGGACGTGCTGGTCCGGCGGATCGCCGAGGAGGAGACGGCCCGGCTGACCGACCAGGCGAGGGCGGCGCTCGGCCAGGAGGACGAGGCGTGGTCGGCGCTCTCCCGGTTCCTGCGGACCTCGGTCGAGTCGGGCGCGGGGCGGCTGCTGCCGCCGCGGATGCTCCGGGTCGAGGTTGGTACGGCGCTGACCGGCGGGGACCCGTCACGGGTGCCCCAGCAGCGGCAGGCCGAGCCCGGCGCGGCCGGCGAACTCCGTCTGGTGGAGCCCCGGGAGGCGCCCGACGCCGAGCAGGAGTCGGCGGGGACCGGGGCGCTGCTCGATGTCGTCGGGCGGCTGGTCGACCGGGCCCGCGAGGCGGGCGAGCTGCGGGCCGACGTGACCGTGGCGGACGTGCTGCTGGTGATCGCCACAGCCGCGCCCGCTCTTCCGGACACCGCGCAGCAGGCGGCGGCGTCCGAGCGGCTGCTGGAGATTCTGCTGGAGGGGCTGCGGTCGCGGCCTGCTTGAGGTGGAGGGGTTGCCGACCCGGGGGCCCGCCCTGCCCCGGGCGGGACGGCGTTCGCTGGGGTGCGGGTTCGCCCTGTCGGGCGACGCGCCCTGGCGTCGGGGTGGAGGTGTGGTCGAAGTGAGCCGGGGCCTGCCGAGCCGGGGTGGCTTGGGACGCCTTCGGGTCGAGGCTCGCTCGTCTGTGGTCGGTCTGAGCCGATGAGCCGGGTGGGCGCCGCCCCGGCCTCGGTCGGGTGGGCGGGAGAGTGGAGCACGGGTGGCTCGTCCGCTGGGCCGGGCGCGGTTCCGGCGTAGGGCTCCTGGGCGCGCGCACTATGCGCAGAGGGGCAGGGGAGCGCGGAACGGATCCTGGGCGCCCCGGGCGAACCTGCTTGGTCTTCCCTCCGCGCCGAGGTGATCCGGCAGCTCGGCAAGGGCGCTGCCGCACGTCTCCCCCGGCGGCGCGGCGCATGATCTCCTGCCTGGTCGGGCGGTGGGTAGGGGCGAGTGGGAAAGCCCCTCGGACGGGTGATCCGGATGCGTGTGAGTGATCAGGGTGAGCGGGCTGTGCCAGGCTTTCGCCGCAAGGTTTAACGGGGTCGGCCAGCGGGGGCTTCCGCCATGAAAGATGACGGTCCGGATCGGACGAACGGCGGTACGTCCAAGGGGTGCGAGCAGGGCCAGGTGCCCGCTCAGGGGGGCGGAGGCGACGGGGTCGGACCGCGGGCGGCTCCCGACGGCGGGGCGTATCCGCCCGGCGACCCGGCCCCCGGCGACCTCGCCGGCGTACCCGAGCAGCGACGGCGGGCGCTCGCCGAGGCGGAGTCGCCCGCGCCGCTCCCGGACGGCCCGGTGCCCGACGCGGCGCTGGTCCACCGGATGCGCGGCGGCGACGACGGGGCGTACGAGGAGTTGTACCGGCGTCACGCCGAGGCGGTCCGGCGGTACGCGCGGACCTGCTGCCGGGACGCGCACACGGCGGAGGACCTGACCGCCGAGGTCTTCGCCCGCACCCTTCAGGCGGTCCGGCGCGGCGCCGGGCCCACCCACGCGGTCCGTGCCTACCTGCTCACCACGGTGCGGCGGGTCGCGGCGGGGTGGACGCGTACGGCCCGGCGCGAGCAGCTCGTCGAGGACTTCGCGGTCTTCGCCGCGCAGGCCGCGCGGACGGCCGAGGTGTCCGACGAGGACACCCTCGACCTCGGCGCGGACGTGCTCGCGATGCACGAGGCCGAGCAGTCGATGGCGATGCGCGCGTTCCGGACGCTGCCCGAGCGGTGGCAGGCGGTGCTGTGGCACACCGAGGTCGAGGACGAGTCGCCGAGCGAGGTGGCGACCCTCTTCGGGCTCGACGCCAACGGCACCCGCGTCCTCGCCTCCCGGGCCCGCGAGGGCCTGAAGCAGGCGTACCTCCAGGCCCACGTCAGCACCGCGCTCACCCGGGACGAGGAGTGCGCCCGGTACGCGGACCGGCTCGGGGCGTACGCCCGGGGCGGGTTGCGCGCGCGGGCCGAGCAGGGGTTGCGCCAGCACCTCAAGGAGTGCTCGCGGTGCCAGTTGGCGGCGCTCCAGATCAAGGAAGTCGCCGGGGGCATCCCGGCGGTCGTCCCGGTGGCGGTGATCGGCTGGTTCGGCGCGGCGGGTTACGCGAAGGCGATGGCGCTGATCGGCGGCGGTGCCGCGGGCGCGGCCGGAGCGGGTTCGGCGGCCGCCTCCGGCGGTGCGGCGGGCGGCGCTGCGGCGGAAGGGGCCAGCACCCCGGTCAAGATCGGGATCGGCACGGCGCTGGCCGTCACGGCGGGGGTCGCGCTGGCCCTCGTCCTGATCGGTGACAGCGACCCCGCGAAGCCGCCCCGCGAGAAACCCCCGGTCGCCCAGCCGGCCGCCCCCCAGCCACCCCCGCCCTCCCCGGCGCCGGAGCCCCCCGCTCCGGCCCCTCCTCCCGCACCGGAGCCCACCCCGGAACCGACCCCCACCCCGACTCCGGCGCCCACCCCCACGCCGACCCCGCCACCGTCGCCCACCCCGGAACCCGCACCCCCGTCACCCACGCCGGAACCTCCCGCTCCAGCCCCGCCTCCCCCACCGCCCCCGCAGACGTACCGCTGGAGCAAGCTGGCGTACGCCCCCCTCGGTGACACGACGGAGCCGCGCATGCGGCCCGGCGAGAGCGGTTGGGTGTGGCAGCGGCAGGGGCTGTCGATCGGCGGAACGCCGTACGCGGACGGGGTCACCGTGCACGGTGCCTCGTCGGTGACCATCGACCTGAACCGGCCCTGCTCGGCGTACCAGGCGCTGGTCGGGATCGACGACCTGACGATGGGTCTGGGCGAGGCCCGGTTCTCGGTACGGGCCGACGGTGCCACGCTGTGGAGCTCGCCGTGGCTGGAAGGCGGGGACCCCGCGGTTCCGGTACGAGTCGGGCTGGACGGGCGCAAGACGGTGACGCTGGTCGCGGAACCGCGGTCGGCCGAGGACAACCTCGCCCTCGCGGACTGGGCGGAGTCCCGGTTCACCTGCGAGGGAGCGCCGGCCGGCTCCGGGCCGGAGGTGGCGGACCCGGAGGGCGCACAGGGCGCGGACGAGGCGGGGTGAGCGCCGGTCAGCCGCGCCCGGCGGCGCCGAGCGCGCCGCGCTGCGCCGGGGCGATCCCCTCGGGCACGGCCCGCTGACGCCGCGGCGAGGTCCCGGTCCAGCAGGAGCCCCGGCGGGTGGCGAGCCGCCGCAGCCACAGCTCCACGGAGACGAGCTGGGTGAGCCCGTCGACGGGCAGCGGGTCCCCGTCGGCGGCGGCCCGCAGCGCGCGCCGCACGACACGCGCCTCGACCAGCCCGGTCTGAGCGAGGAAGGGCGTGTCGAAGAGGGCGACCAGTTCGGCCATGGCCACCCGCAGCCCGGTCCGGGCGGCGGTCGCCGCGGCACCCGGCTCCGGTGCCCCCCAGCCCTCCGGAAGCTCGGTGACCCCGGCCCCTTCGAGCACCGTACGCAGCACGTCGGCGCGGGCGCCGGGGCGTACCCGGAGTGATTCGGGGAGCGCGCGGCAGGCGCGGACGACCTGGTTGTCGAGGTACGGGGTGTGCAGGCGCTGGAAGCGGACCTCGGCGGCCTGTTCGAGGACGCGGAGGTCGGCGGCGCGGCGGGCCAGCGCGGCCCGGGCGCGGAACTCGCCGGGGCGCTGCCCGGGACCGGGGCCGGGACGGGCGGCGGCGTCGGCGAGGCGGAACGACACTTCAGCGAGGGCCTCGCCGGTGAGCCAGCGGGCGGCGGGGCCGGGTCTGGCCCAGGTGAGGGCGGCGAGGGAGGCGCCGACAGCGCCGGGCGCCTCGTCGAAGGTGCGGTGCAGCAGGCGGTCGGCGGCCGCCTCGATGCCGACCCGGTAAGGCGTCCTGGCCAGGCGGCGGGCGGCGGCGTAGACGCGCGCGGGGACGGTGGCGGAGCCGTCGGCGCGGGTCAGGGCGGCGACCGGGCGGACCAGGTTGCGTCTGCGGCGGTCCATCAGGAGGTCGGCGAGGCGCGCCGGGTGGGCGTCGAGGACCTGCCGGGCGCCGTGCCCGGTGAGGTGGTCGGCGCTGCCGGACTGGAGGCGCAGCCGGTGGCGCGCGGCGACGGCGAGGGTGGGGCCGGGCTCGTCGGTGAGGGGCCCGTCGAGTTCGGCGAAGGGCAGCGCGTCCTCGGCGCCGGTGACGACGACGTGGTGCAGCCGCGGGTCGGCCGCGAGGCCCGCCGCCCGCTCCGTCTCGGCGCCGGAGCCGGGTGCGGAGAGGTCGTTGAAGGTGAGGGCGCGCAGCCGCTCCCCGGCGCCGGAGCCGTGGCCGAGGACGGTGCCGGGCAGGCCGGGCAGCCCCGCCGCGAGCAGCGCCAGCGTGGCGGAGGCGGGGCCTCCGGAGAGGTCGGCACCCATGCCGGGGGCGGGCAGGCCGCGGGCGGCGCGCCGCTCGTGCGGGCCCATGCCGGGGACCGGGCCGGGGTCGGCGTCGAAGGCGGGGACGTGCCGGGGGGCGTCGAGGCGGGCGCGTACCGCTTCCACCAGGGCGTCGCGGACCCCGTCGACGGCGCTCTCCGCGTCGGCGGCCGGGGCCGCGACGGCGAGCGAGGCGACCGGTTCGTATCCGGCGATCTCGCGGGCGCCGTTGCGCAGGATGAGGGCGTGGCCCGGCGGAATGCGGTGGACGCCGAGGAAGGGGGTGGTGTCGTGGACGGCCTCGGGGACGTCGGGCAGGGCGAGGAGGGCCGCGAGGTGGCCGATGTCGAGCGGGGCGCCGATGAGGTCGGCCAGCGGCAGGGCGGCGGTGGCGTACGCGGTGCCGTGCGCCCACGGGGTGTGGAAGACGGGGCGTGCGCCGGCGAGGTCGCCGAGGACGGTGGTGCGCCGCCCGGCGTGGACGACCGCGGTGTAGCTGCCGGGCCAGGCGGTGAGGTGGCGCAGGGCGCCGCCGCGGGCGGCGAAGAGGCCGACGCGGAGCTGTTCGTCGGTGGCGGCGCAGGTGCCGAGGACGGCGATGCGGGTGTCGGCGTCGGCGCGGACGACGCGGATCTCGTCGGGGCGCCAGTCGCCGACCGCCCACAACGGATCGGGGCCGCCCCAGAGCAGCCGGGCGCCGACCGGCGTGAGCAGGCCGCCGTCCTCGTCGTCGATGCCGACAGACTCGGCGCCCGCGCCGAAGGGCTCAGTGCCCGCGCCGAAGGGGCCCGCGCCAGGCTCGGGGGCGTACGTCCCGTACCCGAGGCCGGTGCCGTCCGGGGCGGTGCCGTAGGTCGCGGGAGGTGGCGGGCCGGGCGCGGCCTGGCGCGGACGGAGTCCGGTGGAGGCGCTGCTCCACCCCACCAACCACCGCATACGGCCTCCACAGGCTGTGGACAGAACAGGGTGCCGCGGGGAAACGCCCACGGTATGAGCACCATGCTGCCACGAAGGAGGCGCGCGGGAGCGCTTGCGGTGGCGCTCCCGCCATGCCGAATGCGCCCCTGGCAAGAGCCAGTTGGGCCGTCGCCGGGTCCCGGACCTGGATGCGGCGGGGCAACCATCGGGTTCCGGCCATTTCGAACCGGTCTACGAGACCGGTCACCCCGCGCGGCGTGTCGTGCGGTCCGGGAGGCGCCGAGAGCCTCCCGGACCGTCCCGTCGCCCGCGGGGATGAAGGCGACGGTGTCCCCCAGCCCACTGAAAGCGGTGTCAGCGGGCCGACCCACGCATCGCCCATGGAAACGCTCTCCCGCTGGCCGGAGTAAGGCGCACGGCCGGGCGCACGGCCACACGCCCGGAGCACACTCCGTCCGCGCGCCCGCTGAGCACCGGCCACAATCCCGCCAACCGGAACTATGCCCCTTAACGCTTGGGATGCGGCGAACTACGCTGGGTTTACGAATGCCGGACGCCTATGCCGCGCCCCGGCAGCCGTCTGTGTCGAGGGGTGGCGCATGTCCAGGGAGCAACGCGGGCCGAACGAGAAACTCGGCACCGTTCTCGCCCTCGCGGGAATGAGCAATGCCGGGTTGGCACGCCGGGTCAACGACCTCGGTGCGCAGCGGGGACTGACGCTGCGGTACGACAAGACCTCGGTCGCCCGTTGGGTGTCCAAGGGGATGGTGCCGCAGGGCGCCGCGCCCCATCTGATCGCGGCCGCCATCGGGCAGAAGCTCGGCCGCCCGGTGCCGCTGCACGAGATCGGGCTGGCCGACGCCGACCCGGCGCCGGAGGTGGGTCTGGCCTTCCCGCGCGACGTGGGGGCGGCGGTGAAGTCGGCCACCGAGCTGTACCGGCTGGATCTCGCGGGCCGGCGCGCCGGTGGCGGAATCTGGCAGTCGCTGGCCGGTTCCTTCGCCGTGAGCGCCTACGCGACCCCCGCGTCACGTTGGCTGATAACCCCGGCCGACTCCTCGGTCGCGCGGGAGGCCGCCCCCTCGGAGGGCGGCTCCCCCCGGCAGAGGGTCGGCCACGCGGACGTCCGCAAACTCAAGGAGGCGGCGGAGGACGCGCGCCGCTGGGACTCCAAGTACGGCGGCGGCGACTGGCGCTCCTCGATGGTCCCGGAGTGCCTGCGGGTCGAGGCCGCGCCGCTGCTGCTCGGTTCGTACTCCGACGAGGTCGGCCGCGCCCTCTTCGGCGCCAGCGCCGAACTGACCCGGCTGGCCGGGTGGATGGCCTTCGACACCGGCCAGCAGGAGGCGGCGCAGCGGTACTACATCCAGGCACTGCGGCTGGCCAGGGCGGCGGCCGACGTCCCGCTCGGTGGATACGTGCTGGCGACGATGTCCCTGCAGTCGACCTACCGGGGCTTCGGCGACGAAGGCGTGGACCTCGCGCAGGCCGCGGTGGAGCGCAACAGGGGGCTCGCGACGGCGCGCACCATGAGCTTCTTCCGGCTGGTCGAGGCGCGGGCGCACGCCCGGGCGGGGGACGCGCAGGCCGCGGGCGCCGCCCTGCGCGCGGCGGAGGGCTGGCTGGAGCGGGCCAGGGACGGCGACGCCGACCCGCAGTGGCTCGGCTTCTACACCTACGACCGGTTCGCGGCCGACGCCGCCGAGTGCTATCGCGACCTGAAGGCGCCGCGCCAGGTCAGGCGCTTCACCGAGCAGGCGCTCTCCCAGCCGACCGACGAGTTCGTCCGCTCGCACGGTCTGCGGCTGATCGTTTCCGCCGTCGCCGAACTGGAGTCGGGCAACCTCGACGCCGCCTGCGAGCAGGGCGTCCGCGCCCTGGAGGTGGCCGGCCGGATCTCCTCCGCCCGCACCACGGAGTACGTCCGCGACCTGCTGCACCGCCTGGAGCCGTACGGCGACGAGCCGCGCGTGGTGGAGCTGCGGGAGCGGGCCCGGCCGCTGCTGACGGCACCGGCGTAGGACGGCGCGAGCCCGCCGGGCGTGTGCCGGGCGGGCGGCGCCTGGCTCGGTCGCGCCGCCGGGTCCTCGCCACGCGGACCGGCGGCGCCCCGGCGCGCTCGATGTGGCCGTCACCACTGCCCGGACGCCCCCTCACCCCCATGATCATCGGGTGACGGGTTTGAGGTCGGTGTCAGAGGCGCAGGCCACTATCGGGGCCGGGAGGTGGTGCGCGTGCGGGACGACTGCGACGTGGTGGTGATCGGCGGCGGAATCGTCGGGCTGTCGACGGCGTACGCGCTGTCCCGGCAGCGCCCCGGCATCCGCGTCACGGTGCTGGAGAAGGAGCCGGGCCCGGCCCGGCACCAGACCGGGCGCAACAGCGGAGTGATCCACAGCGGTGTCTACTACCGCCCCGGCTCCCTCAAGGCGCGGTACGCGACGCGCGGCGCCGCCGAGATGGTCCGGTTCTGCGCGGAGCACGGCGTGCCGCACCAGGTCACCGGCAAGCTGATCGTCGCCACCGGCCGCGAGGAGCTGCCCCGCCTGCACGCCCTGGTCCAGCGCGGCCGGGAGAACGGCATCCCGGTGCGCGAGCTGGGCCCCTCCCAGATTCCCGAGTACGAGCCCGAGGTGCGCGGCCTCGCCGCCATCCACGTCGCCACCACCGGCGTCTGCGACTACGGCGCGGTGGCCCGCGCACTCGCCGAGTCGTCCAAGGCAGACATCCGGTACGGCGCGGAGGCCGACCTCATATCCCGCCGCCTCGGCCGGGGTGTGGCCGTGCGCACCAAGGACGGCTCGGTGGTGCGCGGCCGCGCACTGGTGAACTGCGCGGGCCTGCACTGCGACCGCGTCGCCCGGCTGTCGGGCGACGACCCGCAGATGCGGATCGTCCCGTTCCGGGGCGAGTACTACGAGCTGGCCCGGCCCGAGCTGGTCCGCGGCCTGGTCTACCCGGTCCCCGACCCCGCCTTCCCCTTCCTCGGCGTCCACCTGACCCGCGGCGTGGACGGCGGCGTGCACGTCGGCCCGAACGCCGTGCCGGCGGGCGCCCGCGAGGGCTACTCCTGGCCGGTGGTGCGCCCCGCCGACCTGGCCTCGACCCTCGCCTGGCCCGGCTTCTGGCACCTCGCCCGCCGCCACGCGGGGTACGGCCTCGGCGAGATGAGCCGCTCGCTGTCGAAGGAGGCGTTCACCCGGGCGGTGCGCAGGCTGCTGCCCGCCGTGCGCGAGAGCGACCTGGTGCGGGCGCCCGCCGGGGTGCGGGCCCAGGCAGTGCTGCGCGACGGCACGCTCGTCGACGACTTCCTCATCCGCGAGGGGCCCAGCACCGTCCACGTCCTCAACGCCCCCTCCCCCGCCGCCACCGCCTCCCTGCCGATCGGCCGCGAGGTGGCGCGGCGAGCCCTGGCGGTGCTGGGGCGGGCGTGACCCCGGGCCCGGCCGGACGGCTCCGGGTCCTCACGGTCGCGGCCGGCTTCGCGCCCGGCTCCGTAGACTGGAGGGCGTGGCGGCGGCACCGTCCCGTGATCCGCTCCCTCGGGGGCGCAGGGCGCGGACCCTCTCGTGCCCCGCCTCCCCGCGCCGGGCCGCCTCAGCCGTGCCCGGCGGACATCCCCGTCCCCGTACGCCGAAATGCGGTTCCGAGTCCCGTGAGCAACCAGAACGCGCCCCAGCCCCCGGCCCCCGCAGCCGCCTCCCCGGCCCCCGCGCCGCCCCGCAGCGCCCGCACCTCTGCGACGAGGCCGGAGCGCACCCGGATGTTCGCCGACGGCGCCGGCCCCGCGGCGGACCCGGCCGGCTCCCACTTCGAGCGCCGCATCCGCAGCTTCCAGCCGCGTCGCAGCCGCGTCACCACCGGCCAGGGCGAGGCACTGCGGCGGCTCTGGCCGGCCTGGGGCATCGACGTGGACGGGCAGCGGGTGCTCGACCTCGGCGAGCTGTTCGGCGGGCGGCCGGTGGTCCTGGAGATCGGCTTCGGCATGGGGGAGGCGACCGCGCGGATGGCCGCGGACGACCCCGACACGGGCATCCTCGCCGTCGACGTGCACACCCCCGGCCAGGGCAACCTGCTCAACCTCGCCGACCAGCAGGGCCTCGACAACGTCCGCGTGGCCAACGGCGACGCGATCATCCTGCTCCGCGAGATGCTCGCGCCCGACGCGCTGGCCGGCCTCCGCGTCTACTTCCCCGACCCCTGGCCGAAAACCCGCCACCACAAGCGGCGCCTGATCCAGCCGGAGTTCCTGACCCTGGCGGCCACCCGGCTCGCGCCCGGCGCCGTCCTGCACTGCGCCACCGACTGGGAGCCGTACGCCGAACAGATGCACGACGTGCTCAGCGCCCACCCCGCCTACGAGAACACCGTCACGGAGCCCGGGCCCGCGGTGGAGGGGACGGACGGCGTGGTGCGGCACGGTTACGCCCCCCGGCCCGCCTTCCGGCCGCACACCCGCTTCGAGGGACAGGGCCTCGACAAGGGGCACGTCGTGCACGACCTGCTGTTCCGCAGGGTGGCGGGGCCGGCCGCGGGCTGACCCGCCGGCCCGGGGGCCGTGGCGGATCACGGGCCGAACGTCGGCCGCGGGTGAGGCCGGGACGGCCGCTCACGGATGAGGCAGGGGACCGGAATGGACGCCACCGGGGCATAGCGCGAGAAATTCCGGCAACGAACGGTGGGGCCTTTTTCACTCGTCCGGTCTAATCAGCCCCCTGAGGACTGGTTAGGGTCGTTCTCGTGATCAACAGCCCGTCGTACTCGGCCTCGCAGCCCGAGCAGCCGCACGGCGCCGGACCCGAGGGCACCGGCCCCGGTGGTCCGCTGCGGCCTCCGCCGCCGATGCCCCCGTATCCGGCCGCGCTTCCCCGCATGCGCTGGTGGCAGCGGCACGGCGTCCGGGTGGGGCTGCTGGTCGGCCTGCTCACCGTGTCGGGCGGCATCATCCTCGCCCTGGTCCGCGAGCAGACGGGCACGCACGGCTTCCTCGTCGGCCTCGGCCTGGCCCTGCTGCCGGTGCCACTGTTGCTCGCGGTCTTCCGCTGGGTGGAGGCGGTCGAGCCGGGTCCATGGCGGAACTTGGTCTTCTGCTTCGCCTGGGGAGCCTGCGCGGCCGCGCTGATCGCCATCGTCGCCAACACCCTGGCCACCGAATGGCTCGTCGGCTCCACCCTGGAACCCTTCACCGGCGGCAGCGAGCCGCTGAAGCCCGACGCCGTCGGCGCCACCTACGTCGCACCCGTCGTCGAGGAGTCGGCCAAGGCGCTCTCCGTGCTCCTGATCTTCCTCTTCCGCAGGCAGCACTTCCGAGGCCTGCTGGACGGCGCCGTGACGGCCTGCCTCACCGGCGCGGGCTTCGCCTTCACCGAGAACATCCTCTACCTCGGGAACGCCTTCGGCCGCGACCAGTTGAGCGGTGACACCGGCATGGCCTCGGTCACCGCCGCCACCTTCTTCGTCCGGATCGTGCTCTCCCCCTTCGCCCACCCGCTCTTCACCTTGCTCACCGGCATCGGCTTCGGCCTGGCCGCACGGGCCGGGAGCCGCCGGCGGCTGCGCCGGGTCCTGCTGCCCCTGCTCGGCCTGCTGCTCTCCATGGGCATGCACGGCCTGTGGAACGGCTCGGCGACGCTGATGGGCCCCTTCGGCTTCATCACCGTCTACGCGGTGGTGATGGTGCCGGTCTTCGGCCTCTCCGTCTGGCTGCTGGTGTGGTCCCGCGCCGACGTCCTGCGCGCCGTCCGCACCTACCTCCCCGCGTACGTGGCCGCGGGCTGGCTCGCCCCGACCGAACCGGCCGCACTGGGCACGATGAACGCCCGCCACCTCGCCCGCGACCACGCCCGGCGCTCCGGCGGACGGAAAGCGGTCCGCGCCCTGGCCGCCTACCAGCGCGACGCGACCACCCTGGCGCTGCTGCGCCGAAGCGGCGAGCGGGGCCAGGCCGAGGCCGACTTCGTGGACCGCGAGCGGGCTCTGCTCAACTCCCTCTGGGAGCGCCGGGAAGCCGTCCGCCCGGCCCAGTTCCACGCCGCCCGCCTGCTGGCACCCCGGCCCCCCGCGATGTGGCTGCCCCCGCAGCACGGCGGCTGGGGCGGGCCGTACGCACCACCTGGGTACGGCCCGGCTCCGTGGGGCGGGGCCTGGCCGGGGCAGACGGCGGCCCGGCCGCAAGGCCCGGCGCCGGCCGGGTACCCGGGGTACCCGCCACCGCACGCCTGGCCCTACGCCCCGCCGCACATACCCCAGCCGCCGCCCGTACCCCCGCAACCGCAGCCACCGCGGTAGCCGTTCCGTTCTGCCGCCCTCGGCGCCGGACGGTCAGGCCGACGCGACCGTGAGCAGGCTCAGCTCCTCCTCGGTGAGCGTCAGGTCGGCGACGGCCAGCAACGCCGGCAGCTGTTCCACGGTGCGGGCGCTGGCGATGGGCGCGGCCACGGTGGGGCGCGCGGCGAGCCAGGCGAGGGCCACCGAGGCCAACTCGACGCCGTGCGCCTCGGCGACGGTGTCCAGAGCGGCCAGCACCTTCCGGCCGCGCTCGGTCTCCAGGTGCTTCTCGGCGCCGGCGGCACGGGCGCTGTCCACGGAGGTGCCCGGGCGGTACTTGCCCGTCAGGAAGCCGGAGGCGAGGGCGTAGTACGGCACGGCCGCGAGCCCCGCACGGGACGCGACCTGCTGGAGGGGCCCTTCGTAGGTGTCACGGGAGACGAGGTTGTAGTGCGGCTGGAGGGCTACGTAGCGGGCCAGGCCCTCGCGGTCAGAGAAGTCGAGGGATTCCTGCAGGCGTTCGGGGCTGATGTTGGAGGCGGCGATGGCCCGCACCTTGCCCGCCTTCACCAGGTCGTCAAGGGCGGTGATGATCTCCTCGACAGGCACGGAGGGGTCGTCGAAGTGGGTGTAGTACAGGTCGATCCGGTCGGTGCCGAGCCGCCGGAGCGACTCCTCGGCCGCCGCCTTCACGTTGGCGGCGGAGAGGCCCTGGAACTTGGGGTGGCTGCCGACCTTGGTGGTCAGGACGACCTGGTCGCGGTTGTCCCGCGAGGCCAGCCACCTGCCGATCACGGTCTCGGACTCACCGCCCTCGTTCCCCGGCACCCAGGAGGAGTACGTGTCCGCGCTGTCGATGAAGTTGCCGCCCGCGGCGGCGTAGGCGTCGAGGACCGCGAAGGACTGCGCCTCGTCCGCAGTCCAGCCGAAGACGTTGCCACCGAGGGCCAGCGGGAAGACGTCGAGATCAGAGTTGCCGAAGGGCCGAAGAGAGGTCATGGAGAGATCAACACACGGATCCGGACCCGCATTCCTGGCAGGGCCGTGCGTTCTCGGCGCGCCCCCGGCCCGCCAAGAGGACCCTCGCCCCCGAAAGGGGATCTGGCAGGTCCGACGGCCCTGACGTCGGGGGGTAACCGTCAGGACCGCCGGAGTTCAGCTCCGCTCGGGCCGGGGCGCACGCTCGCCCCGGAGACGGCCGGTGATCCGCGTCCGCGCACCAGGTCAGCACGCGGGCCGAGCAACGCCGAGCACCAAGAGGAGGGACGACGGCAGCGACTCACCCAGCCACCACCCATGGACTCGGGGAGTCCAGAGAACACAGGGAGGCCGAAGGAGCGCACGGAAGCACGAAACGGCCGAACGGCAGCGGTCCGGCGACGGCCCGGCAGTCGGCCCGTCGCCGGATGGGCCGCCCGCGGCTGCGCCTACGGTCCGCGTGGCAGCCCTCGGATGGTCAGATGCTGAGGCCCTTGCCCCGCAGCCAGCTGAGCGGGTCGACCCCGTCGCCACCGCCAGGGTGGACCTCCAGGTGGAGGTGCGGGCCGGTGACGTTGCCGGTGGCACCGACGCGGCCGATCACGTCGCCGGTGGTGACCTTCTGGCCGGCCGCAACCGTCATCGACGACTGGTGGGAGTACCAGAGTTCGGTGCCGTCCTCCAGCTCCAGGATGGTGCGGTAGCCGTACGACCCGGCCCAGCCCGCTTCCTTGATGGTGCCGGAGTGGATGGCCTTCAGGGGGGTGCCGGTGGGCGCCGCGAAGTCGAGGCCTGTGTGGTAGCCGGAGGACCACATGGTGCCCGCCTGACCGTAGGTCGAGGTCAGGGTGTAGGAGGTGGTGGGGAGCGAGAAGCTGGCGGCGAGCTTGGCGAGGCGTTCGGCCTCCGCCTTCTTCCGCTTCTCCTCGGCCTTCTTCCGCTCCTCCTCGGCCAGCTTCTTCTCGGCGGCCTCCTGGACCTTCGCGGCCTCGGTGGCGGCCTGCTCGGCGGCGGCCTGCTCGGCGGCCCGGGCGACGCTCTGGTCGGCCTGGTCCCGCTGGTACTCGGCCTGCTCCATGATGCGGGCCCGCAGCGCCTCACCGGCGTCGGTGGTGCCCTGCTCGGTGTCGGCGACGGTCACCCCCGCGCCGGTGAGCGGGCTGGCCGTGACCTGCGTACCGGAGTCCGAGTCGGAGCCCAGAAGGGAGCCGACGCCCGGCAGCGAATCGGCGTCGGGGAGCGAGGCCTTGACGGAGGAGAGGTCGGGGAGGGAGATGGAGACCGGGGGCTTCTCCTTGGCGGTGGCGATACCGCCGGCGCCCACCGCGGCGATGACGCCGACGCCGAGGACGGTGGAGGAGCGGGCCAGGCCGCCGCCGCGCTGCTTCGCGACACGGTGCCGGCCGCGGACGGGCCGGATGGACTCCTCGGTGGGATTCCATTCCTCCCAGGTTCCCCCGGCGGGTCCGTAAGCCGTGGGACCGGTGACCGGGTCCTCGTCGTTCGGCACGAACAGGGCCTCAGGGGCAGGACGGTTCGACGCCACGCGGGCGCTCTCCTTTCCTTCCTTCTCGCCTACCGGGTTAGCTGACGGGTTCGGAGCAGGAAGGTCTCCTACGGGCGCCTCGAAAGGCGTCCGATTCACCCCAAGGAGTGGTTCCCCGGTTCCCTACGGGATTCGGCGCGTGCGCGCGGAGCCGTCTCGGGTGACGGCCGGGACAACCGCGCTGCGTTATCGAACGTTAATAGACACCCGGGCCGGATTCCAAGCTGTTCCGGGTGATCGTTGAGGCGCAGGGGCCGGACGTACCGGGGCACCGAGGGCGCATTCGGGCGAGTCGCCTGCACAGAACCACCACAGCCCCACCTGACGGTGTGTCAGTTGTTATGCGGTGAGCGCCCGCGCGCTCACCCGCGGTGACGCGCCGCGCCCGGTACTGCGGCGCCCGGTACTGCGGCCCGTGCCGCTCAAGGCCGACGCAGCGCCAGCAGGGCCATGTCGTCCTGAGGCCCGCCTCCGGTGTGCATGCGTACCTCCTCGGAGAGGGTCTCCAGCAAGTGGTCGGGCGCGTCGAAGCGACGGCCCGTCAGGCGCGCCACCGGGTCGTAGAAGACCCCGCGCCCGTCCCGTGCCTCCGTCAGGCCGTCGGTGAACAGCAGCAGGGTGGCGCCGGCCGGGAAGGGCGTGGCGTCCGCCCGGTCCG
Source organism: Streptomyces sp. NPDC058373 (assembly GCF_042723275.1). Lineage (NCBI taxonomy): Bacteria > Bacillati > Actinomycetota > Actinomycetes > Kitasatosporales > Streptomycetaceae > Streptomyces > Streptomyces sp. NPDC058373. Next base: position 62,013 of record NZ_JBHXJE010000029.1, on the reverse strand, counting down.
GCCACACGCCGAGGTCCCCCATGCCGAGCGGCAGCGCGGGCTGAGTCGGCACCAGCACCCCCACCCGTCCGTCGCCGTGGAGCAGCAGCGGCTCGGGGTGCCCCCGGTTGACCGTACGGACGACCGACTGGCCGGGCGGGATCTCGGCCAGCAGCGCGGTGGTGAACCCTTCGAACTGGTCCAGCCCCTCCCGGCGCACCCCCTCGCGGGCGAGAGCGCGTTCGAGCCGCTGGGCGACCATCTCCAGGCTCGACTCCTGCTCCGCGGCCTCGCGGAACGCGCCGATGACCACGGCGACCGCCTCGACCGCGCCGAGCCCCTTGCCGCGCACGTCGCCGACGAGCAGCCGCACCCCGTGCGGTGTCTCCTGCACGGCGTACAGGTCGCCGCCGATGAGCGCGTCGGCCTGCGCCGCCTCGTAACGGGCGGCGATGTCGAAGCCGCCGATGCGTTCGGCGGGGATGGGCAGTACGGCGCGCTGGGCGGCCTCGGCGATGTTGCGGGCGGTGGCGAGTTCCTCCCCGCTTCGGCTGACCAGGCGGTTGCTGAGCAGGGCGAGGAGAGAGCAGGTCAGGACGGTGAGCAGCTCGGTGGTCGAGTCGACCCCGCCCAGCGTCCCGGCCTGCCACTGGAGGAGGACCACCGCGGCGAGCGCGGCGCCCCCGGTCAGCAGGGTCCCGTGGAGCGAGAAGAACGGCGCGGCGATCAGCGGCGCCGCGGCGTAGAGGGGGCTGGCGTTGAAGCGGGGCGGCGCCGCCTCGTCGAAGGCGATCCCGACGACGATCAGCAACCCGGGGAGGAGCCGCACCAGCCTGCGGGACCTGCTCCTCGTACGGCGGTCACTCTTGTAGTTGCCGAGCGGGTCGCGCTCGCCCCCGCCCCTCTTCTTCGCGGGTCTTCCCTCCGCGGCCCCGCCGTCGGCACCCTGCTCCCCCGTCTCGTTCTCCGCGTCACCGCGTTTCCCCACCAGCCTGTCTCCTGACCCATCGGCCGGCCCCCGGTCGGCCCGGCCCGGACACGCCCGCTCCCGCGTCAGCGCTTCCCCCATACTTCCGTCCACCCCGTACGGCGGCGACCGGACGGCGGCCGAACGGGTACCGGCCGGGCAAGCCGTCCCGACGGCACCGGACGCCTCGGCCGCGGACATGCGCATACGACGAAGGCCCGGATTCCGTTGATAGGAATCCGGGCCTTCGCCCTTCAGTAGCGGGGACAGGATTTGAACCTGCGACCTCTGGGTTATGAGCCCAGCGAGCTACCGAGCTGCTCCACCCCGCGTCGGTAAACACAACTATACGCCATCCTGAGCCTGCCTCGCGCCACCCCTGCTCCCGTTGCCCGGGCCCCCGCCGCGGACGCGGCGAGCGGAGGCCCGTACGGCCCGGCTGGGAACGGACCGTCCGGCGGGGTCACCGGCGGCGGCGTCCGCCCGCGGCCCGGTCGAGAGCGACCACACCGACCGCCGCCAGGGCGGTCTGGACACCCCATTCGGCCCAGTCGACGCCCCTGGTCTCGGCGAGGCCGAACCGGGCGGCGAGGAGGGTACCGGCGAGCGCGGCCACGATGCCGACGACGATGGTCAGCAGCAGGCCGATGCGCTGGCGCCCGGGGACGACCAGGCGTCCCAGGACTCCGATGACGATGCCGATGACGATCGCGCTGATGATCCCGGAGATCTCCATGGGCCACGCCTCTCGTTCTCGTCGTGCCGCGCCGACGGCGGACCGGCGGCGAGCGCTCCGGTCCCTTGCCGCGCGTGTGCCCGCGACGCGACGGGCCAGGCCCGTCCCGCGAAGAATCAGGCGGTTCTGTGCCTGCCCGGCGTACGCGGGGGTGGCGCCTGGGGCACGTGGTACGCGGCAACCGGCGCCGACGAGCCGCACACGGGGCCGAGAGGGGCCCTTCGTAAGAGCCGATCGGCACCTCCGCACGCGCAGCCCGGCCGCCCTCGCGGCCCACGAACCGACTCGTCCCGCGTCCACAGCGCAAGCAGCGCCGGCGACGGCGGCTCAGTCGACACGGGCGTGCCTCAGGAGACGCCACACAGCGCAGACAGCTCAGACGGCCCGAGCGCCGGGGCATGAGACGCCGGCCAGGCGCACGCCCCCCCACAACACACCACCCCTCCCCCGCACTCACCACAACCGCGGAGCACGGAGAAGGGGGTCGGAAGAGCCCGTCGCCCGCCCGGGGGATTGGGTTGCCGGCCGGGCGACGGGTGTTCGGGGGGGGGCGGGTCAGACGTTGACGCCGAAGTCCTGGGCGATCCCGGCCAGGCCCGAGGCGTATCCCTGGCCGACCGCGCGGAACTTCCACTCGGCGCCGTGGCGGTAGAGCTCGCCGAAGACCATGGCGGTCTCGGTGGAGGCGTCCTCGGTCAGGTCGTACCGCGCGATCTCGGCGCCGCCCGACTGGTTGACCACGCGGATGAAGGCGTTCCGGACCTGGCCGAAGCTCTGGCCGCGGGACTCCGCGTCGTGGATGGAGACGGGGAAGACGATGCGGGTGACCTGCGGCGGGACTGTCGCGAGGTTGACCTTGACGGCCTCGTCGTCGCCGTCGCCCTCGCCGGTGAGGTTGTCACCGGTGTGCTCGACGGAGCCGTCGGGGCTGGTCAGGTTGTTGTAGAAGATGAAGTGCTGGTCGGAGAGGACCTTGCCGGACTCGTCGCAGAGCAGGGCGCTGGCGTCGAGGTCGTAGTCGGTGCCGGTCGTCGTGCGGACGTCCCAGCCGAGCCCGACAAGGACCGCGGTCAGCCCGGGGGCTTCCTTGCTGAGAGAGACATTGCCGCCCTTGGCCAGGGAAACGCCCACGGTCTTCTCCTTCTGCGGTTCGTCCTGCGTGCTGATGCCTGGGGGCCGCGCCCGCCGCCCCGCACGGCCTTCGGGTGCGGGCGGGCGGGGTGCGACGGCCGGACTGGGGGGCCGGCCGCGTGCCGTCGTACGACTCGCAGCCGCCACGCCTGCGCCGGGCGCCGTGGGTGGCGGCGCCGACGCCGTCGAATCTACCTCATCTCTACACGCATGTAGAAGTACTCCCCCGGCGCCGCGCTCCCCAGCTCCAGCCCCACGTCCTTCCTGTCCTCGTAGCCGTAGCGGCGGCGGTCGTCGCCACCCCGCACGGGCTCGGGAAGCAGGCCGATCTCGTGGTAGTGACGGATCGCCCGCGGTGTGGTGCCGACGAAGGCCGCCGCGTCACCGATCTTGACCTGGCGCGGCGCGACGAAGGAGGAGAACATGAGTAGGGGCCTTCCTCGATGGGGCGGGGTGTGAGTACACCGGACCACCTACCGCTACGGAAGGTGCAACCCGAGACACTCCGTCCGGCCCCCATGCCAGGAGAAGCGCCCTTCGCCGTACCGATCGGTCCGCCTGTCAGGACAACCGCAGGAGAGCAGGCGGGGTCACAGCCACCGGTGTGTCGCTGCGACCTGGACCGTCGCCTCAAACCGCACCCGGTCCGCACGCGCCACCGGACACCGTCCACCAACCGTCGGCAGCCCGGCCACCTGTGACTCACACCCACCGCAGGCGACAACGACTCCAGCACCGACCACTGCGCATCAGAAAGATCCCCACGCCCCACACCTTGGACATCACGGTGAAGGCGCGTGCAGATGACCAAACCTGAAACATGGCCTGGTAGCCGTCGCCCGAGTCCTCCCCGGCGGGCACGGCCCTCGCCCGTCGGACCGTTCGGCGCCGCCTCACGACCGGGCCACGCCGACCGCCTCGCGCCGGGAAAACCCTCCTGCCCTTGCCCGGACCCGGGCAAGGCAGCCGGTTCCGCCCGGAAGCCGTACCGACCTCGGGGGTGTCCTGGACGTACTCGTGGTTTCGTCCGGTGCGGCGGAGCGGGCTCCTCCCTGCCGAGCGAAACCGAGAGCTTGGGGGCGCGTGCCGGCCGGGTGCCATGGGCGCCGTGCGGGACTCTGCGGACGTCCCCTAGAAGCCGCCGCCCGCCTCCGGCCGGACCACGATCGGCTCGCCCCACATCCGCACGACCTCGAAGGAGGTGCTTTCCCGCACCAGCCGGTAGGCGGCCGCGCGGTCGGCCTTGCGGCGGCAGGCGGCGAGGAAGAGTTCCGCCTCGCGCTGGTCCCGGCGGGGCGTGCCGCAGAGCTGCCAGGTCTGTCCGGACCACGCCTCGGGGCGCCATCTGACCATCGGCTCCGGGGTGTCGGCGGCGATGCCGTACCGCGAGGGCACCGGCAGCGGGCGGTCCCCCGGCTCGTCGGCGGGGGCTCCGCCGGACCAGCGGTCGCGGTAGGCGGAGCGGTGGTTCGAGCGGCGCCGCGTCTCGCAGAGGAGGCAGCCGTCGGGGGCGGCCGCGTCCACCGGCCCGTACGGGTGCTGGGAGCAGCGCGTGGTGGGGGCCGGCCCGGTGGACTCCTCCAGCAGGTCCAGCGCCCGCTTCAGGTCGGCCCGGATCTCGTGCAGCGCCTCTTCGGGCGTATCGCCCCGCAGCTCCTCGCCCGATTCACCGAGCACCCGGAGCATCCGCCCCAGCGCCACCATCTGCGCGTGATTCATCCGGTCCACACCTCCACAACCACGAAACCGGCCACCGGCATCTCACCCGGCCCCGGTCGACCCGAGGGGGTTTCCGGCCCCGGTCCGCCGCCCCAGCAGCCCCGTCCGGGTCGCTCGGGCACGCGACCCGCCGGAGCGGAAACGCCTCCTCCCGAAGGTCCGGGAGGAGGCGTGTCCAGCGGTAGGCCGTGTGGGACTCGAACCCACAACCAATGGATTAAAAGTCCACTGCTCTGCCAATTGAGCTAACGGCCCTTGCCGATCGGCACACCCGAGCATAGCCCGCCGGTGGCTGAGAGCCGATGGGGTATCGGCTGCCGGGCCCGTCGGATCCGGGTGGCCGGTGCGACGGCGGTGCTCCGACCGCTCGCGCCACCGGTCCGGGCGCCCCCGCCGCCGCCCGTCGGGAGACCCCCTTGTACCTCTGCCCAGCCCGTCGCGAACTCGGTCCGGAACGAGATGGAGGCCTCGCCATCACCCGTCTCGCGCTCCACGCCGCCCTTGTCGTCGACCACCAGGAGGCCGTTCCCGCCATCGACCGTCATGAGGCCCGTGCCCAGGACCTGGGCGCGGCTGCTGCCCCACGCCGTGAACACGACGACCCGGCTCATCAGCCGCGTGCCGTCCTTCCCCCGCACCTTGTCGCGTGCCTCGCCCCAGGCTTTGCCCCACGCGAGAACGTTACCCATACCGTCGCCCCTGAGGCCCCGGTCGCCCTGGAGATGGGCGTAGGACCTCCGCCCGGTGCGGATCTTCTCGCCCGCGCCCTACTGCCCGGCCTTGGTGCCGGTCCGGGCCCACCAGTCGGGGGCGCCCGCCGCAGGGGCGCCGTGCGGGGTGAGGACGGGCCCACCGAGCCGCCGAGCTGCTGGCGGCGCAGCTCCTGTTGACGGTCCGGACGTCGCCCCGGCCGTCCGCCTGCTCGTCGCGGTAGGCGGCGACGCCTCCGCTGACCTGGACGGCACCGGACGTCACCGGCACGTAGGACGCCTCACCGCCGCCTTGACGCCTGGGCAGGCGTGGCCGGCGTTGCTCGGCTCGCGCTCTCCGGCGGTGGCACCGCACCGGGCAGGTCCGCTGCCGACTCCGGTTCGGCGACGAGGGCGAGCACGCAGGCCGGGCCGCGCCCACCACCCGGCGCACACGGGCGCGCCGCCCTGAGCGCAGACTCCCAGGAGGCGGCAGGAGGCCCGCCCGCCGCCGACGCCGGTTCCGCGGAGACCTGCCCCGAGCCCCGGAGGGGATCACGGCCCACTTGGCCCCGGTCTCAGTCCGGTCCCTCGCGACCAGCCCGGTCCTCTCCTGACCGGGCCGGCCCGGTCCTCCCGAGCCGGACAACTCCGGCCTCGTCCAGGCGTGATGGCAGATGCTGACGACAGGGGCTGATCTTGTGACGAGAGTGGAGACTCCCCGAGCTGGAGCGCCATGCGGTGAGACGCGGCAGTCCGCCCCTCCCGTCTCTGGAGGCCCGGACTGCCCCGCACCTCCGGAGGCGGGAAACGGAAGAGCCCGCCCTCTCCGTGGAAGGAGAGGACGGGCCCAGGTCCGGTGGGCTCACCGGCGGGACCAGGTCCCGGCCGGGATCACCGGCAGGACTCAGCCGTTGCGCTTCCAGCGCGGCTTGTCGTCGCGGCGGCCGAAGGACGACGAGGACGAGGAGGACGGGCCGCCCCGGTGGTCGTCACGGCGGCCGTAGGGACGGTCGCTGCTGCCACGGTGGCCGCCCGAGGGACGGTCGTCGCGGCGGTCGCGGTTGAACGGGCGGTCGCTGCCACGGTGGCCGCCGGACGGGCGGTCGTCCCGGCGGAAGCCACCCTCACGACGGTCACCGCCACGGAAGCCGCCGCGGTCGTCGCGGTCGTCCCGACGGAAACCCCCCTCACGGCGGTCTCCACCACGGTCGTCGCGACGGAAACCACCACGGTCGCCGCCACGGTCACCACGGTCGTCCCGACGGAAGCCACCCTCACGACGGTCACCGCCACGGAAACCGCCCTCACGACGGTCACCACCACGGTCGTCGCGACGGAAACCACCACGGTCGCCGCCACGGTCACCACGGTCGTCCCGACGGAAACCGCCCTCACGACGGTCACCGCCACGGTCACCACGGTCGTCCCGGCGGAAGTTGCCACGGTCGCGCTCACGCTCGCGCTCCTCGGCGGCGAGCGCCGCCTCGGCCTCGGCCGCGACCTCGGCCTTGGCGGCCTCGGTCACCTCGGCCACGGCGGCCTCGGGGTCGTCACCGCGCTCGCGGGCGGCACGCGCGGTCAGCCGCTCGGCCTCCTCGCGCAGCTCGGCGGCGCGACGGGTGGCGCGCTCCAGCTGGCGGGTGAGGTCGCCGACCTCACGCTCGGCCTGCTTGGCGGCGTTGTCCGCCGAGTCGGCCTGGACCTCGGTGAGCGAACGGGCGCCGGTGATCTCGGCGACCTCCGGGTCGAAGACACCGCTGCCGCCCACGATGTGGCGGGTGGCGTCGACGCCGGCGTCCTCCATGAGGCGGAAGATCTGGCGGCGCTGGTGCGGCAGCGACAGCGACACGACGGTGCCGGAGCGGCCGGCGCGGGCGGTACGGCCCGAGCGGTGCAGGTAGTCCTTGTGGTCACCGGCCGGGTCGACGTTGAGGACCAGGTCGATGCCGTCGACGTGGATGCCGCGGGCGGCGACGTCGGTGGCGACGAGGACGTTGACGTGGCCGTCCTTGAAGTCGGCCAGCGTCCGCGTACGGGCGCCCTGGGTCATGCCGCCGTGCAGTGCGTCGGCCTTCACGCCGGACTCGCGCAGCTGCTCGGCGACGCGGTCGGCGCCGAGCTGGGTGCGGACGAAGATGATCGTGCGGCCCTTGCGCGCGGCGATGGCGCCCGTGACGGGGGCCTTGTCGCGCGGCTTCACGATCAGGATGTGGTGGGTCATCGTGGTGACGGCGCCCTGGGCGGCGTCGACCTCGTGGCTCACCGGGTTCTTCAGGTAGCGCTTGACCAGGCTGGAGATCTCGTTCTCCATCGTGGCCGAGAACAGCATGCGCTGGCCGCCCTCGGGGACCTGGTCGAGCAGCTCGGTGACCTCGGGCATGAAGCCCAGGTCCGACATCTGGTCGGCCTCGTCGAGGACGGCGATCTGGATGTTCTCCAGGGAGCAGGCGCCGCGGTTGATGATGTCGCGCAGGCGGCCCGGGGTGGCGACGAGGATGTCGACACCGCGCTCCAGGGCGTAGATCTGGTTGCCCATCGAGGTGCCGCCGCAGACGACCTTCATGCGCAGGCCGAGGACGTCGCCGTACGGCTGGAGCGCGTCGGCGACCTGCATGGCCAGCTCGCGGGTCGGGGTCAGGATGACGCCGCGCGGCTTCTTCTTCTCGGTGTGGCCGCCCGCCAGCGTGGCGAGGAGCGGCAGACCGAAGGAGAGGGTCTTGCCGGAGCCGGTACGGCCGCGGCCGAGGATGTCCTTGCCCGCCAGCGCGTCCGGGATGGTCGCGGCCTGGATCGGGAAGGGCTTGGTCACACCGTTCTGGTCGAGCTTGCGGACGACGCCCTCGGGCAGACCGAGCGAGGCGAAGGTCACGCCGTCGTCCTCGGAGTCGGCCTCGTCGGCGCCGGCCTCGGCGTCGACACCGGCGGCGTCGGCCTGCGCGGCCTCGTCGGCCACGGGCTGCTCGTCGACGACGGGAACCTCGGCCGTGACGGCCTCGGGGGTGATGGCGTCGGCGGCGGGCGCCTCGGCCGTGAGGGCCTCTACGGCCGGGATGTCGTCGTGCCGCAGCGAAGACTGCTCGGGCAGGACGGTGTGGTCAGTGCTGGAAACGGACATGCGAAGTGCGAAACCTTCCGGAGTCTCGGCACGCGCCCATTACTCCGTGAAGTCGCAACTTGATGAAGTCGCAATCGACCGCCTCAGTGCGGTCCGGCCACGGCTAGGAAAAGAGAACGCGCCACGCGGCGCTGGTCGGCCCCTCCCCTTCGGATGAAAGCGGGGAGAAACAGTGCGCCGGGCAAATGGGATCAAACGATCTACCACCATACGCACCCCTTCCCCTTCGTGGCAAACCCGCAGCCCGGAGCCGTACGTCACCCCCCGCCGGGCCCGCAGCGGCACCCTTACCCACCTCACTCGGCCCCCGCCCGAAGCCCGCCCCGCCCGCCGCGCGCGCACTGCCGCACCGAGCCCGCAGACCCCGTGCCCGCACCGCCCCGGGCCGCGCAGCCCGGCACCGCCTCGCCCGCCGAGCTCACCCCCCGTTCCCCACGCCCTCCGCCTGCGGAACCGTCCCGGCAGGCGCCGGCTCCGACGCCTGCCGGGAGATCGAAGGCGTCCCCGCGGGCCCGCCCCGGCCGTCGTCGTCCGGGACCTGCGGAGGCGACCCCCCGCCGGGCTCCCCGGGCTCCTCCTCCGGCGGCGTCGTCGGCCCCGGTTCGGGGCCGGGGCCCGGCTCCTGAGGCGGCGGCGTGGTCGGGTCGGGCTTGGGGCCGGGCCCCCTCGGCGGGGTCGGCGCGGGGTCGCCGGAGCCGGGGTCACCGTGTCCCGGATCACCTCCGCGATCGCCTCCGCCGGGCGGCCGGGGCGAGGGCGTGGGCCCGGACGGGTCGTCGGTCGGCTCGGCCGCCTTCCCGTCCCGCGCCCGGCCGCGGCCTCCGTCCTCGCCCCGGCCGTCGCGCCCGTCGTCACCCGCCGCCCCCGCCCCGTCTCCTCGCCCGGCGCCGTGGCCGCCGTGGAAGCCGCTGCCGCCGGTGCCGCGCTCCGTACCGCCGTCGGGAGCCGCCTTGCCGCTCTTCGGGGAGGCCGAGGAGGAGACGGGGGATGCGTCGTCGGCGTCCTCGCCGACACTCACGCATCCGGTCGCCGAGGCGACGGCGGCCGCGACGGCGAGGAGACGGACGGGACGGGACAACTGGTGCACTTCAGGGCCTCCCGGCGTTCGGAGCGGAACTCCCCTGCCCAACTCCCGTCGCGCCGCGCAGGACACGGAGACCGGCCCGGTGGTCGACAATGGCGGCGTGCTGGAAATGACTCGCGATGCCTTCGAGGAACTGGTGAGCCAGGCCCTCGACCAGATCCCGCCCGAGCTGACCCGCGTGATGGACAACGTCGCCGTGTTCGTGGAGGACGAACCCGACCCGTCCGACCCCGAACTCCTCGGCCTCTACGAGGGGACCCCGCTGACCGAGCGCGGCGAGTGGTACGCGGGCGTGCTGCCCGACCGCATCTCCATCTACATGGGGCCCACCCTGCGCTACTGCGACACGCCCGAGATGGTCGTGCACGAGGTCGCCGTCACCGTCGTCCACGAGATCGCGCACCACTTCGGTATCGACGACGACCGCCTCCACGAGCTCGGCTGGGGCTGACCGCACCCGGCCGACGCCGCACCGCCCCCGCCCCGCCTCGCCGGGCCCCCGCGACACCCCCGCCGGGGCCCGGCGTGAGGCATGCCGCGGCACCGCCATGGGAAGGCGCCCGGCATGGCCGATGCGACGGAGGACTCCCCCAGGCGGGCTCGGGCCCACACCGGACACTCCGCCCCCAAGGCACCCACCGGCACCGCGCCCCTCCTCTCCCCGAGCCCGAAACCGGGCCCCTTCCGGCGCTGGGCCACCCTCACCGCCGTCGTCCTGCTCGGCGCCTGGCTCGGCCTGCTCGCGGTCGGCAGCGTGCGCGCCCCCGTCGGCCCGATGGACACCCGGCTGACGCTGCGCCCCTCCCTCACCGGCGGCACCAAGATCAACGTCTCGCCGCTCGGCGCCCTGGAGCTCGACTCGCACGTGGCGCCGCTCCGCCTCGACGTCGACGTGGACCGCCTCGACCCGGTCCGCTCGGCCGCCCTCGTACAGAACCCGGATCTCTTCTCCGGCCTCCAGGACGAAGTCGCCTCCGACGTCCAGGACGGCACCCTCGATCTCGCGGTCCGCTCGGTGGCCGCCGTAGTCGTCGGCGCCACCGCGCTCGGGCTGATCGTCTACCGCCGCCCCCGCCGCGCCCTGGCCGCCGGCGGCCTCTCGCTCGCCCTGCTCGCCTCCTGCGGCGTCGCCGCGTACGCCACCTGGAACCCGAAGTCGGTCCTGGAGCCGAAGTTCTCCGGGCTGCTGACCAGCGCCCCCTCGGTGGTCGGCAACGCCCGGTCGATCGTGAGCGAGTTCGACGTCTACCAGAAGGAGCTGGCCCGCCTGGTCACCAACATGACCAAGCTCTACGACGCCACCTCCACCCTCCCCGCGTACCAGCCGGACCCCGGCACGCTGCGCGTCCTGCACGTCTCCGACATCCACCTCAACCCGGCCGCCTGGCACATCATCGAGTCGCTGGTCGAGCAGTACGAGATCGACGTGATCATCGACTCCGGCGACACCATGGACCACGGGTCGGCCGCCGAGAACGCCTTCCTCGACCCGGTGGCCCGCCTCGACGCGCCGTACGTGTGGGTGCGCGGCAACCACGACTCCGCCGAGACCCAGCGCTACCTCGGCAAGTTCAAGAACGTCCGGGTGCTCGACGACGGCGAGGCGGTCAACGTCGGCGGCCTGCGGATAGCCGGGATCGGCGACCCCGCGTACACCCCGGACCGCAGCCAGGAGGCGGCCGGCGACCCGGGCGAGGTGGCGGCCGGGATGAAGCTCGCCGCCGAACTGCGGCGGCAGGCCGCGGCGAAGACGCCGGTCGACATCGCCGTCGCCCACAACCCGGTCGCGGCCAAGGAGACCGACGGCGAGGTGCCGCTGGTCCTCGCCGGGCACCTGCACAACCGCAAGACCCAGATGCTGCCCGGCGGCACCCGGCTGCGCATCGAGGGCTCCACCGGCGGCAGCGGGCTGCGCGCCATCGAGCAGGACACCCCCGATCCGGTGATGGCCTCGGTGCTCTACCTGGACCGCGACACCAAGCGCCTCCAGGCGTGGGACGAGATAAGCCTCGGAGGCCTCGGCCTCAGCACCGCCGAGGTCAGCCGCCACCTCCCGGAGGAGAACCGGCCCGGCGCCAAGCCCTCGCCGGGCGGCTCGAAGAGCCCGTCCCCCGAGCCCTCCACACCCCGGCCGAACCGGTAGCCGGACCGGCACCGGGAGGCGCGGGCAAAAGCGTTTTGGCGAACCGGCTTGCCATCCCATATGCTTCTCACGTCCCCGACGCGCTGACTCAGCGCCCAGGCGGGCCTCTTAGCCCTCATCGTCTAGTGGCCCAGGACGCCGCCCTTTCAAGGCGGTAGCACGGGTTCGAATCCCGTTGGGGGCACGCAACACCTGTGTGGGACTCGTCCCGCACGCATCTGGTCCTGTGGAGCAGTTTGGAGTGCTCGCCACCCTGTCAAGGTGGAGGCCGCGGGTTCAAATCCCGTCAGGACCGCGCTGACCCTTCGGGGTCGCGTGGCTGGGTAGCTCAGTTGGTACGAGCGATCGCCTGAAAAGCGATAGGTCGCCGGTTCGATCCCGGCCCCAGCCACAGCAGAGAAGGCCCCCCGTCCGCGGACGGGGGGCCTTCCGCCTTGTGCCGCGGGCCCGGCCTCGAAGTCCGGCCGCCGTCCGGCGGGGGCGGGTCGCCTCAAACGCCGGCCGGGCTGGATTTGCCCGCCCCAGGCATCCCTAAGGCGCCTCCGCCCGGAAACTGGGTCGCCACTTCCCGTGCCGGGGTGAGATCCTGGGATTCGTATGTCTACGATCTCCGACCTCCACCCCCTGCTGGCAGAGCTGTCCCTGCGCGACGCGCACCGGCTCGGACGCCGCCTGGAGGGCACCCGCCGTATACGCAAGCCGGAGGCCAGGGCGGCCGTCCTGGAGGAGATCAGGGCGGAGGCGGAGAAGGGCGCGGCCAGGATGGCCGAGCGCCGGGCCCGCATGCCGGAGATCACCTATCCCGAGCAGCTGCCCGTCAGCCAGAAGAAGGAGCTGATCGCCGAGGCGATCAGGGACCACCAGGTGGTCGTCGTCGCCGGTGAGACCGGCTCCGGCAAGACCACCCAGATCCCCAAGATCTGCCTGGAGCTGGGCCGGGGTGTGCGCGGCATGATCGGCCACACCCAGCCGCGCCGGATCGCGGCCCGCACGGTGGCCGAGCGGATCGCCGACGAGCTGGACACGCCGCTCGGCGAGGCGGTCGGCTGGAAGGTGCGCTTCACCGACCAGGTCCGCCAGGACGCCACCTTCATCAAGCTGATGACCGACGGCATCCTCCTCGCGGAGATCCAGACCGACCGCGAGCTGCGCGCCTACGACACGATCATCATCGACGAGGCCCACGAGCGCAGCCTCAACATCGACTTCCTCCTCGGGTATCTGGCGCAGCTGCTGCCGAGCCGGCCCGACCTGAAGGTGGTCATCACCTCCGCGACGATCGAGACCGACCGGTTCGCGCGCCACTTCGGGCCGCGCATGGCGACCGTCGGCGGCAAGGAGCCCGGTCCAAAGGCGGCTGCGCCGGTCATCGAGGTCAGCGGGCGTACGTACCCGGTGGAGGTGCGGTACCGGCCGCTCCTCGAAGAGGGCGGCGAGGACGCCGACCGCGACCAGGTCACCGCGATCTGCGAGGCGGTCGACGAGCTCCAGGCCGAGGGCCCCGGCGACGTGCTGGTCTTCCTCTCCGGCGAGCGGGAGATCCGCGACACCGCCGACGCGCTGGCCAAGCGGAACCTGCGCGGCACCGAGATCCTGCCGCTCTACGCCCGCCTCTCCCACCAGGAGCAGCACCGCGTCTTCCAGCGCCCCGGGCCGGGCGTACGCAGCCGCGTCGTGCTGGCGACCAACGTGGCCGAGACCTCGCTGACCGTCCCCGGCATCAAGTACGTCATCGACCCGGGCACCGCCCGCATCTCGCGGTACAGCCACCGCACCAAGGTGCAGCGCCTGCCGATCGAGCCGGTCTCGCAGGCCAGCGCCAACCAGCGCAAGGGCCGCTGCGGCCGTACCTCGGACGGCATCTGCGTCCGGCTCTACTCCGAGGAGGACTTCCTCGCGCGGGCGGAGTTCACCGACGCGGAGATCCTGCGCACCAACCTCGCCTCGGTCATCCTCCAGATGACGGCGGCCGGGCTCGGCGACATCGAGAAGTTTCCCTTCATCGACCCGCCGGACCACCGCAACATCCGCGACGGCGTGCAGCTCCTCCAGGAACTCGGCGCGCTCGACCCGGCCGAGAAGGACCCGCGCAAGCGGCTCACCGAGCGCGGCCGGCGCCTGGCCCAGCTGCCGGTCGACCCGCGGCTGGCCCGGATGGTCCTGGAGGCCGACAAGAACGGCTGCGTCCGCGAGGTCATGGTCATCGCGGCCGCCCTGTCGATCCAGGACCCGCGTGAGCGGCCCTCGGAGAAGCAGGCCCAGGCCGACCAGCAGCACGCCCGGTTCAAGGACGAGACCAGCGACTTCCTCAGCTACCTCAACCTCTGGCGGTATCTGCGGGCGCAGCAGAAGGAGCGCTCCTCCTCGGCGTTCCGCCGGATGTGCAAGGCGGAATACCTCAACTACCTGCGCATCCGCGAGTGGCAGGACATCTACGCCCAACTGCGCACCGTCGCCAAGCAGATGGGGCTGGAACTCAGCGAGGACGACGCGGCCGACCAGCCAATCCACATCTCGCTCCTCTCCGGCCTGCTGTCGCACGTCGGCATGAAGGACGTGAAGGAGACCACCCCCGCCGCCTCCGCCGCCAAGCAGGGGCGCGAGGGCGCGCGCGGCGGCCGGAACGAGTACCTGGGCGCCCGTGGCGCCAAGTTCGCGGTCTTCCCCGGCTCGGCGCTCTTCAAGAAGCCGCCCCGGTTCCTGATGTCGGCCGAGCTGGTGGAGACCTCCCGGCTCTGGGCGCGGGTCAATGCCAGGATCGAGCCCGAGTGGGTCGAGCCGCTCGCCGAACACCTGGTCAAGCGGACGTACAGCGAGCCGCACTGGGAGAAGGACCAGGCCGCCGTGGTCGCCTACGAGAAGGTGACGCTGTACGGCGTACCGATCGTGGCGCACCGGAAGGTCAACTACGGCCGGATCGACCCGGAGGTCTCCCGGGACCTTTTCATTCGCAACGCCCTGGTCGAGGGTGACTGGCGCACCCACCACCAGTTCTTCGCCGCCAACCGCAAGCTGCTGACCGAGGTCGAGGAGCTGGAGCACCGGGCCCGGCGCCGCGACATCGTGGTGGACGACGAGACCCTCTTCGACTTCTACGACCAGCGGGTGCCGGCCGACGTCGTCTCCGGCGCCCACTTCGACTCCTGGTGGAAGCGGAAGAAGAAGGAGGAGCCCGAACTCCTCGACTTCGAGCGGTCGATGCTGCTGACCGAGGCGGCGCAGGCGGTGACCAAGGCCGACTACCCGGACTCCTGGCGGCAGGGCGGGCTGAAGTTCCGCGTGACGTACCAGTTCGAGCCGGGCGCGGACGCCGACGGTGTCACCGTGCACATCCCGCTCCAGGTGCTCAACCAGGTCACCGACGAGGGGTTCGACTGGCAGATCCCGGGCCTGCGCGAGGAGGTCGTCACCGAGCTGATCCGCTCGCTGCCCAAGCCGATCCGCCGCCACTACGTCCCCGCGCCCAACTACGCGCGGGCGTTCCTGGAGCGCGCCACCCCGCTCCAGGAGCCGCTGCCGGTGACGCTCGCCCGCGAGCTCCAGCGGATCGTCGGCGTCCCGGTGACCGGCGACGACTTCGACACCTCCCGGGTCCCCGACCACTTGAAGATCACCTTCCGGATCGTCGACGAGCGGCGCCGCGCCCTCGCCGAGGACAAGGACCTCGAAGCGCTCAAGCTGAAGCTGCGCCCCAAGGCCCGCCAGGCCCTCTCCAAGGCGGCGGCCGCCACCGCCGAGCGCTCCGGCGGCCCCTCCATCGAGCGGACCGGCCTGACCGACTGGACGATCGGCGCCCTCCCCGAGGTCTTCGAGACCCGTCGGGCCGGCCAGCCGGTGAAGGCGTACCCGGCCCTGGTCGACGAGGGATCCTCGGTCGCCGTCCGCCTCTTCGACTCCGAGGCCGAGCAGCGGCAGGCCATGTGGCGCGGCACCCGCCGCCTCATCCTGCTCAACATCCCGGTCAACCCGGCCAAGTTCGCCGCCGACCGGCTGACCAACCAGCAGAAGCTCAACCTCTCGGCCAACCCGCACGGCTCCGTCCAGGCCCTCTTCGAGGACTGCGCCACCGCCGCGGCCGACCGCCTCGTCGCCGACCACGGCGGCCCCGCCTGGGACGAGGAGGCGTACCGGAAGCTGTACGAGAAGGTGCGCGCGGACCTGGTCGACACGACGCTGCGGGCGATCCAGCAGGTCCAGCAGGTGCTGGCGGCCTGGGGCGCGGTGGAGCGACGGCTGAAGTCGACCCGCTCCCCGGCGCTCCTCGCCAACCTGGCCGACGTACGCGAGCAGGTGTCGGCGCTGATCCACCCCGGCTTCGTCACGGAGGCGGGGCTCGGGCGGCTCCCGGACCTCAAGCGCTACCTGGTCGCCGCCGACCGGCGCCTCGCGCAGATGCCGACCGGCGCGCAGCGCGACACGACGCGGATGGCGAAGGTCAAGGAGATGCAGGACGAGTACGCCTGGCTGCTGGAGCAGATGCCGCAGGGCAGACCCGTACCGAAGGAGGTCCTGGACATCCGCTGGATGATCGAGGAACTCCGGGTCAGCTACTTCGCGCACGCGCTCGGCACGGCGTATCCGATCTCCGACAAACGCATCGTGAAGGCGGTGGACGCGGCGGCTCCGTAGGCCCTCCGGGGCGCCTGGGACGGGCCTCGCGCGGGTTCCGGGCGGGTGAGCGTGCGGCTGCGGAGAGCGAGTTCGCGTGGGGGGCGGGGACTGGGGTAGAGTCCTGTCTCGCAGCACGGCGCGGAAACGGGCGGTGCTCACCAGCAAGGTCCTGTGGAGCAGTTTGGAGTGCTCGCCACCCTGTCAAGGTGGAGGCCGCGGGTTCAAATCCCGTCAGGACCGCAGCGGAAGGCCCCACATCTTCGGATGTGGGGCCTTCTTCGTGTCGCCCCCACGCCGGGTGGACACCTCCCGCCCGTACGGGCCTGCCGCGCCGCCCCCGCGCCGTCTTGACGGTGTGACGGAGCGCCGGTACTCAGACAGCGGGCCCCGGCGCGGCCGCGCCGCACGCCCCTGGGAGGTGACCCGTGCCGGACTCCGCAGCAGCCGCCCTGCCGCCCGTCGAGGGCCCCGAGCCGCGCCGCACCGGCCCGGCGTCCCGCGAGGCCGCTTCCGGGCTTCTCGCGGGCGCACGGGAGCCGTTGCCCGCCCGGCCGCGCCACGCGACCCGCGCCCTGCTCCGCGCCCACCTCGCGGCCGCCGTCGGCACCCGCCACCGCACCGGGCGGTGCGCGGTCTGCGGGCGGCTCCGGCGCGGTGCCAGGGGTGGAGGAGAGCGGGGGCCGTTCGGAACGGCGGCCTCCATTAGTGCAGCGGGCTCCCGGAGGACAAGACGGACGGCGTGTGACGGGTGTCACCGAAAGAGTTTCAGAAGGGGTGCCCTTTAACCGTCCCCTACAACCGATCAATTTAATATGTGCAATTGCACCGCCCCGGAACGCTACCGGCGAGTTCCGCGTGGGACCGGTACCGGCCCGGGTTCCGCCCTCCGCGACCCCGCCCGCGAACGCCCCGAGGCGACCCGGACGGGACAGATTCGCGCAGGTGCGAGGCGTACGACGGAGGCCGCGGGGCACGGTCCGGAAGCGCCGGCGGCACCCGCCTCCGGGGCCCGGGACACAAAAAGATCGCGCTGGACCCGGCGGAGTCCAGCGCGATCAGAACGACTTACCCGTGGGGTACGGGGACGGGGTCTGTTGGGGCAGACCGCCGCGTCGTGTGGAGCTATGGGGTGCTGTGCGAGGCCGTGACGGGCGCGCGCCGGATTGGGGGACCCGGAAACGCCCTGTTTCAGGCGGTTTTTCAGGCTTCGCTGCGCTGCTGCGGGATGCCCGCCAGCAGCGCGCGGACCTCGGCCTCGCGGTAACGGCGGTGTCCGCCGAGCGTGCGGATCGACGTGAGCTTGCCAGCCTTCGCCCAGCGCGTGACCGTCTTGGGGTCGACACGGAACATCGTGGCGACCTCAGCGGGGGTCAGCAGCGGCTCGGCATCAGGGGTGCGAGCGGTCATGAGCGGCCTCCTCGGGAGAACCGAACCTTCTCGGTTCTTTCCTCTAAATTCTGCACCTTGACCCACGTTGCCCGAAATGGCGGACGCGGGTCGAGTCGGTTATAGGACGAACGGCTTGTCCTCGGCACTACAACTACACCATCCGTCCAGCCACGTCGGCCAAACCGATGGAATTGCCCTCTCAGGTGGCCATCAGCGGCGGTAAGCCGATGGACCGTGCCATAGCGGACAGTCACGCCCCAGTGACGATCAGTCACAGGAGTGATCAGGAGCCACCACAACACCCAAAGAACGCAAGGGTGAGCAATCCGCCCCTAGTTGGGCGAATGGAGCCCGCGCCGGGCTCCTTGTCCTATTTTGGCACGAGGGCGGGGGAAGGACGCAAGATCCCGTCTCCGTGGGTTCCCTCACGTTTGAGGCATACGCCCGGATCAGGACCTAGGACGTAGGTCCGCGGTCCCGGCCGCGGCGGCCCGCCCGCGGATCAGTTGGCGAACTGCCGCTCGCGCACCGCGCGCCACCGCTCGACGAGCCGCGCGTACGCCTCGCCCGCCACCACGTCGTCCCCGACGCCCAGCGCGCGGATGCCCGAGGCGACGTCGGCCGCGGAACGGTCGGCGTCGAGCACCGACGGCGGCAGCACGTGCACCAGCCCGCCGTAGTCCAGCTCGACCAGCGACCGCGGATGGAACTCCTCCAGCCACCGCCCTACATCTACCAGGCCCGTCACCAGCGGCCCCCCGGCCTGGCGCGCCCCCCGCTCGGAGGGGTCGGCCGCGGCCACGCTGTCCCGCAGCGCGCGCAGCCCGCGCGCCACCCGGCGCCGGGCCTGGGCCATGGGGGTGCGGTAGCGCAGCAGGGCGGGCTCCTCCTCCGAGCCCCGGTCGTACTCCCGGTCCTCGTCGCCGACCAGGACGAACCAGCTCAGCGGGACCGACCAAGCCGCCTGCCGGATCCACGCCCGGGCGTCCGGGTGGCGCTCCAGGTGGCGGGCGTGGCCGGCGGCCGCCTCCTGGCGGACGGCCGGGGGGAGCGCGGCGTCCAGCACCGTCGGCGGGAAGAGTTCGTCGGTCTCCTGGAGCGCCTCCCAGCACCGCAGCCGGGTCGTCCACGGGCAGATCAGCGGGGTCTGGCCGGACCAGAGCACGAAGGCCTCGTCGCTCTCCCGCTCCGGTACCGGCAAGGGGGGCGTCGCCAGCACGGCGGCGAGCGAGGCCCGCAGCTCCTCCTCGTACGAGGGCGGCTCGACCTCGTGGGCGTACCGCTCCCAGTGGCCGCGCTCAGGCTCGGGGAACGCGCCGAGCGGCTCGTAGACCCGCAGGTACGACGCGTACGGAAACCTCACCGCGGACACCTGCGGCACCCCGCTCCCTCCCCCCGACACCAGCTCGGACACCCCGCGCATCGTGCCACGCGGCGCCACCCGCGCGAGGGAAGATCGGGCTCGGGGGACGACCGCGGCACGGGCTCGTTCTACCCTCATGCCACGGCGTCCGCCACCTTTACGGACTCCGCCCATCCGCCGCATCTCACCGGGAGTCACCACAGTGACCGACGTATCCGACGGCGTCCTGCACACCCTGTTCCGTTCGGAGCAGGGCGGCCACGAGCAGGTCGTGCTCGTCCAGGACCGAAGCAGCGGCCTCAAGGCCGTCATCGCCCTCCACAGCACCGCCCTGGGCCCGGCCCTCGGCGGCACGCGCTTCTACCCCTACGCCGACGAGGCCGAGGCGGTCGCCGACGCGCTCAACCTCGCGCGCGGCATGTCGTACAAGAACGCCCTCGCCGGGCTCGACCACGGCGGCGGCAAGGCCGTGGTCATCGGTGACCCCGAGCGCGACAAGACCGAGGAGCTGCTGCTGGCCTACGGCCGCGCCGTCGCCTCGCTCGGCGGCCGCTACGTCACCGCCTGCGACGTCGGCACCTACGTCGCCGACATGGACGTGGTCGCCCGCGAGAACAGGTGGACCACCGGGCGCTCCCCGGAGAACGGCGGCGCCGGCGACTCCTCGGTCCTCACCGCCTTCGGCGTCTACCAGGGCATGCGCGCCTCGGCCCAGCACCAGTGGGGCGACCCCTCGCTGCGCGGGCGCAAGGTGGGCGTGGCCGGGATCGGCAAGGTCGGGCGCCACCTGGTCGGCCACCTCCTGGAGGAGGGCGCCGAGATCGTCGTCACGGACGTCCGCGAGGAGGCCGTGCGGCTGATCACCGAGCGCCACCCCGAGGTGACGGCCGCCCCCGACACCGAGGCGCTCATCCGCACCGCCGGGCTCGACATCTACGCGCCGTGCGCCCTCGGTGGCGCGCTGAACGACGCCAGCGTTCCCGCGCTCACCGCCAAGGTGGTCTGCGGCGCCGCCAACAACCAGCTCGCCCACCCCGGCATCGAGAAGGACCTCGCCGACCGCGGCGTCCTCTACGCGCCGGACTACGTGGTCAACGCCGGCGGTGTCATCCAGGTCGCCGACGAGCTGCACGGCTTCGACTTCGACCGGTGCAAGCAGAAGGCGGCGAAGATCTTCGACACGACGCTGGAGATCTTCGCACGTGCGAAGTCCGACGGCGTGCCCCCGGCGGCCGCCGCCGACCGGCTCGCCGAGCAGCGCATGGCGGAGGGCCGCCGGGGCTGACCCACCCCCGGACGGACGATCTTTTTCAGCCATTTTTCCCCGTCGCGGACCTCCGCGGCGGGGATTTTTGGGTGGTGCGTCCCGCCTGGAAGGCCCGGACGGTCACGGGACGCAACCGGCCGAAACGCCCGGCGGGGGGAGCGGACCGCCGGGTGTGCGCCGGAGGCGGTCCGGCGCGGCCGGAGCTCGGGGAAAGGGCGTGCCAGCAGGGCGATCACGCGTCGGGCGTCACCCGATCACGCTCTGAACAGGCCCGCGAAGGGCGCACGCCGGGGCGGGAGGGCCGCCCGGCCGTCTTTGGTCAGGTACCGGTCAGAGCCATCAGCGTGCCCGGGCCGGGGGAGACAAGACTCACGCCCGTCGGCGGGTCGCTCTCGCGGGGCGGGTTAAACTCGCACCTGACCAGCGAGGACAGGGGCTCCTCGACGGTGCTGACCACGGGTCCGTCCGGTGGGCGGCGTACCGGATGGGCGCGGAAGCAGGTACCGTTGAAGCCCTACGGGCACGGACTCCCCACGGAGAGTCCGTCCCGAAACATGAACGCGTGTCAAGACTCTGGGGCCGTCGAGCCCCGTCACCGAGGGGGTCGAGCCATGGGGCGCGGCCGGGCCAAGGCCAAGCAGACAAAGGTCGCCCGCCAGCTGAAGTACAACAGCGGCGGGACTGACCTGTCGCGTCTGGCCAGCGAGCTGGGCGCATCGACTTCGAGTCAGCCTCCGAACGGCGAGCCGTTCGAGGATGACGAGGACGAGGACCCGTACGCACAGTACGCGGACTTGTACAACGACGACGAGGACGAGGACGACGAGTCCGGTCCCGCGTCGAAGCAACGCCGCGGCGCTTGACTTCGCACTGAGTACCCGGTCAGGGACCCGCCAGGTCCCGGACCGGGTCTTGTGCTGTCCTGCGCGATACCGGACCGATGAAGCGAGCGCGTGGTGCGAGCCACGCGCCGACGTGTGCGTACGCGCGCGTCGCGCGACCACCCGGAGACCGCCGCCCGACCGGCGCAGGTCCCGGGGCGGGCAGCCGATGCCGCGATCCGCACCACCGCCATCGGTCCCGTCGGCAGCTCCCGAGCCGGTCGCCCGACCCCTGCCGTCTTCCTCGCGCTCACTGTCGTCATCCCTGGTCACCGCCGGGGCGGGTGCGGCGCGCCGTGACCGGGTGGCCACGGCGCGCCGCCGTCCGCCTCAGGCCGCGTAGTCACCCGTCAGGGTCGCCGCGGTGGCCTCGTCGCCGCGCCGGGTGATCTCGCCCGCCACCCAGGCGTCGACCCCGCGGTCGCGCAGCGTCGTCAGGGCCACCTCGACCGAACCGGCCGGGACGACCGCCATCATGCCGACGCCCATGTTCAGCGTCCTCTCCAGCTCCGGCCGCTCCACCTGACCGGCCTTGCCGACCAGGTCGAAGACGGCGCCCGGGGTCCAGGTCGACCGGTCGACCGCGGCGTGCAGGCCGTCCGGGACCACCCGGGCCAGGTTGTTGGCGAGGCCACCGCCGGTGATGTGCGAGAAGGCGTGCACCGCGGTGGTGCGGGTCAGCGCCAGGCAGTCCAGCGAGTAGATCTTGGTCGGCTCCAGCAGCTCCTCGCCGAGGGTGCGGCCGAACTCCGGCACCTCGCGGTCCAGGCTCCAGCCGGCCCGGTCGAAGACCACATGGCGGACGAGCGAGTACCCGTTGGAGTGAAGCCCGGAGGAGGCCATCGCGATCACCGCGTCGCCCTCCCGGATCCGGTCCGGGCCGAGCAGCCGGTCGGCCTCGACCACGCCGGTCCCCGCGCCCGCCACGTCGAAGTCGTCCGGGCCGAGGAGCCCGGGGTGCTCGGCGGTCTCGCCGCCGACCAGCGCGCAGCCGGCCAGAACGCAGCCCTCGGCGATGCCCTTGACGATGGCCGCGACACGCTCCGGGTGGACCTTGCCGACGCAGATGTAGTCGGTCATGAAGAGCGGCTCGGCCCCGCAGACCACGATGTCGTCCATGACCATGGCGACCAGGTCGTGGCCGATGGTGTCGTAGACGCCGAGCCGGCGGGCGAGGTCGACCTTGGTGCCCACGCCGTCGGTGGCGGAGGCGAGCAGCGGCCGCTCGTACCCCTTGAGGGCGGAGGCGTCGAAGAGGCCGGCGAAGCCGCCGATGCCGCCGAGGACCTCGGGGCGCCGGGTCTTGCGGACCCAGTCCTTCATCAACTCGACCGCGCGGTCGCCCGCGTCGATGTCGACGCCGGCGGCGGCGTACGAGGCGCCGTTGGGGGTTTCAGACATGGCTGGGACTTTCGTGTCGGCCGGCCCGGCGGCCCGCCCGCGCCGTCGACGGTGACGGCGCGTGCGGAGGGGCGGCGGGGCTACCTGCGGCTACGGACGGCGGAGGGCGTCGGCGGCGTCGGCGCCGCCCGCCAGCTCGGTCTCCAGGAGCTGCTTGCCGAGCAGCTCGGGGTCGGGCAGCGTCATCGGGTACTCACCGTCGAAGCAGGCCCGGCAGAGGTTGGGCTTGGCGATGGTGGTGGCCTCGATCATCGAGTCGATCGAGATGTACGCCAGCGAGTCGGCGCCCATGGAGGTGCCGATCTCCTCGACGGTCATGCCGTTGGCGATCAGCTCGGCGCGGGTCGCGAAGTCGATGCCGAAGAAGCAGGGCCACTTGACCGGCGGGGACGAGATGCGGATGTGCACCTCGGCGGCCCCGGCCTCGCGGAGCATCCGCACCAGGGCCCGCTGGGTGTTGCCGCGGACGATGGAGTCGTCGACGACCACCAGCCGCTTGCCCTTGATGACTTCCTTCAGCGGGTTGAGCTTGAGGCGGATGCCGAGCTGGCGGATGGTCTGCGAGGGCTGGATGAAGGTCCGGCCGACGTAGGCGTTCTTCACCAGGCCGGCGCCGAACGGGATGCCGCTGGCCTCCGCGTACCCGATGGCGGCCGGGGTGCCGGACTCCGGGGTCGCTATGACGAGGTCGGCCTCGGCCGGGGCCTCCTTGGCGAGGCGGCGGCCCATCTCGACGCGGGAGAGGTAGACGTTCCGCCCGGCGATGTCGGTGTCGGGGCGGGCCAGGTAGACGTACTCGAAGACGCAGCCCTTGGGCCGGGCCTCGGCGAAGCGGGAGCTGCGCAGGCCGTTCTCGTCGATGGCGACGAGCTCGCCGGGCTCGATCTCGCGGACGAAGCTGGCGCCGCAGATGTCGAGGGCGGCGCTCTCGCTGGCGACGACCCAGCCGCGCTCCAGGCGGCCGAGGACCAGCGGGCGGATGCCCTGCGGGTCGCGGGCGGCGTAGAGGGTGTGCTCGTCCATGAAGACGAGGGAGAAGGCGCCCTTGACGTCGGGGAGGATCTTGGCTGCCGCGTCCTCCAGGGTGAGCGGCTTGCCGTCGTCGTCCGTCTGACCGGCGAGGAGCGCCGTGATCAGGTCGGTGTCGTTGGTGGCCGCGACCTGGGTCGCCCGGCCGTTCTCCTTCGGCAGGCCGGCGACCATCTCGGCCAGCTCGACCGTGTTGACCAGGTTGCCGTTGTGGCCGAGGGCGATCGATCCGTGCGCGGTGGCGCGGAACGTCGGCTGGGCGTTCTCCCACACCGAGGCGCCGGTGGTGGAGTAGCGGGCGTGGCCCACGGCGATGTGGCCCGTCAGGGAGCCGAGGGAGGTCTCGTCGAAGACCTGGGAAACGAGGCCCATGTCCTTGAAGACGAGGATCTGGGAGCCGTTGCTGACCGCGATTCCCGCGGATTCCTGGCCCCGGTGTTGGAGGGCGTACAGCCCGAAGTAGGAGAGCTTGGCGACCTCTTCGCCCGGAGCCCAGACACCGAAGACGCCACAAGCGTCCTGGGGGCCTTTCTCACCGGGGAGCAGATCGTGATTGAGTCGACCGTCACCACGTGGCACGCCTCCGAGTGTAGGCGAGATCGACCACCGGTCCGAATGGGGGATCCCGGCCCTTCCCGGCCGCACCCGCGTGACCTGCGGGTTTTCCGGGCGGTTGAGCGGGTGTGAGGTATCGCTCCCCGGCCCCCGCCTCCGGCCCGTCCCACAGTGCGGATGCCGCGCCCGCCTCCCCGGGGCGCACGACGGCGCGTACGCCCCCGGGAGGCCCCGTGGAGCGGGTCAGGAGAGGACGGGCAGCAGCTCCGAGATGTCGGCGCGTTCGCCGCCCGCCGTGAGGTGGCCGCCGTCGACCGCCTCGGCCCAGGTGGTGCGCCCCGCGGCAAGGCGTACCCAGGTCAGCGGGTCGGTCTCCACGACGTTGGGCGGGGTGCCGCGGGTGTGCCGGGGGCCCGCCACGCACTGCACGACGGCGTACGGCGGGACGCGGACCTCGACGGAGCCGCCGGGCGCCTTGGCGGCCAGCGAGTCGGCCAGGACGCGCACCACGACGGCGACCGCCTGCCGGTCCAGCGGGATGTCGACGCCGGTGGCGCGGCGCAGGTCGTCGGTGTGGACGACCAGCTCCACGGCGCGGGTGACGAGGAAGTCGGTGAAGGTCATCGCCCCGGCCCGGGCGGCGATGATCCGGTCCAGGGGGACGTCCGCGAGCAGCCGGGCGAAGTCCACGGTGGCCCGGGTGTACCGCTCGACCGGGTCCTGGTCGGCGGCGGCCTTACGGGCCGCCTGAGCGTTGCCCTCAGCGCGGGCGCCGGTGCCGGCGGCCCAGTCGAGCAGGGCGGTCTCGGCGGCGGTCGGCGCGGGCTCCACGAGCCCCGAGCGCAGCCCGTCGACGCCGGTCGCCAGGTGGGCGACGAGTTCGGCGACGGTCCAGTCGCCGAGCCCGCTGGGCCCGCTCAACTGGTCCGGGCGCAGTGCGCGCACGGCCTCGGCGACGTGCGCGGCCTGGGCGAGCACGGCGGCACGGGTCTTCACCGGGTCGTACGAGCGGGGGCGGCGTGTGGATGCTGCTGGCATGGGGCCGAGACTACGACGCCGACGGGCGGATGTGGGCCCCCGGTGAAGATATGCCTCTGGGCCAGTGACCTGGCGAACCGCTCAACCACCCGTTATGGGGCGGGAGTTGGCGGTACGTGAGGAGACATGGCGAACTCCCGGCGCCGATCGCGGGGATCGGCGCCGGGATCTCGGCGGTCCGGCCGTGGGCCGTGCGACCCTCAGGCCATCAGCGCCTCGATGGTGCCCTCGTGCGCCTCGCGGACCTCGCGGAGCGAGAGGGTGAACTCCCCCTGCACCTCCAGTACGTCCCCGTCGACCACGCCGATGCGGGTGGCGGGCAGGCCGCGCGCACCGCACATGTCGGTGAAGCGCAGCTCCTCGGAGCGCGGGACGGCCACGACGACCCGGCCCGCGGACTCGCTGAACAGGAAGGTGAAGGCGTCCAGCCCGTCCGGCACGACCAGCCGGGCGCCCTTCCGGCCGCGCAGGCAGGACTCCGCGACCGCCTGCACCAGGCCGCCGTCGGAGAGGTCGTGCGCGGCGTCGACCATGCCGTCGCGCGAGGCCGAGATGAGGATGTCGGCCAGCAGCCGCTCCCGCTCCAGGTCCACCTGGGGCGGCAGCCCGCCGAGGTGGTCGTGGATCACCTGCGACCAGGCCGAGCCGCCGAACTCCTCGCGGGTCTCCCCGAGGAGGTACAGGAGCTGGCCCTCCTCGGCGAAGGCGACCGGGGTGCGGCGGGCCACGTCGTCGATGACGCCGAGGACGGCGACGACCGGCGTCGGGTGGATGGCCGCCTCGCCGGTCTGGTTGTAGAGCGAGACGTTGCCGCCGGTGACCGGGGTGCCCAGGGTCTGGCAGGCGTCGGCGAGGCCGCGGATGGCCTCGGCGAACTGCCACATGACGGCCGGGTCCTCGGGCGAGCCGAAGTTGAGGCAGTCGGAGACGGCGAGCGGCTTCGCGCCGGTCGTGGCGACGTTCCGGTACGCCTCGGCCAGCGCCAACTGGGCGCCGTGGTACGGGTCGAGCTTGGCGAACCGGCCGTTGCCGTCGGTGGCGATGGCGACGCCGAGCCCGGACTCCTCGTCGACCCGGATCATCCCGGCGTCCTCGGGCTGGGCGAGCACCGTGTTGCCCTGGACGAAGTGGTCGTACTGGGAGGTGATCCAGGACTTGGAGGCCTGGTTGGGCGAGGAGAGCAGGGCGAGGACCTGCTCCTTCAGCTCGTCGCCGGTGGCCGGGCGGGGCAGCTTGCCCGCGTCGTCGGCCTGGAGGGCGTCCTGCCACGCCGGGCGGGCGAGGGGGCGTTCGTAGACCGGGCCGTCGTGGGCGACGGTGCGCGGGTCGACGTCGACGATCTTCTCGCCGTGCCAGAAGATCTCCAGCCGGTCGCCGTCGGTGACCTCGCCGATGACGGTGGCGATGACGTCCCACTTCTCGCAGATGGCGAGGAAGCGGTCGACCTTCTCCGGCTCGACCACGGCGCACATGCGCTCCTGCGACTCGCTCATGAGGATCTCCTCGGGCGAGAGCGTGGAGTCGCGCAGCGGTACGTCGTCCAGGGTGACCCGCATGCCGCCGGAGCCGTTGGAGGCGAGCTCGCTGGTGGCGCAGGAGAGACCGGCCGCGCCGAGGTCCTGGATGCCGACGACCAGCTTCTCGGCGAACGCCTCCAGGGTGCACTCGATGAGGAGCTTCTCCTGGAAGGGGTCGCCGACCTGGACCGCCGGGCGCTTGCTGGGCTTGGCGCCCGCGGCGTCAGCCGCTGATGTATCTGTGAAGGTCTCGGAGGCCAGGATCGAGGCGCCGCCGATGCCGTCGCCGCCGGTGCGGGCGCCGTAGAGGATGACCTTGTTGCCGGTGCCGGAGGCCTTGGCGAGGTGGATGTCCTCGTGCCGCATGACGCCGATGGCGCCGGCGTTGACCAGCGGGTTGCCCTGGTAGCAGGCGTCGAAGACGACCTCGCCGCCGATGTTGGGCAGGCCCAGGCAGTTGCCGTAGCCGCCGATGCCCGCGACGACGCCGGGCAGCACGCGCCGGGTGTCGGGGTGGTCGGCGGCGCCGAAGCGCAGCGGGTCGACGACCGCGACCGGGCGGGCGCCCATCGCGATGATGTCGCGGACGATGCCGCCGACGCCGGTGGCCGCGCCCTGGTAGGGCTCGACGTACGAGGGGTGGTTGTGCGACTCGACCTTGAAGGTGACCGCGTAGCCCTGGCCGACGTCGACCACGCCGGCGTTCTCGCCGATGCCGACGAGCATGGCGTCCGACTGCGGGGCCTTCTCGCCGAACTGGCGCAGGTGCACCTTGGACGACTTGTACGAGCAGTGCTCGGACCACATCACCGAGTACATGGCGAGTTCGGCGCCGGTGGGACGGCGGCCGAGGATCTCGCGGACCCGGGCGTACTCGTCCTCCTTGAGACCGAGCTCGGCCCAGGGCTGCTCGGTCTCCGGGGTGTCGGTCGCGTGCTTGACCGTGTCCAGGCTCATGCGCTGACCAGCTTCTTGATGATCGAGGTGAAGAAGGGCAGGCCGTCGGTGCGGCCGGAGCCGACCAGCGGCTCGACGGCGTGCTCGGGGTGCGGCATCAGGCCGACGACGTTCCCGGCCTCGTTGGTGATGCCGGCGATGTCGCGGAGCGAGCCGTTCGGGTTGACGTCGAGGTAGCGGAAGGCGACGCGGCCCTCGGCCTCCAGCATGTCGAGCGTGCGCGAGTCCGCGACGTACCGCCCGTCCATGTTCTTCAGCGGGATGTGGATCTCCTGCCCCGCCACGTAGTCGCCGGTCCAGGCGGTGGCGGTGTTCTCCACGCGCAGCTTCTGGTCGCGGCAGACGAAGTGCAGGTGGTCGTTGCCGAGCATGGCGCCGGGCAGCAGGTGGGCCTCGGTGAGGACCTGGAAGCCGTTGCAGATGCCGAGGACCGGCATGCCCGCGCGGGCCTCGTCGATGATCTTCTCCATCAGCGGCGAGAAGCGGGAGATGGCTCCGGCCCGCAGGTAGTCGCCGTAGGAGAAGCCGCCGGGCAGGACCACGGCGTCGACCTGCTGGAGGTCCTTGTCCTTGTGCCAGAGCGGCACCGCCTCGGCGCCCGCGAGGCGGATCGCCCGCTGGGTGTCGCGGTCGTCCAGGCTGCCGGGGAAGGTGACGACGCCGACCCGGGTGTTCGAGCGGGCGGCGGGGGTCAGGCCCGCGGTCACTTCTCTTCCTCGACCTTCACGGTGAAGTTCTCGATCACGGTGTTGGCGAGGAAGGTCTCCGCCAGTTCGTGGATACGGGCGAGAGCGGCGTCGTCCACCGGCCCGTCCACTTCGAGTTCGAAACGCTTTCCCTGACGTACGTCGGAGATTCCCTCGAAGCCCAGACGCGGCAGTGCACGCTGCACCGCCTGGCCCTGAGGGTCGAGGATCTCCGGCTTGAGCATGACGTCGACTACGACGCGTGCCACTGGCACTCCCGGTGTGTGGTGCTGGTGCTGAGCAGGTCCGTTCAGCGTACCCGGCCGAAATTTCTACGCGCGTAGCGAGCGTGACGGGCATCACGTTCCGGTATCAGAAGTGAGGCGCTCGCGAAAAATCGAGGAAAAATCGCGCAGCCGCGATTCCGGGCCATCGCGAGGGAACAATGAGAGGGTCTTCCCCAAGGATTGTCCGCCGCTGTACAAAGGAATGGCCGCGATAAAGCGGCATTCCGCAGAAACAGCCGAACCACCGGCATCTCCGCACGTCCCGGCCGCGTCCCGGCAGGTCGGCGCCCCGGTCACCCGACCGCGAGCCGCCCCGCGGGCACGGATCGACCGGACCGGGGTGCCGCATGAAGGGACCGATATTCGTGGCGCAGCGAGTCGTGGTCACTCTCTTCGACGACATCGACGGCGGTGAAGCGTCGGAAACGGTCGCCTTCGGGCTGGACGGCACGTCGTACGAGATCGACCTGAACCAAGCCAATGCGGAAAAGCTCCGCGAAACGCTGGAGCCCTACCTCCGCGCCGGACGCAAGCGCTCCGCCTCCGGCCGCGCCTACCGGCGGACCTCCGTCGCCGCCGACCCCGCCGCGGTGCGCGCCTGGGCGCGCTCGCACCAGATGGAGGTGCCGCCCCGGGGGCGGATCCCGAAGAAGGTCTACGAGGCGTTCGAACAGGCCAACTGACCGGGGCGGGCGCGGCCGGCCCGGCGGGGGTGGCCCGCGCCGGGCGCGCGCTCCCGGGGGCGCGCGCAGCCGACTTGCGCAACACCCCTGGTGATCAGCTAAAGTCTGGAGCACGCCGAGGGGCGAGGCCGGAAGGCCGAAACCCCAGGTTGTGCGGGTGTAGTTCAGTAGTAGAACACCCTCTTTCCAAGAGGGAGGCGCAGTGTGCAATTCCTGTCACCCGCTCTTCAGCACCACCTGGCCCTCCGGGGGTCTTCGGACCACTCGGAAGTTCGGGTAGAGTGAGGGAAGCGCCGATCGGTGAGAGCCGGTCGGATGCGATGCGGACGTAGCTCAGTTGGTAGAGCGCAACCTTGCCAAGGTTGAGGTCGCCAGTTCGAACCTGGTCGTCCGCTCCGTTGAAAGGCCCCAGTCGTTGACTGGGGCCTTTCGCTTGTCTGCCTTGGCCTCAGGCGCCGGCCGGCCTCTTGGCTCAGGCGCCGGCCGGGCTGGGGTTTGGCTGCGGCCCGGCTTCTCCGTGCCGGTCACGGATGGCCTCAAACGCCGGCCGGGCTGGGGGGGGTAGCTGTGGTGGGCTGGGGGGTGGCTGTGGGTGGGCTGGGGATTGGTCGTGGTCTGACATTTGTCATGAGGACCGATGACAGGGCGCACTGTCGGGGGCGGGGGGCGGCGGGGAGGGTGGAGGCATGAAGACCGAAGACCACGTGATCGATGTGACCGATCTGCGGCGGGTGTACGGGGGCGGCTTCGAAGCAGTGAGCGGCGTCTCCTTCACCGTCGGCCGCGGTGAGCTGTTCGCCCTGCTCGGCACCAACGGCGCAGGCAAGACCTCGACCCTGGAGATCCTCGAAGGACTCGCGCGCCCGGCCTCCGGCCGCGTACGGGTGCTCGGGCACGACCCGTACGCCGAACGCGACGCGGTCCGCCCGCGCATCGGCGTGATGCTCCAGGACGGCGGCTTCCCCGCCGAACTCACCGTCCGCGAGACCCTGCGGATGTGGGCCGGGTGCACCACCGGCGCCCGCCCGATCGGCGAGGCGCTGGAGATGGTGGGGCTCGGCAAGCGGGCCGACGTCCGCGTCAAGGTGCTCTCCGGCGGCGAGAAGCGCCGTCTGGACCTGGCGCTGGCGCTGCTCGGCCGCCCCGAGGTGCTCTTCCTCGACGAGCCGACCACCGGACTGGACGCCGAGGGGCGCCAGGACACCTGGTCGCTCGTCCGCGAGCTGCGCGCCCAGGGCACCACGGTGCTGCTGACCACGCACTACCTGGAGGAGGCCGAGGCGCTCGCCGACCGGCTGGCCATCCTCCACGAGGGCCGGATCGCCAGCGAGGGCACCGTCGAGGACGTGGTGAGCGCGCAGCCGTCGCGGATCACCTTCGACCTGCCCGACGGCTGGTTCCCCGGTGACCTGCCGCCGCTGGACCGGCTCGGCGTGACCGGGCACTCCCACGACGGCCGCACCGTGCGGCTGATGACGCAGAACCTCCAGCAGGCCGCGACCTCCCTGCTGGTGTGGGCGCGGGACGCGGGCGTCACGCTCGGCTCGCTGGACGTACGGGCGGCCTCGCTGGAGGAGGCGTTCCTGCACATCGCCCGTGAGGCCGACGGCCGGGGCGAGCCCGGCACCGGTTCCGACCCCGCCGACTCCCGGAAGGAGACCGCCGTATGAGCGCCGTCACCACCTCCCCCACGCCCACCGGGCAGCCGGAACGCACCCGGCCGCTGGGGCGGCTCGCCGCCCTGGCCCGCGCCGAGCTGGCACTGCTGGTCCGGAGCAAGGGCGTGATGTTCGCGGCGCTCTTCGTGCCGTTCGCGCTGCCGTTCAGCGTCGCCCAGACCGTGGACGAGGAGACGCTGAAGGGCACCGGGCTCACTGTCGGCCTGGTGCTCCTGCCCGGGGCCATCGGCTTCTCCCTGCTCTTCGCCGTCTACAGCTCACTGGTCGCCATCTACGCGACCCGCCGCGAGGAACTGGTCCTCAAGCGGCTCCGCACCGGCGAGCTGCGGGACAACGAGATCCTGGCCGGGACCGCCCTGCCCTCGATGGTGATCGGCCTGGTCCAGTCGGCCGTCCTGATCGCCGGCTGCACCGTCCTGCTCGACGTGGGCGCACCCCCCGCGCCCCACCTGGCGGTGATCGGCATTCTCCTCGGCATCGTGCTGATGGTCTGCCTCGCCGCGCTCACCAGCACCGTCAGCCGTACCGCGGAGTCGGCGCAGGTCATGGCGATGCCGGTGCTGCTGGTGCTGATGCTCGGCTCCGGCATGGTGGTGCCGCTGGAGGTCTTCCCCGACTCCCTCGCCTCCGTCTGCGAGCGGCTGCCGCTCGCCGGAGCGATGACACTGATCCGCGGCGGCTGGACCGGCGACCTGTCGGCCGGCGACGTGCTCCAGGCCGCCGTGGTCTCGCTGGCCTGGATCGCGCTGACCCTGTTTGCTGTACGCCGGTGGTTCCGTTGGGAACCCCGCCGCTGACCGCTGGCCGGCAGCCACCGCCACCAGGCATCGAGGGACGGATCACCATGGCCGGGACCGAGGACGAGGGCTCGTACGGCGCAACCGCCCAGGCGGCGATCAGGCGGCCCCGGTCGTGGTGGGGACGGAAGGGCACCGCCGCCAAGGTGGAGGCGTACACCCGGATCTCGTTCCAGTTCTTCCCGGTGATCCAGTTGCTGACGGCCCTCTTCTCGCTCGCCCCCGTACCGGCTCGCTCCGCGCTGCCGGTGGCGGGGGCGGTGCTGGTGCACACCGCCGTCGGGCTCCGGCTGACCGGGCAGGCGCTGGACTGGGCGGCCGGGCGCCGGGCGCAGCCCCGGCGGCTGCTGGGCGTGTACGTGGCGTTGAGCTTCGTCGGCGCCGCCGTCTCCGCTTTCCTCCTCGTCACGCTGCCGACCGACCCTCCGGACGCGTACTACACGGCCTGCGCGGGGACCTTCGTCCTCTTTCTCGCCTTCGGCTGCGGCCTCGGGGTGCTGGTGCTGCGGAAGGACCGGCAGAGCCTGGTGGCGGTGCTGGTGGCCACCTTCGGCGGGTGGCTGCTGGGCTCGCTCCTGTTGCCCGCGCCCGCCGCGGCGGCCCTCGCCCTCTCCACCCTGCTCAGCTCGGGCGGCCTCACCCTCGCTTCCCGCTTCTCCGTCTGGCTCCTGCACGCCGTCTACGAACTCGACGAGGCCCGCCGCACCCGGTCCCGGCTCGCGGTGGCCGAGGAGCGGCTGCGGTTCGGGCGGGACCTGCACGACGTGCTGGGCCGCAACCTCTCCGTCATCGCGCTCAAGAGCGAACTGGCGGTGCAGCTCGCCCGGCGCGAGCGGCCGGAGGCGGTCGAGCAGATGGCCGAGGTGCAGCGGATCGCCCAGGAGTCGCAGCGCGAGGTCCGCGAGGTGGTCCGGGGGTACCGCGAGGCCGATCTGTACACCGAGCTCCTCGGTGCGCGGGGCGTGCTGAGCGCCGCCGGGATCACCTGCACCGTCACCGGCACCCCGACGGGGCTGCCCCGCCCGGTCCAGGCGGCGCTGGCCTGGGTGGTCCGGGAGGCGGTCACCAACGTGCTGCGGCACGGCAACGCCGCGCACTGCCGCATCGCCCTGACCGTGCGGCGCGCGGGTGCCCAGGGCTCGGAGTGGCCCGCCCTCGCCGAGCTGACCGTCGAAAACGACGGCGTACCGACCGCTGAGCCGTCCAGCGCCGAGAGCTCCGGCGGCCACGGTCTCGCCGGGCTGCGCGAACGGCTCGCCGCAGAGCAGGGGACCCTGGAGGCCGGGCCCACGGGCGCGAGCGCGTTCCGCGTGGTGGCACGGGTACCTGTACCGGAGGCGGGCCCCTCCGCCGGGGAGGGCGGCGTGCCGGGCCGCCAGGAGCAGGAGTAGGAAGATGCCATGACGGACCAGACCCCCGAACCGCCCGCGCCCGCCGCCCCCGGCGGGGCGCCCGTCCGCGTCCTGCTCGCCGACGACGAGCACCTGATCCGGGGCGCTGTGGCCGCGCTGCTCGCGCTGGAGGAC
The DNA here is from genome assembly GCF_042723275.1 of Streptomyces sp. NPDC058373. Classification (NCBI taxonomy): domain Bacteria; kingdom Bacillati; phylum Actinomycetota; class Actinomycetes; order Kitasatosporales; family Streptomycetaceae; genus Streptomyces; species Streptomyces sp. NPDC058373. The sequence continues at coordinate 28,781 of NZ_JBHXJE010000029.1, read as the reverse complement.
GACCTCGTGGTGGTCGCCGAGGCGGCGACGGGGCCGGAGGCGCTGGCGATGGCCCGCGCCCACCGCCCCGACGTGGCCGTCCTCGACCTCCAGATGCCCGGCGCCGACGGTGTGGCGGTGGCCACAGCGCTACGCGACGAACTCCCCGCCTGCCGCGTCATGATCGTCACCGGCCACGGGCGCCCCGGCAACCTCAAGCAGGCCCTCGCGGCCGGGGTGCGCGGCTTCGTCCCGAAGACGGTGAGCGCGCAGCGACTGGCCGAGCTGGTCCGCTCGGTCCACGCCGGAAACCGCTACATCGACCCGGAGTTGGCCGCCGACGCGATCGCCGCCGGGGACTCGCCGCTCACCGCCCGCGAGGCGGAGGTGCTGGAACTGGCGGCGGACGGGGCGCCGGTGGCGGAGATCGCCGAGCGCGCCGCCCTCTCCCCCGGCACCGTCCGCAACTACCTCTCCTCGGCCGTCACCAAGTTGGGCGCCGAGAACCGGCACGCGGCGGTACGTCTCGCGCGCGAGCGGGGTTGGGTATAGTGGTGCCCGCGCCACGGCGCAGCAGGCGAACGTAGCTCAGTTGGTAGAGCGCAACCTTGCCAAGGTTGAGGTCGCGAGTTCGAACCTCGTCGTTCGCTCCACGGAAGAAGCCCCGGTCCATCGGACCGGGGCTTCTTCGTGCGCCCATCGGCTGCCGCCCGCCGCCCGCGCCCCGGTACGAGGGCGCGGGCGGCCTTCGGGGCTCAGCCCCAGCTCACGCCGGTCAGCCGCTCGTACGCCTCGATGTACTTGGCGCGGGTGCGGGCCACGACCTCCTCGGGCAGCGCCGGCGGCGGCTGCTCGGAGCGGCGGTCCCAGCCCGATTCGGCGGAGGTGAGCCAGTCGCGGACGAACTGCTTGTCGAAGGAGGGCTGGGCGCGGCCCGGCTCCCACTGGTCGGCGGGCCAGTACCGCGAGGAGTCCGGGGTGAGGACCTCGTCGGCGAGGATCAGGGTGCCCTCGGCGTTGTGGCCGAACTCGAACTTGGTGTCGGCGAGGATCAGCCCCCGTTCGCGGGCCACCTCCAGCGCCCTGCTGTAGACGGCGAGGGTGGTCTGGCGGAGCTGGGCGGCGGTCTCGGGGCCGACCAGACGGGCGACCTCCTCGTAGGAGACGTTCTCGTCGTGGTCGCCGACGGCCGCCTTGGTGGCGGGGGTGAAGATCGCGCCGGGCAGTTCGGAGCCGTTGACGAGGCCGGGCGGGAGGGCGAGGCCGCAGACGGTCTGGCTCTCCTCGTACTCGACCAGGCCGGAGCCGGCCAGGTAGCCGCGCGCGACGCACTCGACGGGCGCCATCTCCAGGGACTTGCACACCAGCGTGCGCCCCTGCCAGTCGGCGGGCGCCCCCTCGGGGAGCGTGGTGGAAAGGATGTGGTTGGGGACCAGGTCGGCGAGCTGGTCGAACCACCACAGGGAGAGCTGGGTGAGGACGCGCCCCTTGTCGGGGATCTCGGTCGGCAGCACCCAGTCGTACGCCGAGACGCGGTCGCTGGCGACCATGACGAGGTCGCCCGACTCGCTCTGGTAGAGGTCGCGCACCTTGCCGGTGTGCAGATGCAGCAGGCCCGGTACTTCGACGGGCTCGGGCTTTTCGACGAATCCGGACACGGTTCCTCCCCGTGGTTCTGGCCAATGCCTCCGATTCTTCCGCATCACCCGGGCTCCGGCCCGGTCAGGGTGGCGGGCGGGGCCGGGAGGCGGCCCCCGGGCCCGGCGGGGGCGGGTCAGTCGCGTTTGCAGATGCGGTCGAGGAGGTTGGCGGTGGCGCGCTGGACCCGTTCGTCGACGTGGCCGGGGCGGTCGAGCGCCGGGGACCAGGCGAAGGTGCCGGAGGCGAAGACGAGGGCGCCGCTCGGGGCGCGGTACAGGGAGGTCTCCTGGTGGCGCTTGGTCCCCTCGTGGTCGCGGTAGGGCGAGTGGGCGAGCAGGATGCGGCTGTCGTGCTCGGGGAGCCGGGTGCGCGGGAAGTACCGGTCGGCCTCGCCCGCGACCATGCCGGGCAGCTCGTCGCCCTCGTGGGCGCCGGTCGCCTCCCAGAGCCAGTGCGAGGCGTTGCGCACCACCATCGGGTGCGGCTCGGGGACGCGGCCCGCGTACTGGATGCCGAGGAGCTGCTGCTCGGCCCGGTCCACCTCGCGCCAGAGCGTGGGGCGGCCGGGGCCGCGGCGCTTGCGGCAGGTCAGCATGCGGTCCGGGACGCCGGAGGCCGACGGCGACAACTCGACCTTCCAGTACATGGTGTTGGCGGAGAGGAAGACCAGCGAGGTGCCGTGGTCGCGGGCCAGCTCCACGGTGTCGCGCATCGGCACCGACCAGTACTCGTCGTGGCCCGGGAAGACCAGGCCCCGGTAGCGGGTCGGGTCGATGCGGCCGGAGTGCAGGTCGCGGGTGTCGGCGTAGGCGAGGTCGTAGCCGTACCGCTCGGCCCAGCGGATGAAGTCGTAGGCGTGGCCGACGTGCAGGGGCAGGCCCGCGCCCGCGTACGGCCGGTCGAAGGAGAGGGTGACGGCGGCGTCCTCCTCGCCGAGGAGCTTCCCCGTCTCGTCCCACGCGTGGTAGAGGCTGGCGCCGGTCCGCCCGTCCTCCGGGTAGAGGTTGTAGGCCTGCCAGGTCACATCGGGCAGGACCAGCAGCAGGTCGGCCGGGTGGCTGTCGCGCACGGTGAACGGCACGTGCGAGCGGTACCGGCCGTCCGCCGTGGTCAGCACCGCCACGTACGCGCCGATGCTCCACAGGGTGGGGACCTGGAGCCGCCAGGAGAGCCACCAGTGGTGGCAGGAGACCGTGCGGTCGGCGGTGAGGGGCGGGGGCTGCACGATGCCCGAGAGGCGTGGGCTGGTGGTGATCTTCGACGCGCCGTCACCGCCGTAGTGGCCGATACGGTAGACGTCCACGGAGAACTGCTGGGGCGGGTTGACCGTGATGTGGAAGTCGATCGACTCGCCGGGGGCGACGGCTCCCGCCGAGGCGAACCCCTTGATCTGCTGGTCCACGTCGTCGGCCGTGCGCGGGCCGCTGCCCGATCTCGGCGGCGGGATGCGCGGGCCCGAGGCGCCCGGCGCCGGGGCGTGCTCCACGTACCAGGGGACCACCTGGCCGGTGTCGTCGAAGTAGTTCTCGCTTCCGCGCAGCCAGGGGACCGGACCCTGGCCGAAAGGGTCCGACACGGCGTGCGCGTACGCACCCGATTCCCACCGGCGGATGTGACCCGACCCCATGCGGCTCCCCTCCCTCGCTCACCGGAGTCCGCGCTGCCGCGTCCACTCCGCATCCGGCGACCGCGCCCAGCACATCACATTACGCACGCGCTCCGTCACCGTTCGTCTCGAATTGACGGGAACGGAGCGCATCGCTCCCCTTGGTCGCGTCGTTTTGGTCCGGCTATCGGGATAGTCGTCCCGCTGCGGGGGTGTCTTCGCAGGCACGTTCCGCCTGCGGCGGGCGGGGGGCCCTGGGGGTGTGGCTCCGCCCGGCGCCCCCGGCTGGGCAGTCGGGTGACACAGGGCCGGGTTTCGGACATTCCCCGGCCCCCTCTTGACTGGCCTCAAGCGCCGGCCGGGCTGTCTTTGGCGGCTGTCCGGCTTTCGTGTGCCGGTCCGAGATGGCCTCAGGCGCCGGCCGGGCTGTTCCTTGGGCTGCGGCCCGGCTTTCCCGCGCCGGTCACGGATGGCCTCAAGCGCCGGCCAGGCTGTTCCTTGGGCTGCGGCCCGGCTTTCCCGCGCCGGTCACGGATGGCCTCAAGCGCCGGCCAGGCTGTTCTTCGGGCTGCGGCCCGGCTTTCCCGCGCCGGTCACGGATGGCCTCAAGCGCCGGCCAGGCTTGGGGTGGGTGCGGTTTGTTTTGACCGTGGCGGTCACTGATTGGCCTCAAGCGCCGGCCGGGCTGGGATTTTTTCGGTCGGCGTTGGCTTTGAGTGACGGCCCTGCCAGGGGTTCGCGGTCCCTCCGGTACGTGGGTGGGGTGGGGCCGCGCCGGGGCACCTCCTCACAAACTGACAGCTCAAGGGTCAGTCGCATCAAGGCGGCCGAGGTTGTCAGTTTGCTGCGGGGGCACCCCGGCACGACCCCATCCCACGGTCTCGTACGCGACCACCCGCCGGTGGTGGGCGAGACCGTCCCCCATTGCTCGATCCGCCACCGTGACGGTGATGAGTGGAGAACCACTTCACCGCTCCACGACAGTGACCACCGGCGACCACACCTGTCGGACGAAAGACTGCTCGGCGACGGCCCCACCCGCCACCGGCGGATAGCCGCCGACGAGACGGGAGGGCGGGGACGGGCCGGGGTGCCCCCGCAGCAGACTGACGTGAGGAGCCAGAATGATCCAACTAGCTCCAGCCTCGTCAGTCTGTGAGGAGGTACACCGGTGCGGCCCCGCCCGCGCCACCCCGCGGACAAACCGCGAACCCCCCAGCCCGGCCGGCGCTTGAGGCCATCTTGGACCGGCACGGTCAAGACGCGCCGCAGCCAACCCCCAGCCCGGCCGGCGCTTGAGGCCATCTGGGACCGGCACGGTCGAGACGGGCAGGACGGCCAAAGACAGCCCGGCCGGCGCTTGAGGCCAACGAGCCGGGCGGGCAAGTGAGGTCAGACCAGCCGGACGGGCTTCTCGGGGCGGACCCCGGTCTGGCGGAGCCAGGCTCGCAGGGGGCCACCGTCCCCCTTCTCGACCAGCCCGGTGACCCGGGCCGCCAGGTCCGCCACCCGCTCCCCCCGGACGAGCAGCGCGGGCCCGTCGAGCCAGTCGAGCCCCGGCAAGGCCCCAGCCGTGTCCATCGCGGAGCAACACACCATGGCCACCACGTGCTCGGCGAGCAACTCCCGCCCGGTACGCGGCGGCTGCAAGGGGCAGAGCGGCAGATGCCCGCCCGCCCACAGCGTCTCGTCGGCCCCCTGCCCCACGGCGGCCGGTGCCGCCGCGGGCGAAGCGGCCTCCTCGCGGGCCAGCTCGGCGGCGAGCGCCCCGGCCAGCTCCTCGGCGCGCTCGGCCAGCCGTCGGCGTACCTCGCCCCCGGGCTGGGGGTCTCCGGCCATCCGCGGCCCGGCGGTCCGGGCGGCCTCGGGCCCGTCCCCTATGTCCACGCCCGTCCGCAGTGCCAGCTCGTCGTCGGAGGCGGCGGCCAGCTCCTCCTCGGTCAGTTCGGGAAGCTGCCCGCCCGGTTCGGCGGTGGGCTCACCGGCCGGCACCGCCAGATGCTCCAGCACCCGGGCGAGCGTCGCCCCACCCGGCTCGCCCCGGTCCGGGCGGCCGGAGGCGGGCACGCCCAGCTCGTCCAGGACCCGGTGGAGGCGGGACGCCTCGGTGCGCCAGGTGCGGTCGACGACCTCGTCCGCGTACCCCTCCCAGTCGACGGGCAGCCATTCCGGCTCCCGTCCGGCGGGCTCGCCGTGAAAGAGGCGGGCGGCGAGGAGGGAGGCCGACTCGTCCACGGTGCCGGGCTCCTCCAGCAGGTCGCAGGCGGGGCGCTCGCCGAGCCGGGTGGTGAAGCCGTCGGCGAGCCGGTCTCGGCGGGAGAGCTCGGTGAGGGCGGCCACCACTCCGGCGTCCAGCCGGGAGGGCCAGCGCCCTATCCGCCAGGCGGGCAGGGCGACCCTGTTCAGCAGGCGGTCCCAGCCCGCGTAGGCGAGGCCGACCTGCTCCTGGGCGGCGATGCGCAGGCCGTAGTCGACCGTCTTGGCGCGCTCGGAGGAGGTGGCGGCGACCGCCCGCTCCATCTCGGCGGCCTCCTCCCGGCAGGCCCGCAGCAGCGCCTGGGCGACCCGGCCCGTCCCGCCGAGCACCAACCGGGCCAGCGGGCCCCGGTCCGGCTCGGTGCCGAGGGCGGCGGCCGCGTCGAGGCCACGGACGAAGCGGCGGGCGGCGATGATGTCGGGCTGTGCCGAGGGGCCCGTACCCGCGACGACCGGGGCCAGCACGGCGCGCAGCTCGGCCACCCGCATCCACCACAGGAAGGGCGAGCCGATGACCAGCACCGGCGCGGGCGGCGCCTGCCCTCGCCCGGAACGGCCCGCTCCGGCGCCGAGCGCCGGATGGCTGCGGTCCTCCAGCCAGCTGTCGCAGTCGGGGGTGAGCGCTATCGCCGAGGGCGCGGGCACCTCCAGCCGGTCGGCGAGGTCGCGCACCAGGCGGTGCAGATCGGGGGCGGACCGCTCGGTGACCGGCACGGTCGGGCTGACCGCGGGCCGCGCCCGCGCCACCGCGAGAGCCACCGCCGCCGCGACGACCAGGACGACCACCGCGACGGTGCTCACCACCGCCCGGGCCGCGTCCCAGCCCGCCCCGGCGAGGACCCCGGTGGGGCCGCCGGCCAGCAGGACGACGGCGAGGGCCGCCGGGAGCAGGGCGAGGGCCACCGCCCGGCCGCGGGTCCGCAGCACGGCGACGGCCCCGGCGCGCGCTGCTTCGGCGCCCGCCTGCGCACTCACACCTGACACGACCGGTCACACCCCTTTATCGCCCGCCCGGCGCCCGCTGTCCCAGCCGGCGTCGGCGTGCTTCGACGGCGTTGCACATTCCCCCACTCTGGCACCCGGCGCTGACATCGCAATGCCGGTGGGCCAAGTGCCGCACGCCCCGGTCCACGGGCCGCAGAGCGCTTGCGCGGCACCCTAGTTGGGGGTGGGCGGACCGTCAGCCGGATGGAGGATCGGTCACTCGATGGAATGCCTTTGGGCAGAGCTCGCCCGCCATGCGCGCGCCTCTGCGATCCTCACGCGCCCCCGCCGACGGCCCCGCACGCCCCCGGAACGCCGCGTCCCCCGCCCACGGCCCAAGGCCGGTGAACGGGGGACGCGAAAAGCAGCGGGGTGCGGTCAGCCGCGCTCCTCCACGGCGACCCGGGCCGCGATGTCGGAACGGTGCTGGGAGCCGTCCAGCCGGACGCGCGCCACGGCCGTGTACGCGCGGTCGCGCGCCTCGGTCAGGTCGGCCCCGGTGGCGGTCACCGAGAGGACCCGGCCGCCCGCGCTGAGCACCGCGTCGCCCTCGCGCCGCGTGCCGGCGTGCAGGACGTACGCCGCGGGGGCGTCCAGTTCCGCGACCTCCGCGAGCCCGTCGATCGGGTCGCCGGTGCGCGGCGTACCCGGATAGTTGTGCGAGGCCACGACCACGGTGACCGCCGCCTCCTCGCTCCAGCGCAGCGGCGGCAGCGCGGCGAGGGTGCCGTCGGCGGCGGCGCGCAGCACCCCGGCGAGCGGGGTCCGCAGGCGGGCCAGGACCACCTGGGTCTCCGGGTCGCCGAAGCGGGCGTTGAACTCGATGACGCGGATGCCGCGCGAGGTGATGGCGAGCCCGGCGTAGAGCAGGCCGGAGAAGGGGGTGCCGCGGCGGCGCAGCTCGTCCACGGTGGGCTGGAGGACGGTCTGCAGGACCTCGTCGACCAGCTTCGGGTCGGCCCATGGCAGCGGCGAGTAGGCGCCCATGCCGCCGGTGTTGGGGCCTTGGTCGCCGTCGAGCGCGCGTTTGAAGTCCTGGGCGGGCTGGAGCGGGACGACCGTGCGGCCGTCGGTGACGGCGAAGAGCGAGACCTCGGGGCCGTCGAGGAACTCCTCGATGACGACGCGGCCGCCACCGGCGGCGGCGCAGTTCAGCGCGTGCTCGCGGGCCGCGTCCACGTCCTCGGTGACGACGACGCCCTTGCCCGCCGCGAGCCCGTCGTCCTTGACGACGTAGGGCGCGCCGAAGGCGTCGAGGGCGGTGTCGATCTCGGCGGGGGTGGTGCAGACGTAGCTGCGGGCGGTGGGGACCCCGGCGCCGGCCATGACGTCCTTGGCGAACGCCTTGGACCCCTCCAGCCGGGCGGCCTCGGCGGACGGCCCGAAGCAGTCGATCCCGGCCACGCGGACCGCGTCGGCGACGCCCGCGACGAGCGGCGCCTCCGGCCCGACCACGACCAGGTCGGCGCCGAGGCCGCTGGCGAGACGGGCGACGGCGGCGCCGTCGAGCGCGTCGACCGGGTGCAGCTCGGCCACCTCGGCGATGCCTGCGTTGCCGGGCGCGCAGTGGAGCGCGGTGACGTCGGGGTCGAGGGACAGGGAGCGGCACAGGGCGTGTTCGCGGGCGCCGGAGCCAATGACAAGGACCTTCACAGGCCTCAGCCTAGCCCGGCCGGGGGACCGCCCCTGTACGGGCTGCCGAGAAGCGGCCCCCTACTCGTTCGTATATTCCTCCACCACCGTGGCCCCCAGCTCGCGCACGATCAGGTCGTGACCGGAGAGGGCGGTCTCGTCGAGGTCCGGGTCGTCGGCCTCGGGGATGTCGTCCTCGATGGAGGTGGTCCGTCTCGGGGGCTCCGGTGCCGGGCGCCGCTCCTCGCGCTGCGGCGCGGGCGGGCTCTGCGGCGCGGGCGCCGAATTCGAGGCGGGACCGGGCTGCGGCGGGCCGGGCGCGGGCGCCGGAGGCGGGGCGGGCGCCGCGGGGCGCGGCTGCGCCGGGGCCTGGCCCCAGCCGCCGCCTCCGCCACCGTCGGGCGGGGTCGACGGAGCCTGGCCGCCCGAGGCGTCGACGAGGGTCTCGATCTTCCAGTTGACGTGGAACTGCTCGCTGAGCGCCTGCTTCAGTACGTCCTCGCTGCCGCTGCTCGCGAAGTTGTCCCGCGCGCCGGCGTTGAGGAAGCCGAGCTGGAGCGTGGTGCCGTCGAACCCGGCGACGTGGGCGTTCTGGCTGAGCAGGATCCAGGTGAAGCGGCGGCGGTTCTTCACCGCCTCCAGGACGTTCGGCCACAGGGCGCGGGCGTCCACCGCTCCGGGCGGGGGCACGGCGGGCGCCCCCTGCGGCTGGGCATGCCCCTGGGGCCGGCCCTGCCCCTGCGGCGGCTCGGGCTGCTGCGGGCCAGGACCGGGACCGGGCCCGGCGGAGGCTCCCGCCGTCGGCCAGCCGCCGGGCCGGCGCGCGGCGGGCGCGGGCGCGCCGGAGCCGGGCGCCGCCGAACCGGGCCAGGCGCCCGGACGGGCCGGGGGCGCCTCGGCCGGGGGAGCGTCGGCGGGCGGGGCGGGCGGGACGCTCTGCTGGGGTGCGGGCGCGGGGGGCGCCTGCGGAGCCTGCTGCGGCGCGGGGGCGTACGCCTGCGGGACCGGGGGCGCGGCGGGCGCGTACCCCGGGCCGGGCGCGGCGGGCGGCGGGGCGAGGGCGGCTGCCTGGGCCGGGGGCCCGCTGCGCTCCAGCCGCTCCAGGCGGGCGAGGGTGGAGCGCTCGTCGTCGTAGGCGGCGGGGAGCAGGACCCGCGCGCAGATCAGCTCCAGCTGGAGGCGGGGCGAGGTGGCGCCGCGCATCTCGGTCAGGCCGTCGTTGACCAGGTCGGCGGCGCGGCTCAGCTCGGCGGCTCCGAAGACGGAGGCCTGGGCCTGCATCCGCTCGACCACGTCGGCGGGGGCGTCGATGAGCCCCTTGTCGGCGGCGTCCGGCACAGCGGCGAGGATCACCAGGTCGCGCAGGCGCTCCAGCAGGTCGGCGACGAAGCGGCGTGGGTCGTTCCCGCCCTCGACCACGCGGTCCACCACCTCGAAGGCGGCAGCGCCGTCCCCGGCGGCGAAGGCGTCCACCACGGAGTCGAGCAGCGACCCGTCGGTGTACCCGAGCAGCGAGGTGGCCATGGCGTACGTCACGCCGTCCTCGCCCGCGCCGGCCAGGAGCTGGTCCATCACCGACATCGAGTCACGCACCGACCCGGCCCCGGCCCGCACCACCAGCGGCAGCACACCGTCCTCGACCCGGCTGCCCTCCTTGCCGCAGACCTCCGCCAGGTACTCGCGGAGCGTCCCCGGCGGCACCAGCCGGAACGGGTAGTGGTGCGTACGCGACCGGATCGTCCCGATGACCTTCTCGGGCTCGGTCGTGGCGAAGATGAACTTCAGGTGCTCCGGCGGCTCCTCGACGACCTTCAGCAGGGCGTTGAACCCCGCCGAGGTCACCATGTGCGCCTCGTCGATGATGTAGATCTTGTACCGGCTGGAGGCGGGCCCGAAGAACGCCTTCTCCCGCAGGTCACGGGCGTCGTCCACACCACCGTGCGAGGCGGCGTCGATCTCGATCACGTCGATCGAGCCGGGTCCGTTCCGCGCCAGGTCGACGCAGGACTGGCAGGTCCCGCAGGGGTCCGGGGTGGGACCCTGCTCACAGTTCAGGCAGCGCGCGAGAATCCGGGCACTGGTGGTCTTGCCGCAGCCGCGCGGTCCGCTGAACAGGTACGCGTGATTGACCCGGTTGTTCCGCAGCGCCTGCTGCAGCGGATCGGTGACATGTTCCTGCCCGATGACCTCGGCGAACGACTCCGGGCGATAACGGCGGTACAGCGCGAGAGACGACACGCCTACGAGCGTACTGGCGACCACCCACACACCCCGAAACGCAAGCGCCCCCCACGCACCCGCCAGAGCCGACCTACCCTTGCTGCCTTCCGGCCCTGGGGGAGTTCAGTCAGATAGCGCCACGTGAGGGGCTGCGCCCAAGGTACCCGATCCCGCCTCCGGATACGAGTTCGCGACCACTCCTCGCGGTCATGTAATGTTTGCCGCGGAGGATTCGCCTAGAGGCCTAGGGCGCACGCTTGGAAAGCGTGTTGGGGGCAACCCCTCACGAGTTCGAATCTCGTATCCTCCGCCATTGCTCTCACCGGGCAATACGTTGAAGGGCCCCACCGTTCGCGGTGGGGCCCTTCGGCGTTTCCTCTCATCTGCAGTCTCAACGTGACTCTTCGGAACCCTCCGCTCCCCTGCCGTCAGGCTCGTTCGGAGCCCGGCTGCGCCGAGGGCGAGGGGGGCCTGGCGGAGGGCTCGGTCACCCGGGCCTCGAAACACTCCCGCTCGCGGTCGGCCGACGCCGGCCGGAAGCAGGCCCGGACGGTGCCGCCGACGGTGGCCTCAGTCATCGCGGTGTAGACGAAGGCCGCCGCGTCCTCCGCGTTCCCGATGCGCACGCTGTGGGTCGGGCCGTCTGCCGTGACGTCCACCCGGTCGCCGATCTCGGTCCCCCAGGTCCGTACCCAGCTCGCCCCGCACTTCTTACTGTGCCGCAGTTCGACATGGGCGCCGGTTGCGGTGCGGTGCGTGGCGAGGGTGTCGGGGCCGATGCCACAGATCAAGCGCATCGGATCCCGCCCTTCGCAGGCGGCCCCATGGCACAGCGGAGCGAAGGAGAAAGGGACGGAGGAGGGGGACGGTTCGGCCCTGGGCGCCTCGGGGTCCGGCAGCAGGAAAAGCAGCACGACGGCGACACCGCCGACGATCACGCTGTAGGCCGACGCCAGCAGTACCAAGAGCCTGGAACGTCCAAGGCGTCGTCGAGGCCCTTCGGTCGTGGCGGCCTCCACGGACTGCGGCGGCGGACCTTCTGTCGAAGAGGAGGAAGCGGGCTGGGGGGCGGCCACCGAGCGACCGCTCCAGCGCGACTCGGCAATCTCCCAGAGGGCCAGCAGCCGCCCCTGCGGTTGGTCCGCGAGACGGCACAGCTCCTGTACGGCCTGGCGTGGAGGCAGGGCCTTGCCGTTGAGGTAGCGCTCCCAGGAGGACTTGCTGTACGCCGTCCGCTCCGCCAGTGCGGCCAGACTCAGCCCCGCACCGGCCCGCAGCTCCCGCAACGCCGCGACCAGCCGGGTGTGTTCCGGGGTCACGTCGGATCTGCCTCACGCAGGGCATTCCAGGTCGGCGGGTCGATGACTCCGTTCACGATCAGCCCGTTCCTCTTCTGCATGTGCTCGACCGCTCGTCGGGTCTTCGGGCCGAAAACACCGTCGATGTCCCCCGGAACGGTACCCGCCCGGCGCAGCAGACACTGGGCCTCGGCCACTTCGAGGCCCACCTGGGTGTTGGAGAGAAGCACATCCGCGGTCGGGCTCAGCCCCGCGTGCCAGCGGCCGTCGTGTCTCTCCAGGCGGCAGGTGTAGATGACCGGGACCAGAGTCTCCGACACGGTGGCCGGCGCGGTCGCGACGGTGGCGTCGCGCTGGCGGGCGAGCTGGGTACGGGCCTCGGTGAGCCGCACAGCCAGCAGGAGGGCCGCAGAGGTGGACAGGACGGTGACCAAGGCCGCCGCGGTGAGCGCGGCGCGCAGGTGGCGCCCGTACGGCTGCCGCTTCCCGGAGACCTGTGCCGGAGGTGCGGGCAGGCTCTCGGGCGCCCGGGCGGCGGGCTGCCGTCCCTCCCACCAGCGTTCGGTGGCGATCTCGTGAAGCGCCAGCAGGCGAACCGGATCCTCGCCGCAGACCCGGGACATCGCCGCCACGGCCTCCTGCGGCGGCAGGAACCTGCCGTTCAGGTACCTCTGCCACGACTTCGCGCTGTATCCGGTCCGCGCGGCCAGTTGCCGCGAGCTGAGTCCGCTGCGGTCCTTCAGCCCGCGCAGCCGGACGATGAGCTGACGGGCGGGCGGGGGCAGTTCCGCGGGCAGTTCCTTCCAGCGGGGCACGCTTTTCCCATCACGTTCCGGACCGCAGGCGCGGCCTCCATACGTCGGCCTCATTCTGCATCAGCTGTCACGGGCGACGCAGAGAGGGAGTCTCCGCGACAGCCCGGCGGGCCTCCGCCCGGGTGTGGAACCGGCCGTCGCTCCGGCGCCGTGAATCCCGCCGCGGAGACTTGTCGGTCGGCATCTGCGCAGGCCGGAACGCGGGACGTCCCGGAACGGGGCCACTTCCGCGGCAGCTGTAGCCGAGCGCCGCGCCGCTCCCGCATGCTCGGTGCAGAACCGGCCGAATTCGGTCGACGCCATGGCGTCACCCGGCCGGCAGCGCCACCCGGCAGGCGGGCGACTCCCGCCCAGCAGGGCGACCCCGAGACCAACACGCGGAAGAACCTGGGCGTTTCCGGGCACACCGGACCTGAAGCAGATTCTGCGTACCTTGCGAAATCGAGAGGCTTCCACGAATCCCCCATCAAGGTTCGCGAGGAACGTCCTCTTCGAAATGAAACAACGAATGAGAAGGGTTGAGTCGTGCAACGAGCAGCCATGCCGATCCGCATGCAGATCGGAGTACTGGGGGCGCTGCCCCTCCTTGTCGCCGGCATGTCGGTCGGCCCGGTTTTGGCTACACCGGCCCACGCCGCCTACGGGCCTTGCAACACCACCTCATGGCGTGACGTTCCCACTCTCGGCGGGAAGAACGAATACAAGATTCCAGCTCGTTCGGGCAATGGAATCTCCTGTTACCTGGGCTACCGCGAGGGCTCTTCTTCAGCGGTCGAGGCCCTTCAGCAGGCCATCACCATTTGCTACCCCGGCACCTGGGCCGCCAGGAGGATCCACAACTCCGATGGTATCGACGGCATCTACGGCACCGGCACAGTCGAGGCGGTGAGATGGCTGCAGATCAACAAGCTCAACCTCGCCAGCAGCGCGGACGGTGTCTACGGCCCCCAGACGCGAGGGAAGATGCGGTGGCCGCACTATTACGACCGTGGTGCGCTGCTGAACTCCTGCAGCAACCCGTCCACGCTCTGACCCGACCGGCCGAGCGATATCCGATGCCGTTTCCGGACTGCCCGAAGGCCACTGTCGACTCGGCGGATTCGCAGGCTGTGGCGGGGAGACGACAATCACCGCGAGGGGCCTGGCAGGAGAGGCGGCTGCCGGGGAGGGAAACCCCTGCACCCTACCAAACGGGCCTTAGTTATCGGCCAATAGAAGGCTCAAGACTGCCATATGAGGCAGCCTTCACATCAGCGAGGAAACAGTGCACAAGCGACGGGTAATTTCTGCGGCCTCTCTGGCCGTCGTGGGTTTCGCACTTTCGGCCTGCGGCGGCGACGAGGAAGGGACGGCAGCACAGGATTCACCATCGGCAACGGCATCGGCATCGGCATCGGCACCGGCGAGCAGCGAAACCCCGGCAGCCGACGACAGCAGCGGCGACAACGGCGGTGCCGCTCCGGCCGAGGGTGACGTCACCGCGCCGGGCACCAAGCTCAAGGTCGGCGACCGGGCCGTTCTGCCGTTCGCGTACACGAGCGACAAGAAGGGCACCATCGCCGTCACTGTCACGGCCATCGAGAAGGGCGCCGAGTCCGACATGGCCGCCTTCGGTGACAAGGCGAAGGGCATGACGCCCTACTTCATCAAGATGAAGGTGGAGAACGTCGGCGGCACCGACCTGTCGTACGCCTCGCTGAAGCTCGACGGTGTACTGGAAGGCGGCGCGGGCACGGGCGTCATTCTGATGGGCGACATCCCGGGCAAGTGCGACAGGGAGACCGCGCCCCGCGAGTTCACCACCAAGGGCGCGTCCTACGAGACCTGCTCGCTGGCCGCAACGAAGATCACGCCCGTCACCGGCGCCGGGTTCGACGAGGGCGACACGTACAGCGACAGCCCGGTCGTCTGGGCCAACTGAGGCGAGGTTCACGCCATGCGGTAGCCGGAGGGTGGCATCAGCGAGGTGCTCGCCGCGTACCGCGACGAGAGAGCGATGTCCAAAGACGGCGAGCCAGCCCTGCCCGGTGGCGGCGCCGCAGTGCCGGCGCGTTCACAGGGGGAGTATCGGCATGGAGGCGGAATACCGTCGTCCGGGATCGACGGTCTCGCTGCACCACAATCCGAGGACCGCCTGCCCCCCTGCGCCCGTCCCTAGCTGGTGTTCGTGCCACAGAGGCCCGCAATCAGCCCGGAACGGCTCGGGCAGTGTCGCCGCGTACGCGCCTGCCTCGGCAGGTGGGGCAGAGCCACGATCACGGGCTGGCGGCCCCTGAGTGAGGGGCTCTCAGTCGAACCGATCGCGGTCCGTCGCCTGAGCGGCGGGCCTCGCCACTACGCGGCGTCCGCGCCCCGCCGAGGGTTGCAGTTCGGGTTGCGTTCATGGGCGTTCGGGCGGGTCCGTCCGAGCGACCCAATACCACTGGCCCCCAGGTCAGAACGTCTGCGAACCCGTCCGGACCCCCAGACGAACAGTTGGAAAGCGTGTTGGGGGCAACCCTCACGAGTTCGAATCTCGTATCCTCCGCCCTTGCTCTCACCGGGCAATACGTGGAAGGCCCCCGCAGCTCGCTGTGGGGGCCTTCCACGTTGGTGATCCAATCCCTCGTTCCGGTCGGCGCCGGCCACCCGTCGAGGTGACGCGTCACACCTTGTGGGCACGCCCCAGGCGGAGGCCGGCCAGGTTGGCCAGCAAGGCGCCGGCGAGCGTGGAGACGGCTCCGCCGGGAGGTCGCACGGACGGGCGAGCAGTCGGCGGCCGACGCGGTCCGGGCGGTCGGCCGGTTCATCGCCCAAGCATCCAGAGCCCCGGCTTTCGCGGCCGCGCCTTCCTCAACGCGGTGGCCGAACACCCCGGCCCCGCCCACCCCGTCCACCAGGCCGTCCTCCCCCACCGCCAGTGGTTCCTGGAGACCGTCACCGAGTCGCCGGCGCAGGTCGGCGACCAGCCCGCCGGCTGCCTCTTCGACCCGGAGCCGATCGCCGAGACCTTCCTCCAGGGCGTCGAAGGAATCCTGCGGGTACGCGGCGCCCGAGCGGCTGCGCGTCACCGCGCCGGCCGGCGGTCCTCGGCCGGGCGCCCTGCCGGGCGCGGCGGCCCGCTCTCCTGGCGCACTCGTCAGGTGCGCCACCGGAGTCCGCGGCCCGCCGTCGCCCGATCGCTCACTCCCCCACGTACTCCGCCAGGTGCTCCCCCGTGACCGTCCCCCGCCCGGCGACCAGGTCGGCGGGGGTTCCCTCGAAGACCACGCGGCCGCCGTCGTGGCCGGCGCCCGGGCCCAGGTCGATGATCCAGTCGGCGTGGGCCATGACGGCCTGGTGGTGCTCGATGACGAGGACGGTCCTGCCGGAGTCGACCAGGCGGTCGAGGAGGGCGAGGAGCTGGTCGACGTCGGCGAGGTGGAGACCGGTGGTGGGCTCGTCCAGGACGTAGGTGGTGGCCTTGTCGGCCATGTGGGTGGCGAGCTTGAGGCGCTGGCGTTCGCCGCCGGAGAGGGTGGTGAGGGGCTGGCCGAGGGTGAGGTAGCCGAGACCGACGTCGGCGAGGCGGGTGAGGACGCGGTGGGCGGCGGGGGTGCGGGCCTCGCCCTCGCGGAAGAACTCCTCGGCCTCGGTGACCGGCATGGCGAGCACCTCGCTGATGTCCCGGCCGCCGAGGTGGTGTTCCAGGACGGAGGCCTCGAAGCGCTTGCCCTCGCACTCCTCGCAGGTGGCGGAGATGCCGGCCATCATGCCGAGGTCGGTGTAGACGACGCCGGCGCCCTTGCAGTTGGGGCAGGCGCCCTCGGAGTTGGCGCTGAAGAGGGACGGCTTGACGCCGTTGGCCTTGGCGAAGGCCTTGCGGATCGGGTCGAGGAGGCCGGTGTAGGTCGCCGGGTTGGAGCGACGGGAGCCGCGGATCGGGCTCTGGTCGATGGAGACGAGCCCGTCGCCCTTGGGGATCGAGCCGTGGATGAGGGAGCTCTTGCCGGAACCGGCGACCCCGGTGACGACGGTCAGGACGCCGAGCGGGATGTCGACGTCCACGTCCTGGAGGTTGTGCCGGTCGGCGCCGCGGATCTCCAGGGTGCCGGTGGGCTCGCGTACCGCCTTCTTCAGGGTGGCGCGGTCGTCCAGGTGGCGGCCGGTGAGGGTGGAGGAGGCGCGCAGCCCCTCGACGGTGCCCTCGAAGGAGATGGTGCCGCCCGCCGTACCGGCGCCCGGGCCGAGGTCCACCACGTGGTCGGCGATGGCGATGGTCTCCGGCTTGTGCTCCACGACGAGGACGGTGTTGCCCTTGTCGCGCAGCCGCAGCAGCAGGCCGTTCATGCGCTGGATGTCGTGCGGGTGCAGGCCGATGGTGGGCTCGTCGAAGACGTACGTGACGTCGGTGAGGGAGGAGCCGAGGTGGCGGATCATCTTGACGCGCTGCGCCTCGCCGCCGGAGAGGGTGCCCGAGGGCCGGTCGAGTGAGAGGTAGCCCAGGCCGATCTCCACGAAGGAGTCGAGGGTGTGGCGCAGGGCCTCCAGCAGCGGCGCCACCGAGGGCTCGTCCAGGCCGCCGGCCCAGGCGGCGAGGTCGGTGATCTGCATGGCGCAGGCGTCGGCGATGTTGACGCCGCCGATCCGGGAGGAGCGGGCCGCCTCGCTGAGGCGGGTGCCGTCGCACTCGGGGCAGGCGGTGAAGGTGACGGCCCGGTCCACGAACTCCCGGATGTGCGGCTGCATCGCCTCCCGGTCCTTGGAGAGGAACGACTTCTGGATCTTGGGGATCAGCCCCTCGTAGGTGAGGTTGACGCCCTCGACCTTCACCTTGGCCGGCTCGTGGTGCAGGAAGTCCCGCATCTCCTTCTCGGTGAAGTCGCGGATGGGTTTGTCCGGGTCGAGGAAGCCCGAGTCGGCGTAGAGGCGGACCGTCCACCAGCTGTCGGACTTCCAGCCGGGGATGGTGAAGGCGCCCTCGGAGATCGACTTGGAGTCGTCGTAGAGCTGGCTGAGGTCGATGTCGGAGACGGTGCCGCGGCCCTCGCAGTGCGGGCACATGCCTCCGGCGCGGGTGAAGCTCTGGCGGACGGTCTTGGAGTTGCCGCGCTCGACGGTGATGGCGCCGCTGGCGCGGACCGAGGGGACGTTGAAGGAGTAGGCGTTGGGCGAGCCGATGTGCGGGTCGCCGAGGCGGCTGAAGAGGATGCGCAGCATCGCGTTGGCGTCGGTGGCGGTGCCGACGGTGGAGCGCGGGTCGGCGCCGAGCCGCTGCTGGTCGACGATGATCGCGGTGGTGAGCCCTTCGAGCACGTCGACCTCGGGCCGGGCCAGCGTCGGCATGAAGCCCTGGAGGAAGGCGCTGTACGTCTCGTTGATCAGCCGCTGCGACTCGGCGGCGATCGTGTCGAAGACCAGGGAGCTCTTGCCCGAGCCGGAGACGCCCGTGAACACCGTCAGCCGGCGCTTGGGGATCTCGATGCTGACGTCCTTGAGGTTGTTCTCCCGCGCGCCGTGCACGCGGATCAGGTCGTGGTGGTCGGCGGCGTGGGGCGCGGCCGACGGCGCGTCCTGCCTCTTGGCCCTGCTCATCGTCTCTCCCTGTGTCACGCGGGGCCCCGCTGCGTGGGGGCGGCCGTAGGTCACCCGGTCCGGGGCGGAGTGCGGGGTGCCGCGCCCGGCGGACGCGGGGCGCGGCACCCGGTGGGCCGGTGGGCCCGGCGGATCAGCGCCGTTCCTGGATCCGGATGAGGTTGCCCGCGGGGTCGCGTACGGCGCAGTCGCGGACGCCGTAGGGCTGGTCGGTGGGCTCCTGGACGATCTCCGCGTCCCCGGCGGCGAGCCGTTCGAAGGTGGTGGTGAGGTCCGGGGTGGCGAGGAGGAGGCCCGCGTAGGTGCCCTTGGCCATCATCGCGTCGATGGTGCGGCGCTCCTCCTCGGTGACGCCCGGGTCGGCGCCCGGCGGCAGGAGGACGAGGGCGGAGCCGGTGCCTCCGGGCGGCCCGACGGTGATCCAGCGCATGCCGCCGTAGCCGACGTCGTCGCGGACCTCGAAGCCGAGGAGGTCGCGGTAGAAGGCGAGGGCGGCCTCCGGGTCGTTGTGCGGGAGGAAGCTCGCGTGCACGGTGAGGTTCATGCTCGGGTCGGCGCTCATGGCGTTCACGCTAGGCGGGGCGCCGGGTGGGCGCTTCTCGATTCCTGACCGGTTCCGCCTCCCCTGCTCCCGCCTCCCGCGCCGGTGCCGCGTTCCGGGCCGGGCCGGCCTTCCTGACCGGCCTGGTCACCTGCTTCGCCACGCAGGCGGGCATGCCCGCGATGTTCTGCCCGTCCAGCTCCTCGTGGTCGCGGAAGACGCTGGGCGGGACACCGACCAGCTCCGTGAAGCGGCTGCTGAAGGTGGACAGCGAGGAGCAGCCGACCGCGAAGCAGACCTCGGTGACGCTGAGGTCGCCGCGGCGCAGCAGGGCCATGGCCCGCTCGATACGGCGGGTCATGAGGTACGAGTACGGGGGCTCGCCGTAGGCCAGCTTGAACTGGCGGCTGAGGTGGCCCGCCGACATGTTGACCCCCCGGGCCAGCGCCTCGACGTCCAGCGGCCGCGCGTACTCCCGGTCGATCCGGTCGCGGACGCGGCGCAGGCGCGCGAGGTCGCCCAGGTGGGGCGCCGGGGCGGGGCTGCTGCTCATGCTCGGGATGGTGCCACGCCGGGGGCGGGGCGCAGGGGGACTGGGGCGATCCGGTTGTACGGGAGGGCGAGGTGCCGGTGGGGCGGGTGTGCGGGTGGGGGCGCACGCGATCACCTATCGGCCCAACAGGGTTGATATGTCGCCGAGTTGCTCGATTCCGCCTGCGCCGCGCGGGCCCTCGGGTCAGCCTGGCCGCGCACCGTTCACCTCGACAGGGAGGACGTGGACGCGTGGGCAAGCAGATGAGGTGCGGCTCGACGCAGACGGAGTCGGGCAGGCCGTGCCGGAAACCGGCGATGGTCGGGTACTCCCGGTGCCAGACGCACCGGGGTCCGTGGACGCCTTTGCAGCAGCGGCGGCGGAAGAAGAAGAGCGGAAAGGGCTGAACCGGGCGGGGGCCGTCGCGGGTGGCGGCCCCCGCCTCACCGGCGCCCGTACGTCTCGCGCCACCGGCGCCGGTGGGCGGCGTCGCCCTGGCCCGCGCCGTTCAGGGGGAGCAGGGCGGTCAGGGGGGTGCCGGTGTTCCACAGGCCGAGGAGGTCGCGGTGGACGGCGAGGATGCGGTGGTCGGCGGCGAGGTCGAGGGCGGCCCTGCTGAACGGGCAGGTGGCGGCGAAGACGGCGACGTCGGCGCGGTGGTGGAGCCAGGCCGTGCCGAGGAACTTCTGCATGTCGCCGCTGGGGACGTACCGGTGCGGGGCGTAGTGCTTGCACTGGACGACCAGGCGGCGGCCGTCGGGGAGGGTCGCGGTCACGTCGGCGCCGAGGTCGCCCGAGCCGCCGGTGACCACCACGTCGCGGCAGCCGTCGCGGCGGCAGAGACCGGCCACGTACCGCTCGAACTCCTGCCAGCTCAGGGCGTCCACCTCGGCGAGCGAGAGGTGTCCGGCCCGGACCGCGTCGGCCTCGCGCCACCGCCGGTCGCCGGTGCGGTGGAGGCGGTCGGTGCGCCACAGCCACCAGAGCAGGGCCCCGGCCGCGCCCGCCACGGCGGCGGCCAGGAGGTACGGCCACACCTTCGACCAGGAGACGGCGAGTACGAGGAGCGCGGCCGCGCCCGCGCCGAGCCGCGCGGTGAGCCGCTGCTCGCGGCGGCGCGCGGCGGAGGTGCGGCGACGCGCGGGCGTACGCCTGGCCGCCGGGCGGCGCCGGGGCGGCGCCCCTCGCCCGGGTCCGCCTCGCCGGGCGGACGGTCGGCCCGTGCGCTTCCTCGGCATGCGTCTCCCCTCCTCCCGCCCGCCGCCGCCTGGCGGCGCGTGCGGCCGCCGGCCAGTCTGCGGGGCCGGGGCCTGGCCCGGAAGGGCGCACGGTGGCCAGGTGGCGCGAAACAGGCACCGGAGCGCCCGAGGGTCGAACCCCTGCCCGGAAGGCGATCCGCTGTGCGCCGTACGCCACCTGATCCAGGGCGTTTGGGGTGCCCGTCTCGCGTCATGGAATCCGGTGCGGCCACGCCGCGTGCCTAACTTCTCCCCGCACGTGGTGATCACCCGGGGCGCCGCCCCCGTGTGGGCAGAGCACGGAGGCGGCGCCGGCGGACAGGGGAGAAGGGGCGACGAAGCGATGAGTACGCAGACGCAGGGCCCGGCTCACGGCGGGGCGAAGACCCAGGAGCCCGCCTCCGATCCGGCGCGGGCCCAGACCCCGGGTGCCGCGCCGCCCGCCGTACCGGCGCAGCCCCGTCCCGCCGTGGCGCTCGACGGGGTGCCCGCCGAGGAGGGCCTGGCCCTGCTGGCCGAGCACACCGGGGAGACGGCCGGACCGGACCCGGCGGGCCTGCTCTCGGCCCTGTCCGGGTTCCCCGCGCCGGAGCGGGCGGGCCGAGGGGCGCCGTGGGCCCGGCCTCTCGGGCGGCCCCTGTCGGCGGCCGAGGTGGCGGTGCGAGCCCGTGCGGCCGACAAGGTCCACGTACTGGAGCTGCTGCGGGCCGCCGGCGTCGCGGCCCCCGACCCGGTCGTGGTCCCCGCCGAGGGGCGGCGCCCGGCGGCGGCCTACTGGCGGGACGGGTGGACGGGGGCGGTGCTCCAGCGCCGGGCCGGGGGCCTGGCGGGCCGGGGCACCGTACCGGTCGGCGACGCGCGGGAGTTGGCGGCGGCGCTGGACGCCTGGCCCGGTGAGGCGCTGCGGCTGACCCGGCTGGTGCCGGGGCTGTCGTTGACGGTGAGCGCCTGCGTCGGCGGGGACCGGACGGTGGTGTCGGCGCTCGCGCACCGGCTGGTGGGGCTGCCGGAGCTGACGCCCGGGTGGGGGACGCACTGCGGGGACCAGCTGATCGGTCCGGGCGATCTTCCCGGCGGCCGGTACGCCCGGGTGCGGGAGGCCGCGCACGCGGTCGGGGAGGTGTTGCGGGAGCGCGGGTTCCGGGGCGCGTTCGGGCTCGATCTCCTGCTGGACGGCGACGCGGTGCTGGCCGTCGGGGTGGAGTCGGGCCCGCGGCCGGTCTCCGCGCTGGTCCAGGCGGCCGAGCACGCCGCCGGGCTGCTGCCCGCCCCGGGCCTGGAGCTCCTCGCCCGCCTGCTGCCCGCGCTGCCCGCGACCAGGCCGAGCACCGCGCCCGTGCCGCACCTCAGCCACCTGGTGGTGCACGCCTCGCGGCCCGCGCGGCTGACCAAGCTGCCCTCGCCCGGGCGGTACCGGCTGGGCAGGCCGGGGCCGGAGCCCGTCGGGGTCTGCGCGCCGCCGGAGCCGGCGGACGACGAGGCGCTGTGGTGGCCGCAGGCGGCGCCCGGGCCGGTCGCGGCCGGGGACGAGCTGCTGCTGATGCGGTTCGGCCGCCGCGTCTGCCCGCTGGAGCCGCGCCCGCCGCTGGGCCCGACCGCCCGCGCCTGGCGAGACAGCGCGGCCCGCGCCCTCGGCGGGACGGCGTGAGCCGGGGGCCCGTCGCCTCGGGCGGCCCCCGCCCCCGTACCGCTCCCCCCGGCCGCGCCGCCGGCATTGTCCCGGCGAAGCCACCCGGACGGGTGGGCGTTCCGCCCTTCCGCCCCGCCCTGGCGCCACCTCCGCCCTACGGTCCCGCTGACACCTACCGCCCGCACCCGCCCGCACTCGCGCAGGAGTACGCATGGACGCCTCGCCTCCCCGCCCCCGCAGGGCCCCCGACGCGGGCCCCGAGCACCTGTCCGCCGCCGAGACGGACCGGGTCCTCGAAGCCCTGGCCGAGGCCGGCGAAGCGCTGCTGGCCCAGAGCCAGGAGCGGCGGCGGTACGCCGACGCACTCGACGGGCGGCGCGAGGCACTGATCGGCCTCACCAGCGACCTGGCCCTGGGCGCCCTCTACGACCCGGCCACGATCCGGCTCGACGTCGACCAGCGCCTCGCCCACCGGGCCGCCCGCGAACACGAGGCCGCCACCGGCGAGTACGTCGCCTGGTGGGCCGACGTGGCGGTCACCGCCTGGCGCGCCGCCGACGCCGGGGAGCGCCCGCGCCGGGTCCGGCTGGTCGGGGCGGCACCCGAATGCCTGTTGGGCGACGAGGAGTTGGCCTCGCTGCCCGCCGTGGACGAGGAGGCCCGGCACCTGGTGGAGTTCTCCGCCTGGCTCGGCACCGCCGACCCGACCGGACGGGGTCCCGACGGCGTCCCGCCAGCTCGCCGCCCGCCCGCGCCTCGCCCGACCGGGTCCCACCAGCGCTCACCCTGTTCCATCGCACGCACCCCCCGCCGGACCGATGCGGGCGTTGTGCCGGCGGCGGGGGCGCCGGAGCGGTGGGCCCGCGGCTCAGCCCGCGGCCCGGGCGTCGCCGGTCTGCGCTCCGGTCTCCTCGGCGGGCGGGGTCTTCGGCGCGCGGGAATGAGCGCGATGGTGATCGGGCCGAGGACGAGGAAGCCCGCGGCGACGTGGCCGCCCGACCGGCACCCGGCGCTCCCGCTCAGCCTCGCCTGATCCCGGCCTCCCGCAGGATCGCCCCGGCCGCCGCGGTGTTGTCCGGGCTCAGCGCCCGGGCCATCGCGGCGATGGCCGCCTCGGGGGCGGCCTCCGGCGGGACGACGAGGAGCGAGAAGAGCTCGCGGTCGTCACGGGTGACCAACGCGGTGTCGTCCGCCACCGGATAGCCGTCGATCCGCACCACCCGGCCCTCCACCATCAGCCGGGTCGGCAGCGCCCCCCACGCCTCGCTGTCCACCCCGACCCGCGTCACCGGCCCCCAGTAACCGGCCAACCCGCTGATCAGCCGGGGCACTTCGACCCCTATGTGGTGCGAGTACGGCCACCAGGCACCATCGAAGAGGCCCTCGCGGCGCGGGGTGATCTCCAGCCGGAGGAAGGCCGGTCCGGGGGCGAGCCTTCCGGCGCCCGCGGCCGGGCGGGCACCCGTGTCCCTGCCCGCGTCCGTGCCTGTGTCTGCGTCTGTGCCGGAGTCCGCGTCTGTCATGGCGTACGCACCTTCCACGTGGCCGGGGTCGGCGAGCCCCGGGGCGTGTCGCGCGGCCGCCGCGTGGGTCGTACCGCTCCTTTCACGGTACTCCGCGAGCCGGGGCGGCGGGGGCGCTGACCAGGGCGGATCCGCAAGAACTGGCGTGCGTCGACACGGTACGGCGCGGGGGGTCAGCTCAGCGTCATGTGGAGCAGCCCGCCGGTGCCGACGGTGAGGATGAGGGCGCGCAGGGCGAGGGGACTGAGGCGCTGGGCGGCGCGGGCGCCGACGGGGGCGCCCGCGGTGGCACCGGCGGCGATCAGCAGAGCGGCACCCCAGTCGATGTCGGCGGCGACCAGGAAGAAGCCGGCGGCGACCGCGTTGACCTGGGCGACCAGCACGTTCTTGATCGCGTTGAGGCGGTGGAGGGGCGCGTCGAGCAGGGCACCGCCGAGGGCGACGTAGAGGATGCCCTGCCCGGCGGAGAAGTAGCCGCCGTAGACGCTGGCCACGGCCAGTCCGACGCGGAGTGGGAGGCCGCCGCCGGGGCGGGTGAGGCGGCCGCGCAGCGCGCGGGTCAGCAGCGGCTGCACGGCGATCAGCAGCAGGGCCAGGCCCACCAGGACCGGCACCACGGTGGCGAAGACGCCGGGTGGCAGCACCATCAGCAGCCCCGCGCCGCAGAGCCCGCCGATCGCGGCGCTGACGCAGAGCGGTACGAGCAGGGCGCGCTGCCCGGCCAGTTCGCGACGGTAGGCGAAGGCGCCGCTGACCGAGCCGGGGATGAGGCCCAGGGCGTTGGAGACGGTGGCGGTGACCGGGGGCAGCCCGGTGGCGAGCAGCACCGGGAAGGTGACGAGGGTGCCGGAGCCGACGGCCGTGTTGAGCGCCCCGCCCGCGAAACCGGCGACGACGACCGCGACCGCCTCCCAGAGCGTCACGAGGCGGCCCGGCGGGCGGCGGCCAGCCGGCACACGGGACACCGGAAGCATCGGGCAGGACAGGGCTGTTGGCGCATGGGCCGACGGTACGCCCGGGACGTTGCGGCGTCCGGCGAACGGTGACCGCCTGGCCGCTCACGCCGCGCTCACCCCACCTCGCGCCCGACGCCCGCCGCCTCTCCCGTGACCGGCACCGGCCCGCCCAGCCGCACCAGCCGCACGGCGGTCACCGCGCTGACGTACCGCGCGCCGCAGCGGTCGGCCGGGACGACCAGGTGCGGGGCGTCGAGGAGGGCGCCGTCGAGGCGGACCGCCAGCAGCACCGGCGCGTACCGGAACTCCTCGTCCACCTCGGCCCAGGCGAGGACCGCGTGGTGCCCGTCGGCGCCGCCGACCGCCAGCAGCAGACCGGCCCGGTCCTTGCGGCTGCCGGGCGCGCTGCCGGGACAGACGCCCAGCAGCACGTCGCGCTGGAGCGGCCCCTCGGAAGTGTGGTGGCGCGGCCCGCTGGTGGCGCAGTCGAAGACCGCCTCGGCCCGGTGCCCCGGCCGGCCGCTCCCGAGATCGGCCACGCTCAGCCGGACCGACTCTCCCGCCTCCCCGCGCACGTCGAACCGTCGGCCTGCCCCGGCCCCGCCCTCAGCTCCGCTCATGGCGCGCCTCCCGCCCTCCGCCTCACCGGCCCGGGACAGGGGGATGCCCGCGCCTCCCGGGCCGCTAACCGCAGATACCAGCCCATCGGCACAACTCAGCGGCAGATCCGCGCGGATCATCCCGTCAGGTACGCAGATGCGGCCCCGGGCCACCCTGGGCTCCCTTGTCGCCCCGCCTACCGTCCGGTACGTTCCCCCGGCCCCCACGGGCACGGAGTTCTTCGGGCGAGCGGGACGAGCGGGACGAGCGGAAAGAGGCGAGCCGATGGAGCAGGCGGCGCGGGGGCGGCGTACGGCGCTGGTGACGGGGGCGTCCTCCGGGATCGGGGCGGCCGTCGCGGCCCGGCTGGTGGAGCGCGGCTACCGGGTGCTGGGCACCAGCCGGAACCCGGAGAAGGTCGCCGCGCCGGTGCCGGGCGTCACCTACCTGTCGCTCGACCTCGCCGACGACGCCTCCGTACGGGCCTGCGCCACCGCCGCCGGGCCGGTCGACGTGCTGGTCAACAACGCGGGCGAGAGCCAGAGCGGCCCCCTGGAGGAGCTGCCGCCCGAGGCGCTGGAGCGGCTTTTCCGGATCAACGTCCTCGGCGCCGTCCGCCTCACCCAGCTCCTGCTGCCCGCCATGCGCGAGCGCCGCGCGGGCCGGGTGGTCATGATCGGCTCGATGCTGGCCAGCTTCCCGCTGGCGTACCGCTCCTCCTACGTCGCCTCGAAGGCGGCCCTGAAGGGGTTCGCCGACGCCGCCCGGCGCGAGGTCGCCCCGTACGGCATCGGCGTGACCACCGTGGAGCCGGGCTCGATCGCCACCGGCATCAGCGAGCGGCGCACCGAGTACGTGGCCGAGGACTCCCCGTACCGGAAGGAGTACGCGACGATGCTCCGCCACCTCGACGCCAACGAGGCCTCCGGGATCTCGGCGGAGGCGGTGGCCCGTACCGTGCTGCGGGCGGTCGAGGCGGAGCGGCCGCGCCCGCTCTACGCGGTCGGGAGCAACGCCCCGCTGGTCTTCGCGCTGCGCCGCCTCCTGCCGCGCGCGGCCGTGCTGCGGATCGTGGCGCGCAGGCACGGGCTGGGCTGAACCCGCCCCCACCTGCGGATCCGCACCACATGCGGGTGGGCGCGGTTGGGGTGACCATGGTCCGCATGGAGAAGACACTGCGGCTCGCGCAGGAGCCCCAGGCCGACGCGCTGCTCAGCCGGAGCCCGCTGGCGGACCTGATCGGGATGCTGCTCGACCAGCAGGTGCCGATGGAGTGGGCGTTCAGCGGGCCGTACACGATCGCGCGGCGGATGGGCGCGGACGATCTCGACGCGCACGAGATCGCCGGGTACGACCCGGACGAGTTCGCCGCGCTGCTCTCCGCCAAACCGGCGGTGCACCGCTACCCGGGGTCGATGGCACAGCGCATCCAGCAGCTCTGCCGGTACCTCGTCGACCACTACGACGGCGACCCGGAGGCCCTCTGGCACGACGTGGCGGACGGCGACGAACTGCTCGACCGCCTCAAGGAACTGCCCGGCTACGGCCCGCAGAAGGCGCAGATATTCCTCGCCCTGCTCGGCAAGCAGCTCGACGTCCGCCCGCCCGGCTGGCGCGCCGCCGCCGGGGTCTACGGCGAGGAGCGCGCGTACCGCTCCGTCGCCGACATCACCGGGCCCGAGTCGCTGGCCCGGGTGCGCGCCCACAAGCAGGAGATGAAACGGGCGGCGAAGGCCGCGAAGGACGACAAGCCCTGACCCCGCCCGCCCTTCCGGGCGCTGTCCGGCGGCCGGTGGACCGACCCGGCGAAACCCGCCCATCACGACGAGGTCCCCTTTCGCGGGGTGGCGTGAATCGCTAGGTTCCCACCAGCCGCGTTGAACACCCGCACGCTTCTCGTTCAACTCTGCCAACTCCCGCCTCAGGCGGGGACGTTCACACCGGACACCGGGGAGGGACCCTGTGAAGGCACTGTCTCGCAGAACCATGGCCGTGGTCGCGGCCACCGCGCTCGCCACACCGCTGCTGCTCGGCGCCGCGCCCGGGCACGGCCACCAGCCCGGCCACGGCCACAAGCCCTCGACCCCGGCCAAGGACGCGGCCGCGCTCGCCCGCGAGCTGGTCAAGGAGTCCTCGGCCCGCGACGCCCACCGCCACCTGGAGAAGTTCCAGTCGATCGCCGACCGGAACGGCGGTCACCGCGCGGCCGGCTCACCCGGCCACGAGGCCTCGGCGGCGTACATCGAGAAGCTGATGAAGAAGGCCGGGTACAAGGTCACCCGGCAGACCTTCTCCTTCACCTACACCGAGACCCTCGCCCAGCAGCTCTCCGTCCTCTCGCCCACCGAGCGGGACGTCACCATCAGCGCGATGACGTACACCGCCTCCACCCCCGAGGGCGGCCTGGAGGCGGCCCTGGTCAACACCCCGGCCGACGCGGACGGCGCCCCGGGCTGCACCGCCTCCGACTACTCCCCCGAGGTCGACGGGGCCGTGGCGCTGGTCGAGCGCGGCGGCTGCTCCTTCGCCGAGAAGCAGGCGGCGGCCGCCGACGCGGGGGCGGTCGGCGCGGTCATCTACAACAACACCGAGGGCGCCCTCTCCGGCACGCTCGGCGAGGCCGGGGCCGGCCGCATCCCGACCGGCGGGCTGACCCAGGCAGACGGCAAGGCGCTGGCCGCCGAGGCCGACAAGGGCGAGGTGAAGATCGCCTTCGAGATCCGCCAGCTCCAGGAGGAGCGCGAGACCGACAACCTCCTCGCCGAGACGCGCGGCGGCTCCTCGGCGCGGACCGTGATGTTCGGCGCCCACCTCGACTCGGTCACCGAGGGCGCGGGGATCAACGACAACGGCTCCGGCTCGGCCGGGCTGGTCGAGGTCGCCCTCGACCTCGCCGACGAGATCGACCAGAACCGCCCCGGCAAGCACGGCAAGGCCAAGGAGCCGCGCAACAAGGTGCGGTTCGCCTGGTGGTCGGCGGAGGAGAACGGCCTGCTCGGCTCCGAGCACTACGTCGAGCAGCTCTCCGAGAAGCAGCGCGGGAACATCCCGGCCTACCTCAACTTCGACATGATCGCCTCGCCCAACCCCGCCCAGTTCGTCTTCGACGGCGACGACTCCGACGGCGTGGGCGAGGGCCCCGGCCCCGAGGGCTCCGCGCAGATCGAGCGGGACATCACCGGCTTCCTCGACCGCCAGGGCAAGCCGCACGAGGGCACCGACTTCGACGGCCGCTCCGACTACGGCCCGTTCGTCGCCGCCGGGATCCCGGCGGGCGGCACCTTCACCGGCGCCGAGGGCCTCAAGACGAAGGAGCAGGCCAAGAGGTACGGCGGCACCGTCGGCGAGGCGTACGACCCGTGCTACCACGCGGCCTGCGACGACCTGGAGAACATCTCGATGAAGGCCTTCGACACCAACATCGACGTCATCGCCCACACCGCGGGCACCTACGCCCACGACCTCGCCCCCCTCACCAAGCCCCTCAGAACCGCCCCCTCCAAGCCCTCCCCCCAGCCCAAGGGCAAGCACACCGACAACCACACCCACCACCACACCCCGACCGAATAAACCCAACCCCCACCCCGGCCAACCGACCTCCCAGCCGGACCGGCGAAATCCCAGCCCGGCCAGCGCTTGAGGCCACCCTCCAGCCCGGCCGGCGCCTGAGGCCACCCCTCCAGCCCGGCCGGCGCCTGAGGCCACTTTTCAAGCCCGGCCAGCGCTTGAAGCCACCCTCCAGCCCGGCCGGCGCTTGGGGCGGCCCCTCCAGCCCGG
>NZ_JBHXJE010000028.1:0-84395 GCF_042723275.1 Streptomyces sp. NPDC058373 | reverse complement strand
GGCCGACACCCCAGCCCGGCCGGCGTTTGAGGCCCTCTTGTACCGGCGGGCGGAATCCGGGGCGGCGGCCTCGCTCTCAGCCCGGCCGGCGCTTGAGGCCATCCTTGACCGGCGGCCGGGAGCCGGACCGCACCCCACGTATCAAGCCCGGCCGGCGCTTGAGGCCACCCCGCCCAGCGCGCAAGGGGCGCGACTTTTTACCGGCACGTAACTTCCCCCGGAGGGCTACCCCTGCGTAACTTGACGGGAGCACGACACCTAGTGATCCGGATCACAGGGCTTTCCCGACCCGAACCCCACCGAGTCGCAAGGAGTCCGTCCGATGCTGCCCTGGAAGAGATGGCTGCGCCCCCTCGCCGCCCTCACCCTCACCGCCGCCGCGGTGCTGACCCCCGCCGCCACCGCCTCCGCCGCCCCCACCGCGCAGGCCGCGGTCAGCAGCGGCTGGAACGACTACAGCTGCAAACCGTCCGCCGCCCACCCCCGGCCGGTCGTCCTGGTCCACGGCACCTTCGCCAACTCCGTCGACAACTGGCTGGTGCTGGCGCCCTACCTGGTCAACCGCGGCTACTGCGTCTTCTCCCTCGACTACGGGCAACTGCCCGGCGTGCCCTTCATCCACGGCCTCGGCCCGATCGACAAGTCGGCCGAGCAGCTCCGTGACTTCGTCGACAAGGTGCTCGCCGCCACCGGCGCCCCCGAGGCCGACCTCGTCGGCCACTCCCAGGGCGGCATGATGCCGCGCCACTACCTGGAGTTCCTCGGCGGCGCCGACAAGGTGAACGCCCTGGTCGGCATCGCCCCCGACAACCACGGCACCACCCTGCTCGGGCTGACCGAGCTCCTGCCGTACTTCCCCGGCGCCGAGCAGTTCCTCAGCGACAAGACCCCGGCGCTGGCCGACCAGATCGCCGGCTCCCCCTTCCTCGACCGGCTCAACGAGGGCGGCGACACGGTCCCCGGTGTCCAGTACACCGTCATCGCCACCCGGTACGACCAGGTCGTCACGCCCTACCGCAGCCAGTACCTGGACGGCCCGAACGTCCGCAACGTCCTCGTCCAGGACCTGTGCCCGGTCAACATCTCCGAGCACGTCGCCATCGGCACCATCGACCGGATAGCCTTCCACGAGGTGGCCAACGCCCTCGACCCGGCCAACGCCACCCCCACCACCTGCGGCTCCGTCATCAACTGACCCGCACCCCGCGCACCCCGAAGGGCCGCCACCGCTCCCCGGCCAGGGAGACGGCGACGGCCCTTCGGCCCGTCAGGGCAGAGGGGGGGAGCCCGGTGAGGTCAGTGACGGGAGCCGACCGCGCGGCGGCGGGCGGAGGCGAAGAGGAAGGCGGCACCGAGCGCGAGCGCGCCCGCCCCGCCGATCGCCACGTAGGGAGTGGCGCTGTCGCCGCCGGTCTCGGCGAGGTTCTCGCCGCCCGCGGGCTTCTCCTCGACGGCGGCGCCGGCCGCGCCCTTCACCTCGGGGGCGTTGCCCTCACCGGCGGTCTCGTGCCCCTCGTGGCCTTCTCCGCGCTCGGCGTCGGCCGCCTTCTCCTCGGCGGTGTCCCCGCCGTGGCCCTCGTGGGAGACGGTGGACTTCTCCGCGCCCGCCTCGATCTGCTCCTCGGACGGAGCCTCCGCGGCCGGGGCGCCCGCCTGCTCGCCGGAGGGCGCCCCGCCGCCCGAGCCCCCGCCGAAGACCACGTCCGAGCAGGTGTAGAAGGCCTCGGGGCTGTCGGAGCGCTGCCACACGCTGTAGACGAGGTGGCGGCCGGACCGCTCGGGGACGGTGCCCTCGAAGACGTACTCGCCGCCGGTCGCCTGCGGCTGCTCGGCGGTGGCGAACGGCTTCTCCTCCAGGTCCGACCAGGCGAGCGGCTTCGTCGGGTCGTACCCCTCCTTCGTCAGGTACAGCTCGATGGTGCCCGCGTGCGGGGCCGTCGCCCGGTAGTGGAAGGTGTGCTTGCCCGCGCTCAGCGGCGAGGAGGGCCAGTCGGCGCGCGGCAGGTCCAGCCCCTGGTACTTCTCGCGGCCCGCGCTGCACAGCTTGCCGTCCGGGACGACCTCGCGGTGGCGGCCGGCCACGTCCGGGAGGTTGACCTCGTTCCAGTCGTAGAACGCCTGCGAACCGCCGGCCGCGACGGCGGCCTTGCAGGCGTCCGACGACGGGCTCTCCGGGCCCTCCGCGTAGCAGGCCGAGATCCGGCTGACCGGGTCGGTCATCGTGCCGTGCGCAGCGGCCGGGGAGGTACCGAGCGCGGTCAGCGCCAGCGGGACGGCGAGCAGGGCGGCGGTCCTGGCGGCGGTGCGGCGAACGGTCATGGGCGGGCTCCTAGCGGGTCGTCGATCGGGTGCGGCGCGGATCCGAGGACCGCGGCCGCCACCGAAAACTAGCCTCCCGGCCAGCCCGTTCCGCCCGGGAATCCGTGCTGGGGGCGATCTTTAGGGTGCCCTTAAGACCGCGCTAAGCGACCCATCGGACGCGGCCGCCCAAGCGCTCCCCGGACGGCCTCAACGAGCCGTCAGCTCCTCCAGCCGCCCCGCCCGCGCCCGCTCCTCCAGCGCGTCCAGCGCCGCCGACGCCGCCGCGGCCGCCGCCGGGTCGGTCCGCTCCAGGCCGCTCGCGGCGAACTCGTCCTCGTCCAGCCGCAGCACCTCGCTGCCATCGGCCGAGACCCACAGGTCCAGGTCGAGGTCGTCCACCACCAGCACGCCGTCCGCCACCTGCGCCGGGCGGGTCACGTCGCAGTACCAGCCCTTCAGCACGCCCGCGCCGTCCCGTACCTCCTTCACCGCGAACCAGCGGCCGCGCCAGAAGTGCTCGGTGAAGACGTCGCCCGGCTCGAACCGGACGAACCCGAAGTCGCGGACCCCCTCGCCGGCCCACGGCGCCCGCACGGTGACCCGCTCCCCGTCGTCGGCCAGCAGCCGCGCCGGGTACGTGATCTTCGTACGCCCGTGCTTGACCAGCCGTACGGCCACCTCGCCGATGCCCGGCGCCTCAGCCCAGTTCGCGGACATGCCGCACCTCCGTCGCACAGACCTCGTAGCCGAACTTCGCGTTCACCGCGAGCATCGGGGCGTTCTCCGCGTCGTTCCCCGTGAACGCCTCGCGCAGCCCCGCCGCCCGGGCCCGGTGCAGCGTGGCGGTCTTCACCAGGCGCGCCAGACCCTTTCCCCGGTGCTCCCGCAGGACGCCGGTCATCGCCGACGACATCCGGCTCACCCCGTCGGTCACCACCGCGCTGAACGCCACCGGCCGCCCGTCCACCACGGCGAAGGTGGCCAGTTCACGGGAGTTGCAGGGATGGCTCCAGGTCGTCCCCAGCCAGTGCGCGTAGTCGTCCAGTTCGGCGCCGACGTCGCTCGGCTCGTCGCGGGTCACCGCCGCGTCCAGCTCGAAGACCGCCCGCGGATCGTCCGCGAACGCCGTGCCCGGCACCAGCCCCACCCCCGCCGGGGGCTCCTGGAGCGGCGGCAGCGGCGCCGTCAGGTCCAGCCGCAGGAAGTGCGCCGAGCGGCGCGCCGCGTAGCCGTGGCGCGCGGCGAAGGGGAGGCCCGACCCGTCGTCCAGCACCCAGGAGTAGACGTGCCGCGCCCCCAGCTCCCGCAGGTACGCCTCGGCCGCGCCCAGCAGCGCCGCACCGGTGCCCCGGCCGCGGCGGTCCGGGCGGACGTAGAGGTTGGCGTAGGCGTTGCCCGGGGTCGGGCTCTCGTGGGCCAGCCCCACCTGGCAGCGGGCGACGACCTCCCCGTCCTCCTCGGCCACCAGCAGCCGGTGGCGGGCCGCCTCGGCGGCGTGCGCCGTCTCCCACACCTGCGCCTCGGCGGTGGTGAGCAGCGGCGGAACGGCCTCCCGCAGGACACGGACGACATCCTCGGCGTCGCCGGGCCGGAAATCTCTCACGGTCACAGTCACCTGCGCGACGCTAAGTGATCCCACCTTTGAAGTCGCGTCAATTTCCGTACGCCGGGAGCCCCCCGCACGCCCCTGCCGCTCCGCACCGCTCCGGCCCGAGCGTGCCCGCACCGGCCCGGTTCCGCCCGCCCGCGCCGTCCGCCCGGACGCCGCCGGTACGGGACAATCGCCGCGTGACAGCCGACGACATCAGCATCGAGATCGACCCCAGCGACCCCACCGCCCCCTACGAGCAGGTACGGGCCCGCCTTTCCGAACTGGCCCGCTCCGGCGCCCTGCCCGTCGGGCACCGGCTGCCGACCGTGCGCGGCCTCGCCGAACGCCTCGGGATCGCCGCCAACACCGCCGCCAAGGCGTACCGGGCGCTGGAGGCCGACGGGGTGATCGAGACCCGCGGCCGCAACGGCACCTTCGTGGCCGCCGCCGGGGAGGCCGCCGACAAGGAGGCCGCCGCGGCCGCCGCCGCCTACGCGCAGCGGGCGCGGCGGCTCGGGCTGGACGCCGAGACCGCCCGCACCACCGTCGAGGAGGCGCTGCGGGCGGCCTACCGCAGCCGCTGACGCGCCGGGGCGCCCACCACCCGACGGCCCGTCAGCACGGGTGGTACGTCAGGACCGGGCGCCCCGGCCTCACAAGTACAGCCCCGAGTCGGCCGCCGCACGCTGGTCGGGCAGGTCGGTGGGAGTGTTGCCGCGCCGCAGCGCGAACAGCTCCGCGAGGGTCGCCCCCTCCCGGCCGACGCCCTCGGAGGTGCCGAGCCAGGAGACCGCCTCGTCCCGGGTCAGCGCGCCGACCTCGATCCGGGCCAGGCACCGGCCGGGCCGCACCACGGCGGGGTGCAGCCGCTCCAGCGGCTCGTTGGTGGTGACGCCGACCAGGACGTTGCGGCCCTGGCCCAGCAGGCCGTCGGTGAGGTTGAGCAGCCGCGACAGGGCCTGGCCCGTCGAGCTCTTCGCCTCGCCGCGGATCAGCTCGTCGCAGTCCTCCAGGAGCAGCAGGCGCCACCGGGCCTCGCCCTCGTCGCCGTCCTCGCCGATGGCGATGTCCATCAGGTAGCCGACGTCGGTGAAGAGCCGCTCCGGGTCGAGGACGCAGTCGACCTGGCACCAGTCGCGCCAGGACCGGGCCAGGGTGCGCAGCGCCGAGGTCTTGCCGGTGCCGGGCGGGCCGTGCAGCAGGAGCAGCCGCCCCGACACCTCGTCCGGCGTGGTCTTCATCAGCCCGTCCATCGCCTCGGCCACCGGCGCCGTGTAGTTGCCCCGGACCTCCTCCCAGGTCCCGGCGCTGATCTGCCGGGTGGTGCGGTACGGGCCGCGCCGCGGCGAGAGGTACCAGAACCCCATCGACACGTCGTCCGGCTGCGGGTCCGGCTCGTCCTCCGCGCCGTCGAGGGTCTTCCTGACCAGTTCCTCCGCCAGCTCGGGACTGGTCGCGGTGACGGTCAGCTCGCAGCCCCGGGTCCACCGGGAGACGAGCATGGTCCAGCTGTCGCCCTCGGCCAGCACCCGGCCCCGGTCGCCGTCCTTGACGGTACGGACCACGGTGGCGCCCTCGGGCAGCGCGGGGGCGCCGGGCTTCAGCTTCTCCACCGTCCCGCTGTGGGCGTACGGCTGCTCCCCGGTGGCGAACCGGGAGAGGAACAGGGCGTCCACCACGTCGGTGGTCGCGCAGTCGCCGTCGAGGTTCAGCCGGGTCTCCAGCAGCCCGGCCAGCGGGGCGGGGACCGCGTCGGCCGCGGGTGAGGTGGGGGCGGGTGTCGTCGTCTCGATCGGGATCTCCTGGTGCTCGGCCATGTCCGCCATGGTCGGCGAGCGGAGGCCCGGAGCGCACACGGTTTTCCCCGCACCCCGCCCCACCTCGGCCGCGACGGCGTGTCGGCGTGTCGTCCTCCGGCCGCTTTCCGCCCCCGCCCGGCCACTTCGCGGCGGAACCTGTGCCACCACCCCTCCGGCTGCCTACTCTGAGGGCGATGCGACACCACGGCGGGCAGCACAGGCCGGCCGGCCGGGTGCGCCCCGCCCTCCTCGTCGCCGTGGCCGCCCTCGCCCTCGCGCTCCTCGCCGCCCTGCTCGCCGCCCGCTCCGGCGGACAGCCCGCTCCCCTGGCCCCGCCCGCCGAGGTCGGCTGGGGCTTCACCCACACGCAGTACAGCGCCGACGCGGGCGAGGACCGGGCGGTCCGCCGGGCCCGCGAGACCCTGAAGGGGACGGGCCTGCCGCAGGTCCAGCACCTGATGGGATGGGGCGCCGCCAACCCCGAACCCCGGCCCGGGCAGTACGACTTCGCCGCCATGGACCGCCGGATCGCCCTCGCCGCCGAGACCGGCGCCACCCCCGCCGTCACCCTGTGCTGCGCGCCCGACTGGATGAAGGGCGGCGACCAGGAGTCCGGACGCACCGACTGGAGCGCCGCGTCCCTGGAGCGCGCCCCCGCCCCGGAGCACTACGCCGACTTCGCCCGGCTCGCCGCGACCACCGCCCGCCGCTACCCGCAGGTCCGCCACTTCATCGTCTGGAACGAGTTCAAGGGCTTCTGGAACGAGGCCGAGGGCCGCTGGGACCACGAGGGCTACACGGAGCTGTACAACCAGGTCCGCCGCGCCCTCAAGGAGGTCGACCCCGCCCTCCGCGTCGGCGGCCCCTACCTCGTCATGGACAGCTTCGCCCCCGGCCGCACCGACGGCGCCTCCCGCGAGGTGCGCGGCGCCTGGGGCGCGCTGGACCGGCGGACCGTCGACGCCTTCCGCCACTGGAAGTATCCAGTCGGGCAGCGTCTTGAACAGGTAGGGCAGGTTCTCCGCCTCGTTCATGGCCGGAATGACCACGCTCACCGGCGGGGTGATCGCGAGATGCGAGGAGATACGGCGATAGGCGCCCGGAACGCGGGCGGTGGCGCTGTGCTCTGTGGAACCGTTGGGCGACGGTACGGTCAGCGGATTCCGGCCAGGTACTGCCGGCTGAAGAAAAGTCACGGGTCCGTTCCCTCTCGTCCGGCGGGCCGCCCGGCCGGGCGGCCCGGCACTGTGTCCGGTGCGAAAGGGGGCGTGGCCCACGCCGCCGTGCCCGTGGCGGACCGCGGACATCGTGCGTGAGCTGGTGATTCCGGCCGCGCGGCCCGCGACCGCCCCGTTCTCGGGACCGGCCGCGGCACCCCCCTGCCGCGCTCCGCCCCGATCCTCCACGACCGTGGGCCCTCCCCAGGAGCCCTGCGGCCGCCGACCGGCGCGGTGGTGCTTTCTGTCGGTGTCGACCTGTGCGTGAACGTGGGCGTGAACGTGTCGGTGCTCGCGCTACTTTATGGCAGGAACGGGACGCTATTCGGCTTTTCGGTATCCAGTCGGATGATTCGGTGGGAATGACGCGTTCTCTTCGCGGGTGGGCCTCCGGGATTGCGGCGGAATGAATTCCTCATCCGCCGTTACGGAGTTGGCCCATCCGTTTCAGCAGGGTGTCGGCGGGCCGGAAGAGCTCCGGCCGCCCCTGCACCGTGTTGCGCAGCGCGCGGACCGGTGCCCGCCGCATCCGGTGCCCCAGCGCCACCGGGTGCCGCCGCGTCATCCACGCCTCGGCCACGGCAAGTTCCGGTGTCTTCAGGGAGTCCTTGTACTCCTTGCGCCCCCGCCCGAGGTCGAGCAGGGCCATCCCGTCCTCCGCCGCGCCCCGGGCCATCCCCAGGTGCAGCACGAGCCCGGGGGAGTACTTGGCGTACGCCGGGTCGTACCCGGGAACCAGCAGGCCGGCACCGCCGGCGAGCGCAGCCCGAAGCGGGCGGCGACCGGCCGCTCGCCCGCGTACAGCACGGAGAGCAGGCCGCGCACCGGTCCCGGCCCGGTGTGGAAGAGGTGCTCCACCAGGCGGGTGATCCACGGCTTGGCGAAGCGGTCGCCGCGTCCGGTGCGCCGGTACTGCGCCGACTTCCACTCCATCAGCCTGCGCAGTACCTCCGGGTCGCGCTCGTCGTGGACGTACCGCAGCGGGCCGTGGTCCCGTTCGAGGCGGCGCTCCTTGGCCAGGGTGGTGCGGGTGAACTTCGATGAGCGCTATCCCGCAGACCGGCCAGGTAGTGGTCGTAACCCTCCGCCACGTCCATCACCGGCGAGCCGAAGCGGGCGGCGGCCCACCCCTCGAAGAGCGGCTGGCCGGCCGCGAGATGGTCGAACTCCCAGAGGGCGAGGCCCGAGGCGCGCAGCAGCTCGGCGGCATCGCCCGCGAACCGCGGCCCGTGGGCCAGCCCCTGGCAGTCGGAGAGGCCGAGGCCGACGGCGCGGCCGACCCCGGCGGGGGTGCGCTGGTGCGGGAAGAAGGCGGTCGGGACGCCGTCCTCGCGGACCACGGAGATCCGCACGTCCCTGCGGCAGGCGCCCACGGCGAGAGTGAACTCCGGCGCCAGGAAAGGGTTGTGGAGCCGCGGGGCCTCGGCGGCCGGGGTGGCGGTCTGGAGCGCGGACCAGGCGGCCCGGTCGGCCGCGGTCAGCTCGCCCGGGCGGTGCACGGTGATGTCCACCTCAGCCGCCCCGCTCTCGCGGGGCGCCGCGCCGGACCAGCCGCCCGGCGAGCGCGCAGCCCAGGACGAGGCAGCCGGTGGCGCCCACCGCGGCGTGGGCGGCTTTGCCCCCCAGCGCGCCGAATGCCGGACTTCAATGTGGCGCAGTGCCGCCGAGCCGTCAAGATGCGGAGAGAGTGTGCAGATGCTTCACCGCGCCAGGGGCGCCGAAGGGCACGCGTTCACGAACGAGTGATCTGTGTAAGGGGAATGACCAGCCGTCACTTCGCGATCACGCCTATTGCTTTCGCAAAGAGCGCAGCGCAGGCGTATCTCTCCGCGCGTAGATGTTTTGGCATGAACACTTCCGAGCCGCCTTCGGCCCGTGCTACCAAGTGCACGCCGACCCCCCGCTGATGGAGGCTTCATGAAACTGCGTAGAACCGCGACATACGTGACCTCGCTCCTCGCCGCCGCGGCCCTCGCCCTCACCGGGGCAGGCGCCGCGACCGCCGCCGACACCCAGGCCGCGGGCGGCTACGTGGCTCTCGGCGACTCCTACTCCTCCGGAGTCGGCGCCGGCGACTACGACAGCGGCAGCGGCGACTGCCGGCGCACCCCCAAGGCCTACCCCGCGCTCTGGGCCGCCGCCAACTCGCCCGCCAGCTTCGACTTCGTAGCCTGTTCCGGCGCCAAGACCGGCGACGTCCTGGCCAACCAGCTCGCTCCGCTGAACGCCTCCACCAGCCTCGTCTCCCTCACCATCGGCGGCAACGACGCCGGGTTCGCCGACGTCATGACCACCTGCGTCCTCCAGTCCGAGGCGACCTGCGTCAACCGCGTCAACGAGGCCAAAGCCTTCGTCGAGAGCACGCTGCCCGGCCAGCTCGACTCGGTCTACTCGCAGGTCCGCTCGAAGGCCCCCTCGGCCAACGTCGTCGTCCTCGGCTACCCGCGCTTCTACCAGCTCAACGGCACCTGCGTCGCCGGGCTGACCGAGGGTGAGCGCAGCGCCATCAACGGCGCCGCCGACCTCCTCAACTCCGTCATCTCCAAGCGTGCCGCCGACCACGGCTACGCCTACGGGGACATCGCCGCGGCCTTCACCGGCCACGAGATCTGCTCCGGCGACTCCTGGCTGCACAGCGTCAAGTGGACCGGCATCAACGACTCCTACCACCCCACCGCCGCCGGCCAGTCCGGCGGCTACCTGCCGGTGCTGAGCTCCAGGGCCTGACCCGCCACCGGTAACCGGCACCCACCCCCGCGCGGGCCCGCAGGGCCGGGCCCGCGCACCGGCCCCCGCGTCCGCCGAGGCCGCGCCGGAGGAGGTCCCGTTCCCACGGGACCTCCTTCCTGCCGTCCGCCCCACCCCCGCGGGCCGTTGCCCACGCCTTTTCCGCCCGGCCTCCCTTCTGGCCGCCCCCTCGGGGCTCAGGGGCCCAGCAGATACCCCATCCCCGCCACCACCAGCACCACCAGGGCCAGCAGCGCCACCACCGGCACCTTCCGCCCGCCCGGCTCCCCGGCCCCGCCGGACCGGGGAGCCCGCCCGGGGCCGGGCCTCTCGGACGCCCCGGGACCGCCCCCGTGCTGACGCCCCGCCGACTCCGCCTCCTCGCCGCCCGCGCCGACCCGCCGGACCCCCCGCGCCCCCGGCACCCCGGCGCCCGCATCGCCCCGCGTACGCGCCCCGCCCGCCACCCGGTGCAACAGCCGCTCGGCCTCCGCCGGGCCGAGCCGGTCGTCCGGGTGCTTGCGCAGCAGCCCCTCGATCACCGGCCGCAGCGGCCCCGCCCGGCCCGGCGCCGGAAGCGCGTCGTCCACCGCCGCGCCGAGGGTCGCCAGCGCCGTCTCCCGGCGGAACGGGGTGCGCCCCTCCACCGCGGCGAAGAGCAGCACCCCCAGCGCCCACAGGTCCGAGGCGGGCCCTGGTTCGCCCTCCAGAGCCCGCTCCGGGGCCAGGTACTCGGGCGAGCCCACCACCTCCCCGGCGTCCGTCAGTTCCTCCCCGCCCTCCACCAGCGAACTGCCGAAGTCGGTGAGGACCACCCGCCCGTCGTTGGTCAGCAGGACGTTGGCCGGTTTCACGTCGCGGTGCAGGACCCCGGCGCCGTGCGCGGCCCGCAGCGCCGAGAGCACCTCGGCACCCACCGACGCGGCCCGCTCCGGCAGCAGCGGCCCCTCCGCCTCCAGCACGTCCTGGAGGGTGAGGCCGGGGACCAGCTCCATCACGATCCACGGCCGCCCGTCCTGGCGGACGACGTCGAAGACCTCGGCGACGCCCGGGTGCTCGATCCGCCCGGCGGCCCGCGCCTCCCGCTCCAGCCGCGCGTGGAGCCTGGCCACGTCCTCCTCGGGCAGGCCGAACGGCACGCTCACCTCCTTCACCGCCACCTCGCGGCGGAGCGTCTCGTCCCGCGCCCGCCACACCGCGCCCATCCCGCCCCGGCCCAGCTCCCCGAGGAGCAGGTACCGTCCGGCGAGCAGCCGCCCGCCCGCGCCCGGTGGCGCCCCCTGTCCCTGGCCGCTCGCTCTGCTCGGCCTGCCCGATGTACCCGACGTGTTCATGAAGCCTCCGTGGGGGAGCGCCATTTCTCACACAAGTACCCCGTCAGGGCGTATCCGCAGCGCCGCCGCGCCGGTGATTCGTGCACGCGCCCGCCGTCGCGCGGGTGCGCCGGAGCCCGCTCCCCGCGCCCGCACGCCGCCTCACACAGCGTCACGGCCCCCCTCCGGCGGCATGTCCCGGACAGGTGTGGGTACCCGTCAACAACCTTGCGGGCAGGGCCGATCCCGTGCCCGGGATACCGGCCTGAACCCCGGGGACGATAGGGTTGTCCTGCCCGGGGCCGGGTGCCCTCGTACGGGTGGGGAGTGACATGGAACAGATAACTGTGCGCAGCAGGCCGCGAGTGCCTGCGATCACGTGCGGGAGCAGCGCGACCAGTTCGCGCCTCGACCGCCATCTCTCGGTGCTGGGCGGCCCCGCCGTCCCGCAGCGCGAGACGGTCGAGGCGACGACACTGATGCGTGAGCTCACCTCACGCGGTGCCGCGCACGATCGCACCGGCAGGGGTGCGCGGGTCAGTCGGGTAGCACTGTTCGCACCGCTCAGGCGGCTGCGCAGGTCGCTGTTCGGCGGCCACTGACCCCGGGCCGGCCGTAACCACTCCGGCCGGCCTCCCCCTCCCCCCTGTTCCAGACACCGTCCGGTACGGGGCGCAGCACCCTGTGCCACCACTCCCCGGCACCTCGTCGCGCCCCGCCCGGCGGTTTCTTTTTTTCCGGGCCCCGCTCAGGGACTTTCCCCCGGGGGCCCGCCGCTCACCAGAGGGCGGACTGCCCCTCGGGCCCCTCCTCGCGCACCGCCAGGACCGGCCCGGGCCGGCGCGCCGCCGCCGGGACCGGCAGCACCCCCGCCGCCCGCAGCTCCGCCTCGCCGACGACCGGCCCCGCCGCCTGCGGACGCACCGCCTCCGCCTCGCTCAGCAGCGCCAGCACCGTGATCAGCTCCAGCAGCTCCCGGGTCCGCTCCTGCGGCCACTCCCGGGGCGCCACCTCCTCCAGCGTGCCCGGCGCCCCCGCCGCCGTACGACGCGCCACCCAGTCGGCCAGCACCCGCGCCCCGCCGCAGGTGAACTCCCAGGCCCCGGACGGCACCGGCGCGATCCGCCCGCCGCCCACGCGCAGACTCCCGCTCTCCCGGTCGTACGCCACCGGGTACGGCCCGTCCTCACCCGTGCCGTCCGGGACGATCGGCGCCCGGACGTACGGCCGCCGCCCGCCGGGCAGCCGGGGGCGCTCGCCGTCGAGCGGGGCCAGCAGGCGCAGCCTGTCCGCGCCCCAGGCCGCACCCGCCTCCCACTCCTCGGCCCGCCGCGGCAGCGGGACCTCGCAGCCGCCGGGCCCGGCCACGGCGGCGTACACGATCCACGCGAAGACGTCCTCGGCGGCCACGGGCACGCCCAGCTCCCCGGCCAGGAACGGGACCAGGCCGGGGGCGAGGTTGGGATCGGCGTCGGGGCCACGGTGCAGGGGGCGGACCGGGCGGGCCCTGCCGTGCGGATTGCGGCCGGTCGGCAGCAGTGCGGTGGCGAGCAGGGCGGGGCCGCCCGGCCCGGGCTCCAGCAGATAGCGGGAGGAAGGGCCCTGGGCCCGCCACAGTTCGGGGCGGGCCGCGTCGAGCAGCCGGTGGTCCGGGAGCAGCCACCGCGTGTCGAACGGCCCGTCGAGGACGCGGACCGGCTCGGGGCAGGGACCCGGGTCCCGGGCCAGCCGGGCGGCGCCGGTGGCGCGGCCCGGCAGCGCGGCGACGGAGGACCGGGTGGTGCGGGCGCGGGTCGGCTCGAAGAGCACCTCGCGCCGCTCGACGCCGGCCTCGGCCAGCGCCCGCCAACGGCGCCGCAGCGTCTCCGGCTCGGGCGCCAGCGGCCAGTCGCGGCCGAGCCGCCAGGGCGCCACCGACCAGGGCATCAACTCCGCCAGTCGCACACCCCGCCGGGCCGCTCCGCCGCCCCCTCGCTCGCTCACCCCCGCATCGTACAAACCGTCTCCCCGCCCCCGCCGCCCGTCCGGCCGGGCGGCGCTGTCAGGGGCTGGTGAGGACGACCAGGCGCTGGGTGGCGCGAGTCATCGCCACGTAGCGGTCGACGGTGCCTTCGACTCCCTCGCCGAACCGCTCCGGGTCGACGAGGACGACCAGGTCGAACTCGAGTCCCTTCGACAGTTCCGGGGTGAGCGACCGGACGCGGGAGGTCGACTGGAAGGCCGGGTCGCCGATGACGCAGGCGATGCCCTCGGCGTGCTCGGCGAGCCACGTGTCGAGGATCGTGTCGCGTTCCGCGACCGACCCGTGGTGGACGGGGACGCCGCTGCTCCGCACCGAGGTCGGCACGTTGGCGTCCGGAAGCGCGGCGCGGATGACCTGCTCCGCCTCGGCCATGACCTCTTCCGGAGTGCGGTAGTTGACGCTGAGGGAGGCCACGGTGATCCGGTCGAGCCCAGCCTGCTCCAGCCGCTCCGGCCACGACAGGGCGAAGCCGTGGCGGGCCTGGGCGCGGTCGCCGACGACGGTGAAGCTCCGGGACGGGCAGCGCGAGCGCAGCATCTGCCACTCGGCGTCGGTCAGCTCCTGCGCCTCGTCCACGATGACGTGGGCGAACGGGCCCCGCAGCGGCTCCGGGCCGGCGCCGGGCAGCGCGCTCTCGTCGATCAGGGTGTCCTGGAGGTCCTGGCCGAGCAGCATCGTCACCGCGCCCTCGCCGTCGTCGTCGGCCCGCACGATGGTGTCGATGACGGCGGCCCGCCGCTCCCGTTCGGCGGCGACGGCGGCGTCCTGCCGGAGCTTGCGCACGGAGGACCTCGGGTCGCCGAGCCGCTGCCGGGCCGCGTCCAGGAGCGGCAGGTCGGAGACGGTCCACGCGTGCGGCTCCGCGCGTTGCAGCGCGCGGATCTCCTCGCGGCTCAGGTGCGGGGCGCATCGGCGCAGGTAGGCGGGGACCGTCCACAGGTCGCCG
The DNA here is from genome assembly GCF_042723275.1 of Streptomyces sp. NPDC058373. Lineage (NCBI taxonomy): Bacteria > Bacillati > Actinomycetota > Actinomycetes > Kitasatosporales > Streptomycetaceae > Streptomyces > Streptomyces sp. NPDC058373. The sequence goes on along the minus strand of NZ_JBHXJE010000028.1, from coordinate 70,478 downwards.
ACGAGGTCGTACGGTTCGATGATCGGCCAGGCGCGGTTGAGGGTGCCGATCAGCTCGCGGTTCTGGAGGAGCGCCCTGCGCAGCAGCGCGGGCGGGGCCTCGGTCTCGTCCTGGTCCATGAGGAGGGCGAGCAGTTCGTCGCGGATCTGGCCGCGCGCCTCGTTGTGCGGGGTGCCCGGCTCCACCGCGTCGAAGGCGGCGGCCCAGTCGGCGCCGCTCAGCCGGAGCGTCGACCAGGGGGTGACGACCGCCATGCCCTCGGTGGGCGGCTCCTCGTAGAGGGTGACGGCCGGCTCGATCGCCGCCACCATGGCGGCGGAGGCCTTCAGCCGGCCCACCTCCGGATCGGTCTCGACCCTGGCGTCGGCGCCCTCGGGGACCAGGTCGCGCAGGGTGCAGGTCCGTACGCCCTCCTCGCCGAGGCTCGGCAGCACATCGGCGACGTAGGAGAGGTAGGGCTGGTGCGGGCCGACGAAGAGCACGCCTCCGCGCCGGTGGCCGAGGCGGGGATCGGCGTAGAGGAGGTGGGCGGCGCGGTGCAGGGCGACGACGGTCTTGCCGGTGCCCGGGCCGCCGTCCACCACCAGGGTGCCACGGGAACTCGCCCGGATGACGGCGTCCTGGTCCGCCTGGATGGTGGCGAGCACGTCGCGCATCCGCTCCGAGCGGGTGCTGCCGAGGGAGGCGATGAACGCCGACTGGTCGTCCAGCGCCGCGTGCCCCTCCAGCCCTTCGGCGGTGAAGACCTCGTCCCAGTAGTCGCTGACCAGGCCGCCGCTCCAGCGGTACCTGCGGCGGCTGGCCAGCCCCATCGGGTGGGCGTGGGTCGCCGCGAAGAACGGCTCGGCGGCGGGGGAGCGCCAGTCGATCAGCAGGCGGCGCCCGTCGCCGTCGGTGAGGCCGAGGCGGCCGATGTAGACGGGCTCCGGGTCGTCCTCGCGCACGAAGTGGCCCAGGCACAGGTCGAGGCCGAAGCGGCGCAGGGTCCGCAGGCGCGCACTGAGGCGGTGGATCTCCGTGTCCCGGTCCATGGCCTCCCGGCCGGCGCCGCCGGGGGACCGGCGGGCGGCGTCGAGGCTGCCGGTCAGCTCGGCGATGGTCCGCTCCAGGCTGGCCGAGATGGCGGCGAAGTGCCGGTCGTCACCGCCGGTCAGCGCCGGGTCGGCCTTGGCGGCGAGGCGGTCGGGGAGGGCGAACGCCGTGTGGGCGGTCGAGGAGTCCGTCGCGCGACCAGGCAAAGACGTACGCACTTCGTGGATCACTCATTTCGGCAGGATCTGACATCGGCCCGTGATTCTGCCCCGAAGAGGGGGCCTTGCGGCAAGGGCCCCCGTGCGCTATACGTTGAGAGTGGCAAGGAGCGGACCCCGCTCGTTGCCTTCTTTTTTGCCCTCGCACACCACCGGTCCAGCGGACAGGCGGCCGATATTCAGCCTGGTCGGCGTTTGGGGCCATCTGTGACCGGCACGGTCAAGCGGACAGGCGGCCGATATTCAGCCTGGTCGGCGTTTGAGGCCATCAGTGACGGCACCCCCGCCGGCAGGCGCTACGCGTCCAGGGTCACCGTGAACGAGAACCGGTCCCCCCGGTAGTGGATGCGGGTCACGTCGAGGGTACGCCCCTCCTCGTCCACGGTGACCCCGGTGTAGTGCAGGATCGGGCTGAGCAGCGGGACGTCGAGCAGGCGGGCCGTCTCCGGGTCGGCGAGGCGGGCCTCGACCGTGTCGGTGATGCGGGCGATGCGCAGGCCGACGATGTCACGCAGGACCTTGGTCATCGGCCGGTTCTCCAGGTCGGCCGGGTCGATCCGGGCCGCGATCTCCGCGGGCAGGTAGTTGCGGGCGTGGTTGGTGGGCTCGCCCGTCTCCTCGTCGTGGCGCAGCCGGTGGTAGGCGGCCACCTCGGCGCGGCCCGGGAAGTGCTCGGCCAGGCCGGCGGGGACGGGGGCCGGGCCGTGGTCGAGCAGGCGGGTGCGCATGCCGGACTGCTGGGCGACGATCGCGTCCACCGAGCCGAGCAGGCGGACCGGGGCGCCCTGGCGGGCGCTGGGCTCGATGAAGGTGCCGCGCCTGCGGTGGCGGGTGATGAGCCCCTCGTCCTCCAGCTCCTTCAGCGCCTGGCGCATGGTGAGGACGCTGACGCCGTAGTGGGCGGCGAGCTGCTCCTCGGTGGGCAGCCGCAGTGGGTCGCCGGGGGAGCGGCCGAGTATGGAGGCCCGCAGGGACTGCGAGACCTGGTACCAGAGCGGCAGTTTCCGGTTCAGGACGATGGAGTCCGGTGCGAATGCGGTCACGGCTTCTCCGGGAGGACGGGACGGGCGGGCCCGGCCGCCGGTGCGGACGGCCGGGCCACGGATGGTTCAGGGGATCATCCCGCAGTTCCCCAGTGCCGCTCCAGGCCCTGCCACACCTCGTCGTAACCGCGCTGGCGGTGGGCGGCGCCGGCCGCCTGCGCGGTGGGCAGGATCGGCCAGCGCGTCTCGAACATGAAGGCCAGCCCGTCGTCCACCTTCTGCGGCGCCAGTTCGGCCGCCGACGCCTTCTCGAAGGTGTCCCGGTCCGGGCCGTGCGCGGACATCATCGGGTGCAGCGAGCCGCCGCCGGGCACGAAGCCGCCGGCGCCGCCGCGCTTGGCGTCGTACGCGCCGTCGATGAGCCCCATGTACTCGCTCATCACGTTCCGGTGGAAGTAGGGCGGGCGGAAGGTGTCCTCGCCGACCAGCCAGCGCGGCACGAACGCCACGAAGTCCACCCCGGCCAGTCCCGGCGTGTCCGAGGGGGAGGTGAGCACGGTGAAGACGGAGGGGTCCGGGTGGTCGTAGCTGATCGAGCCGATGACGTTGAACCGCCGCAGGTCGTAGACGTACGGCACGTGGTTGCCGTGCCAGGCGACGACGTCCAGGGGGGAGTGGCCGAAGGTGGCCCGCCAGAGGTTGCCGCAGTACTTGGAGACGACCTCGACGGGCTCCTCGACCTCCTCGAAGGCGGCGACCGGGGCCCGGAAGTCCCGCGCGTTGGCCAGGCCGTTGGCGCCGATCGGGCCGAGGTCGGGGAGCTGGAAGGGGCGGCCGAAGTTCTCGCAGACGTACCCGCGCGCCACCGGGCCCGCCAGCTCCACGCGGAAGCGGACGCCGCGCGGGATCAGGGCGATCTCGCCCGGGCCCGCCAGCAGGACGCCGAACTCGGTGCGCAGCCGCAGGGTGCCCTCCTGGGGGACGATCAGCAGCTCGCCGTCGGCGTCGGAGAAGACCCGCTCCATCGAGGCGTCGGCCGCGTACAGGTGGACGGCCATACCCTCCCGGCGGGCCGGGTCGCCGTTGCCGCCGAGGGTCCACAGGCCGGCCAGGAAGTCGGTGCCGGGGGCCGGGTCGGGCAGCGGGTCCCAGCGCATCCGGTTGGGGTCGGGGGCGGCGTCGGTGAACGGGCCGCCGTGCAGCGTGCCGTTGTCCACGCGGACGAAGGCGGGGTGGCCGGCGGAGGGGCGGATGCGGTAGAGCCAGGAGCGGCGGTTCTGCGCGCGGGGCTCGGTGAAGGCGGTGCCGCTCAGCTGCTCGGCGTAGAGGCCGAGGGGGGCTCGCTGGGGCGAGTTGCGGCCCTCGGGGAGGGCGCCGGGGACCGCCTCGGAGCTGTGCTCGTTGCCGAAGCCGGTCAGGTAGGCCGGGTCCGTGGCCGGTGCGTGTCGCTCAGCGCTCATCTGGTGACTCCCTCGTCCGCCGATTCCTCTGCATCACCATAGGATTGTGCGGCACCCGTGACAAGCGCCCGGTGGGGCCGGCGGGGCGTCAGCTTCCGTTTGCCGGACGCCCGGTGGGCCGGGGCGGGCGGTCAGGGCGGGTATGTGGACCGGGGGCTCTCAAGAAACCCTGGCAGCCACCCTCTGCGTCCTCCTCGGCTCCGCCGCGTACGACGGCTTCTCCGGCACCGCCGGGTGGACCGGGACCCTCCATGCCTCGCCGCTGGGCTGCACCCCGACCGCCACCCTCGGGCCGCTCGCCGTGATCGGCCTCACCGGCGCCGTGTACGCGCTCTGCGTCGCCGCCACCCGGCTGAAGGGGGCCGGGGCCGTCTTCGCGCACAGCCTGGTGCCGGTGGCGCTCGGCTACCTCGTCGCCCACCACTTCACGCTCTTCACCACCGAGGCGCCGCGCGCCGCCGCCCTCGCCGTCGCCGCGGCGCCGGGCCCGGTCCCCGAACCGCCCCTGCCTCCGGGCACCCTGGCGGCCCTCCAGGTCTGCGCCGTCGTCGGCGGCCATGTGCTCGGCGTCGTCGCCGCGCACGACCGGGCGGTCCGCCTCCAGCCGCCCGAGCGCGCCGTCACCGGCCAACTCCCGCTCCTCGCCCTCATGATCAGCTACACCCTGGGCGGGCTCGGCCTCCTCGTCGCCTGGCGCCCCGCACCATGCCGGCCCCGTCCGACGCTCGCGCGGGCGGCCGACGGGAGGGCACCATGGACCCTGTGCAGCACCTCACCTCCCTGCGCCGCGCTCCCGTCCAGCAGCGCAGCGCCGAACGGCTCGTCCGCATCCTCGACGCCTGCGCCGACCTCCTCGACGAGGTCGGCTACGAACAACTCACCACCCGCGCCGTCGCCGACCGCGCCCAGGTGCCCATCGGCTCCGTCTACCGGTTCTTCGACAACAAGCGCGCCATGGCCGACGCCCTCGCCCACCGCAACCTCGACCGGTACGCCGACCGCATCACCCGCCGCGTCGCCCAGGTCGACGGCGACGACTGGCGCGGTGCCGTCGACGCCTGCATGGACGAGTACCTGACGATGAAGCGCACCGTCCCCGGCTTCACCCTCATCGACTTCGGCGTCCCCGCCCCGCCCACCCCCGACGAACCCCACGCCAACCACCAGGTCGCCGACCGCGTCGCGGCCCTCCTCGCCGCCCACCTCGGGCGGCCGCTGGACGAGGCCCTGCGCCGCGCCGTCCTGGTCGGCGTCGAGGCCACCGATTCCCTGCTCCACCTGGCCTTCCGCGCCGACCCGGCGGGCGACGAGGCGCTCGTCAGGGAGACCCGCACCCTGCTGCACGCCTACTTCGCCCACACCTTCGACCGGCCGCCCGAGGGACAGAACGGCTGAACCGTGACCCTGGTGCGGGCCGAGCGCGGGGCGTTAGGTTGGCCGCCGCCCACCCTCGCCCAGCAGCCGGGAGAACTCGACGTGGTCCGTGCCGCCTTCCTGCCCGCCACCGGCTCCGCCCTCACCACCGGTGAGATCGACCTGCCCGACCCCGGCCCCGGCCAGGTGCGGATCAGGCTCGCCGCCGCCGGGGTCTGCCACTCCGACCTGTCCCTGACCAACGGCACCATGGCCGTCCCGGTCCCGGCCGTCCTCGGTCACGAGGGCGCCGGAACCGTCGTCTCGGTCGGCGAGGGCGTCACCTCTGTCGCCCCCGGCGACGGCGTCGTCCTCAACTGGGCGCCCTCCTGCGGAGACTGCGCCGCCTGCGGCCGGGGCGAGGTGTGGCTCTGCCGCAACGCGCTGGCCGGGGCCGCCCGGGTCCACGCCCACCGGCCCGACGGCACCGTCCTGCACCCCGGGCTGAACGTCGCGGCCTTCGCCGAGGAGACCGTCGTCGAGGAGAACTGCGTGCTGCCCGTCCCCGACGGGGTGCCGCTCACCGACGCCGCCCTGCTCGGCTGCGCCGTCCTCACCGGCTACGGCGCCGTCCACCACAACGCCCGCGTCCGGCAGGGCGAGTCCGTCGTGGTCTTCGGCGTCGGGGGAGTGGGCCTCGCCGTCCTCCAGTCCGCCCGTATCGCCGGGGCCGGCGCGGTGGTCGCCGTGGACGTCTCCGAGGCCAAGCGGGACCTGGCCCACCAGGCCGGCGCCACCGAGTTCGTCCTCGCCTCCGACGCCACGGCCAAGGAGGTCCGCGCCCTGACCGGCGGCGAGGGCGCCGACGTGGCGATCGAGTGCGTGGGGCGGGCGGCCGCCATCAGGACTGCCTGGGAGTCGACCCGGCGCGGCGGCCGCACGACCGTCGTCGGCATCGGCGGCACCGACCAGCAGGTCACCTTCAACGCCCTGGAACTCTTCCACTGGGGCCGCACCCTCTCCGGCTGCGTCTACGGCAACTCCGACCCCGCCCGCGACCTGCCGGTGCTGGCCGAGCACATCCGCGCCGGTCGGCTCGACCTCGCCTCGATGGTCACCGACCGGATCGGGCTCGACGGCATCCCCGACGCCTTCGAGAGGATGATCACCGGACGCGGCGGCCGGGCCCTGGTGGAGTTCTAGGGGTTTGTCCGACACCCCCGAGGAGGTGCGGGGGCGCCGGGCCGGGGGTGGGAGCGGCCCGGTGCTTCCGCGGGCGCTCCGGGAGGCGCTTCGGTCACAGCCGTAGGCAGCGGCGCCCTGTCCGCCCCCGGCCCGCCCCTCTCAGGCCCGGCTCAGTCCTCGGTCTCCTCGCGCAGGATCCTGGCGTCGGTGCCCGCCACGTCGAGCGTCGTCTCGCGGAACGTACCGTCGGCGGCGACGCTCACCTCCCACACCGGCGAGCCGTCGTCCTCCTCCAGTTCGGCGTGCATCACCGTCCCCTTGACGCGGTCCGTGGCCGCTTTCACCGCGTCCGTCACGTCGGTCTTGGTCGTCTTCAGCAGCGCCGCCCGGTCCGCCCGGTCGTCGTCGTCGTTGTCCGGGCGGGAGCGGGACTCCGTCGCCTCGCCGGACTCCACGTCGACGTTCACCCGGTGCGCCGTGCCGTTCTCCTCGGCCAGCGTGAACTCCCAGCGGGGCTTGCTGTCGACGACCCGGTCCAGCTCCACCTCCACGACCCGCGTCCGCGGCTTCTTCTCGGTGGCCGCCTTGGTCGCGTCGGCCAGGGACACCTTCGTCTCGTCCAGCATCTCCTTGCGCTCGCGCGCGTCGCCGCCCAGCGGGCCGTCGCTGAGGCTGGGCGAGGGGGACGGCTGGCCCGCCACGGCCGACGCGCTCGCGTTGCTCGCCGGCGCGGCGCCGGAGTTCGAGCCGCCGCAGCCGGTGAGAAGGAGAGAGCCGGTGGCCACGGCGGCCAGCGCGGTCATGGCCGAGGAGGGGCGGGGTCGGGTGCTACGGGTCATCTCGTGCGTCCCTGTTCTGGTCGAGTTCGGTCGGGCCTGCCGGCCCGCCCTCACCCATACGAACCCAGGACGGTGGGGCTGTCCTGGCCGAAAGGCCCGGGCGCCCGCCGTTCAGGGGAAGCACGGGCCCGAACCGACAGGAAGGAGGGGTGGATCTCGCGGTTGACCGCGGTTGCCCCCAGGGAGCGGAGTGGGCCAGGGTGGTGACGCCCGCCGGGCCGGCGCCGAGGGCACGCTAAGCGCTTGCTCAGCGGCAGGGGTATGGTGTGGCTCCGGTACGGAGGGAAGGGCTGGGCATGAGCGCGGTGGAGCGGAGCCCCCAGGGGCCGGACGAGGTGGCCCCGGACGAGGGCGGACAGGGCGCGGGGGCCGGTGAGCCGGACGACGCGGCCTGGGCGGAGGTGACCCCGGACGCGGCGCGCAGGCTGCTGGTCGCCGCCGTCGACGCCTTCGCCGAGCGCGGCTACCACGCGACGACCACCCGGGACATCGCCGGGCGGGCCGGGATGAGCCCCGCCGCGCTCTACATCCACTACAAGACCAAGGAAGAGCTGCTCCACCGCATCAGCCGCATCGGCCACGACCGGGCGCTGAAGATCATGCGGGACGCGGCCGACAGCGAGGGCACGGCGGCCGAACGCCTGGACCGTGCCGTCCGCTCCTTCGTGGGCTGGCACGCGCTGCGCCACACCACGGCCCGCGTCGTCCAGTACGAACTGGACGCGCTCGGGCCCGAGCACCGCGCCGAGATCATCGAACTGCGCCGGGGCACCGACGCGGCGGTCCGCGAGATGATCTCCGACGGCGTCCGGGACGGCGAGTTCGAGGTCCCCGACATCCCCGGCACCACCCTCGCGGTGATCTCCCTCTGCATCGACGTGGCCCGCTGGTTCAAGGTCGGCGGCACCCGCACCCCCGAGGAGATCGGCGCCCTCTACGCGGACCTGGTCCTGCGCATGGTCGGCGCCCGCGCGGCCTGAACAGCCGTACGGCCCGGGGCGTGCGGGACGCCCCGGGCCGTACGCCCCGGGCCGCGCGGGGGCGGCGGACGCTCAGAGGTAGTAGCGGACGACCGCCTCGGCGACGCAGACCGGCTTGTCGCCGCCCTCGCGCTCCACGGTGAAGACGGTGGTGACCTGCACCCCGCCGGTGACCTCGCCCACCTCGGTGACCTGCGCGGTGGCGCGCAGCCGCGAGCCGACCGGGACGGGGGCGGGGAAGCGGACCTTGTTCACGCCGTAGTTGACGCCCATCCGTACGCCCTCGACGGAGATCAGCTGCGGGCCGAAGACGGGCAGCAGCGAGAGCGTCAGGTACCCGTGCGCGATGGTGGTGCCGAACGGGCCCTCCTTCGCCTGCTCGGGGTCGACGTGAATCCACTGGTGGTCGCCGGTCGCCTCGGCGAACTGGTCGATCCGCTTCTGCTCGATCTCCAGCCAGTCGGTGTGCCCCAGCTGCTCACCGACGGCCGCGCGCAGCTCGTCGACCGATGCGAAGATCCTCGGTTCTGCCATGTCCCGACCTCTCTCATCAACATGTCTAAGCGCTTGCTCAGCATGTCCCGGCGGCCTCCGGCTGTCAATGAATCCCCGCACCGGCCTCCCGGCCGCGAGCCGCCTGGGCCCGCCCGTAGGCCCTCCGTCCGCCTCCGCCGCGTAAGGTCGGGCGAGTGCCGCAGATTCCCCAGAAGGTCCACGAGCTCACCGTCGGCCAGCTCTCCGCGCGCAGCGGGGCCGCCGTCTCCGCCCTGCACTTCTACGAGGCCAAGGGGCTCATCTCCAGCCGCCGCACCACGGGCAACCAGCGCCGATACCACCGCGACACCCTCCGCAGGGTCGCCTTCGTCCGCGCCGCCCAGCGGGTCGGCATCCCCCTCGCCACCATCCGCGAGGCCCTCGCCGAACTGCCCGAGGAGCGCACCCCGACCCACGAGGACTGGGCCCGCCTCTCGGAGGCGTGGCGTACCGAACTGGACGAGCGCATCAACCAGTTGCACCGCCTGCGGGACCACCTCACCGACTGCATCGGCTGCGGCTGCCTCTCCCTGGAGACCTGCGTCCTCTCCAACCCGGACGACACCGTCGGCGCCTCGCTGACCGGATCGCGGCTGATGGCGGGGCGCCGGAAGGAGAAGCACTGTTGCTGAGGGGCGGCCTGCCGGTGGCGGAGGGCGCGGTGGTGCGGGCCCGCTGCGCGGCCCGCGAGAAGCCCGGCGGACGGTCATGACCGCCGCGACCTACGGCGACGAACGGCTCGCCGCCAGGCTCGGCGAACTGCTCGGCCCGTACCACCCGGTGGCCGCGGCGGGCGTCGTCTCGCCTCGCGGCACGGCGGTGGCGGGCCTCGGCGCCGGACCCGACGCCGACTTCGAGGTCGGCTCGGTCTCCAAGGGCGTCACCGGTCTGCTGTACGCCGACGCGCTCGCGCGGGGCGAGATCGGGCCCGGTACGACCCTGGGCGCACTGCTGCCGCTCGGCGACGTCCCCGCGGCGCGGGTGACCCGGCGGTCGCTGAGCACGCACCGCTCCGGCCTGCCCCGGCTGCCCGCGTCCGCCCAGCCCTGGCGGCGTACCGTCGCCCTGTGGCGGCACGGCACCAACCCGTACGGCGAGGACCTCGGCCAACTCCTCGATCAGGCCCGGGGTATTCCCGTGGGCAGCCCTCGCCCGCGCTACTCCAACCTCGGGTTCGAACTGCTCGGCCACGCCCTCGCCCGTGCCGCCACGACGACCTACGCCGACCTCGTCCACCGGCGCCTCGCCGTCCCGCTGGAACTCGACCGCTTCTACGTCCCGGCGGCGACCGGCCGGCTCCGCCCCGGGGCGCTCACCGGCCGAAGCCGCCGAGGACGGCCGCGCGCACCCTGGACGGGCGAGGCGATCGGGCCCGCCGGGGGTACCAGGGCCTCCGCCACCAGCATGGCCCGCTTCACGGCGGCGCTGCTCGACGGCAGCGCTCCGGGCACCGAAGCGCTCGACCCGCTCGCGCCGTTCGGCGTGGGCGCCCGCATCGGCGCCGCGTGGAACACGGTCGAGAGCGAGGGGCGGCCCGTCACCTGGCACAACGGCGGCACCGGAGGCTTCCGGTCCTGGCTCGGGCTGGACCGGGGCACCGGCACGGGCGTCGTCATCCTCTCGGCCACCGCCGCACCGGTCGACCGCCAGGGGTTCGCCCTGCTCGCCGAGTAGGAGGGGCGCCACCCTGGCGGCCGGACCGCCGCCGAGCGCCCGGACGTCACGCCGGCCCGACGGCGCGTACCCCACACCGCGCGCCCCGAGGCGTACCCCCCTGAGGCCGCCCGTGCCGGTGGCGTCCGGCGCCCCGCTGGGTACGTAAGGGGCGAGGTGCCGATCCTGAGGGAGGGAGAGCCGTATGGGACTGGCCATCTGCTCGCTGAAGTGGGAAGCCGACCGGACAGGGAACCAGCGAATCGTCTACGACAGCGACGGTTACCACCTGGTGCGCTTTCCGTACGAGGAGAGTGAGGAGTCGTACGACCCGTGGGGCATGCACGACCCGGGGAAGAAGTATCCCGACCCGGAGTCGGGGCTGATCGTGCCGAGCCACGACGGGTGGGGGACGCTCTCTGCGCTGGTCTTCTGGGCGCCGGACAGCAGGCCGGTGGAGTACCGGGCCCGGTTCGTGCGGGACCCGCTCGGCGCTTCCACCGGGTACGACTCGACGGCGACCACCGACTCGGCGCCGACCGGCGGGAACCAGTTCCGGTCGTACACGTGGCAGATCTTCGTCCGGAAGGACACCCCGCTCGGCCTGAAGGTCACCGCCCGGGCCGCGGGTGACGTGCCGGTGCCCGCGGCGCTGACCCTGGCCGAGTTCAAACTGGCCATCCAGCCGGACGTGTCCGTGCCGGAGTGACCGTCGGCGCGGCCCCCGCCGCCCTCGGGGCGCGGCTGGGGCCGGGTCGGTTCAGGCCGCCAGGAGGGGAGTGGCGACCTGGGTCAGCGCCCGGGGGGTGAGCAGTTCGCGCGGGACGCTGATCCCGCAGTGGACGCAGTGCGGCTCGGGTCCCTCGCCCCAGGCGAAGTGGGGGGTGGCGCAGACCGGGCAGTCGGTGCCCGGCTCCCGGTCGAGGGCGTCGAGGAGGCGGCGCAGCACCTCGGCGAGGGGGAGGGAGGGGTGCAGGCCCGGGTTGTCGCACCAGGCGAGGGCGTAGCCGCTGCCGGTGCGGCGCTGCCAGGTGTCGACCCCGGCCGGGCGGCGCAGCCCGTCGTGCTTCTCGCGGCGGCGCCGGGCGGCGAAGCGTGCCTCGTGGCCGAGCCAGAGGGCCCGCGCCTCCTCCAGTTCGGCGAGGGCGGCCACCAGCCGGCGGGGGTCCGGCGAGCGGTCCTCGGGGCCGAACCCGTGCCGGGAGCACAGGTGGTCCCAGGTGGCGCGGTGGCCGTAGGGGGCGAATCGTTCGAGGCACTTGCGCAGGGAGTAGCGGCGCAGGGCCAGGTCGCAGCGCGGGTCGCGAGCCTGTCTCGCCAGACTCCGGAAACCAGCCATGGTGGTGCACCTCCGTGTTCGGAACGCCGGCTCCACCCCGGACCGCCGCCGTCCGGGGACCGCCGCGAACGGGGTGCGGAGGGGCGCGGTCGGAGCGAGGTCGTTACAGGGACGTATGCGCCGTCGAAGCGGCTCCATTCGTCCCGACTTCCTTCGTTCCGCCTTCCTAGGGTCCCAGGGTCCGTTCCGAGACATCCCCGGCGTGTGGGGATTCGGCGAATGTGACGCATGTTCACCTTCAGCCCGCGGCATACCGGCGGTAACCTCCGGCTCACCATCGTCGGGAGGACCAGGTATGCGACGGCGCACCCCCAGATACGCCCCACGCACCTCACTGGCCGGCCGGGCGGGGGCCTTCACGGCCACCGCCGCGCTCGCCCTCACCGCGGGACTGCTCTCCCCGCTCCCACCGGCAGCGGCGGCCGACCCGCCGCCGGCCGCCGACCACTGCGGCGAGAACTGCCAGGACATCCTGCCGCCGGGCAACAACGGCAGCGCCACGCTCGCCGAGATCCTCGCCAACCGGGCGCTCGGCATCCAGCCCCGGCACGCCGCCGACCAGCTCGCGCCGTACGACGCGCTGGCCTCCGGGTACGACTCGCTCACCGACGAAAAGCTCTCCGACTTCTTCCACGACGCCTCCTTCGGCGTCCCCGAGGACCAGGTCGCCTCCGTCACCCGCCCCCGCGACGACGTGACGATCACCCGCGACAAGAAGACCGGCGTCCCGCACATCCAGGGCACCACCCGCTACGGCACCGAGTTCGGCGCCGGGTACGCGGCCGGGCAGGACCGGCTCTGGCTCATCGACCTCTTCCGGCACGTGGGACGCGGCGAGCTGACCCCGTTCGCGGGCGGCGCCGAGGCCAACCAGGGCCTGGAGCAGCAGTTCTGGCCCGAGGCCCCGTACACCGAGGAGGACCTTGAGGCGCAGGTCGCCTACATCCGCGACCACGGCGGCGAGCGCGGGCGGCAGGCCATGGCCGACGCCCAGGCCTACATCGACGGGCTCAACGCCTACCGCGTCAAGGCGAAGAAGAGCCGCACCTTCCCCGGCGAGTACGTGCTCACCGGCAAGATCGGCGCGATCACCAACATCGGCGAGATCGAGCCGTTCGAGCTGACCGACCTGATCGCGCTGGCCTCGGTGGTCGGAGGCCTCTTCGGCAACGGCGGCGGCGGAGAGGTCGAGGCCGCCCTCTCCCTCCTCGCCGCCCAGGAGAAGTACGGCCTGAAGAAGGGCACCGAGGTGTGGGAGGGGTTCCGCGGCCGCGAGGACCCCGAGACGGTGCTGACCATCACCGACGGCACCGCCTTCCCGTACGCGGGCAAGCCCGGGAAGGCGCGCGGCCAGGCCCTCCCCGACCCGGGCTCGGTCACCCGGGAGCAGGTCGTGCGCGACCGCACCGGCTCGGCCGCGCAGAAGAAGCCCGCCAAGGACCCGGTGAAGGCGCCCGCCGAACTGAAACCCCTCCAGGGCATGTACGACGGCGGCGTGCTCCCCGCCGACCTCTTCTCCACCGACAAGGGCATGTCCAACGCCCTCGTGGTCTCCGGCGAGCACACCGCCTCCGGCCACCCGGTCGCCGTCTTCGGCCCGCAGACCGGCTACTTCGCGCCGCAGCTGCTGATGATGCAGGAGCTCCAGGGCCCCGGCATCAGCGCCCGCGGCGTCTCCTTCGCCGGAGTGGGCATGTACGTCCAGCTCGGCCGCGGCCAGGACTACTCCTGGAGCGCCACCTCGGCGGGCCAGGACATCACCGACACCTACGCCGTCGAGCTCTGCTCCCCGGACGGCTCGGTCCCCGGCAAGGACGCCGTGCACTACCGCTTCCGGGGCGAGTGCCTGCCCATGGAGAAGCTGGAGAAGACCAACGCCTGGAAGCCCAGCCTCGCCGACTCCACCGCCAAGGGCTCCTACCGCCTCCAGGTGTACCGGACCAAGCTCGGCATCGTCACCCACCGCGCCACCGTCGACGGCACCCCCGTCGCCTACACCCAGCTCCGCTCCACCTACGGGCACGAGGCCGACTCCATCATCGGCTTCCAGATGCTCAACGACCCCGGACACGTCACCGACGCCGCCTCCTTCCAGGAGGCCGCCCAGCACATCAACTACGCCTTCAACTGGTTCTACGCCGACTCGCGCGACACCGCGTACTACAACAGCGGCGGCAACCCGGTCCGCGCCGAGGGCGTCGACCCGGCCCTTCCGGTGCGCGGCGAGCCGGAGTACGAGTGGCGCGGCTACGACCCGGCCACCCACACCTCCGACCAGACCCCGCCCGCCGAACACCCCCGGTCCGTCAACCAGGACTACTACGTCTCCTGGAACAACAAGCAGGCCAAGGGGTACTCCGCCGCCAACTTCAGCCACGGTGCCGTGCACCGCGGCGACCTGCTCGACGGGCGGGTGAAGAAGCTGGTCGAGGCCGGTTCGGTCACCCGCGCCTCGCTCACCCGAGCCATGGCCGAGGCGGGCGTCACCGACCTGCGCGGCGAGCAGGTGCTGCCCGGGCTGCTGAAGATCCTCGGCGGCGGCGACAGCCCCGAGACCGTCAAGGCCGTCCAGCAACTGCGGGCCTGGCAGGCCGCGGGGGCGCAGCGCAACCAGAGTTCCGCCGGGTCGAAGGCGTACGCCCACGCGGACGCCGTGCGCATCATGGACGCCTGGTGGCCCGAACTGGTGCGGGCCTCCTTCGAACCCGGCCTCGGGGGCGAGCTGTACACCGCCCTGACCGGTCAACTCACCGTGGACGAGGCGCCGTCCGCCGGGCACGGGCCGACCGGTTCGCACGCCGGGTCGGCCTTCCAGAACGGCTGGTGGGGCTATGTCGACAAGGATCTGCGCCGGGTCCTCGGCGAGCCGGTCGAGGGCGGCCCCGGCGTCGCCTACTGCGGCGACGGCGACCGGGACGCCTGCCGCAAGGTCCTGCTGACCACTCTCGCCGAGGCCGCCGCGACCCCGGCCGAGGAGGTCTACCCCGGCGACGACACCTGCGCCGCGGGCGACCAGTGGTGCGCCGACAGCATCGTGCAGCGCGCCGTGGGCGGCCTGACCCACGAGAACATCCAGTGGCAGAACCGGCCGACCTACCAGCAGGTGGTGGAGTTCCCGAGCCACCGCTGACCCGGTACGCCAGGACGGCGCCTCCGGCACCTCGCGCGCCGGGGGCGCCGCCGTCTCCCGCGAGCCCGTGCGGGTCAGCGGTACAGCAGGTACGTCCGCCGGGTCCGCCGGAACTCCGCCAGCTCGGACCGCCAGCCCGCCACCACCTCGTCCGTGGTGGCCCCCGCGTCGATCATGGTGCGGACCCGGGCGGAGCCGGTGAGCTTGTCGATCCACTGGTCCTCGCGCCAGGCGAAGCCCGGCCAGACCTGCCGCGCCGTCACCAGCAGCCCGATCCCGGTGCGGACCGGGTCGAAGGCGGCCCGGTCGTGGACGTGCACCTGCACCCCGCCGACGGTCACCCCCTCGAACTTGGAGAAGACCGGGGCGAAGTACGCCTCGCGGAAGTGCACCCCCTCCAGCCGCAGCGCGTTGGCGGCGGCCGCCCAGGTGTGGTCGATGCCCTCGGCGCCGAGCAGCTCGAACGGGCGGGTGGTGCCCCGCCCCTCGGAGAGGTTGGTGCCCTCGAAGAGGCAGGTGCCCGCGTAGACCACGGCGGTCTCGGGGGTCGGCATGTTGGGGCTGGGCGGCACCCAGGGCAGCCCCGAGGCGTCGTAGAAGTCGTCCCGGCGCCATCCGGTCATGCGGACGGTCTCCAGTTCGACGGGGCGGGTGAGGAACTCCCCGTTGAACAGCCCCGCCAGCTCGGCCACGGTCATCCCGTGCGCCTGGGAGATCGGCTCGCGCCCGACGAAGGTGGCGAACTCCTTGTGCAGCACCGGGCCGAGCGCCTCGCGCCCGGTCAGCGGATTGGGCCGGTCCAGCACCACGAACCGCTTGCCCGCGAGCGCGGCCGCCTCCATGCAGTCGTAGAGCGTCCAGATGTAGGTGTAGAAGCGGGCGCCGGCGTCCTGGATGTCGAAGACGACGGTGTCCACGCCCGACTCGGTGAAGATGTCGGCCAGCTTCTGCCCCGAGGTGAGGTAGGTGTCGTAGACCGGCAGCCCGGTCGCCGGGTCGTCGTAGCGGCCCTCGGAGCCCCCGGCCTGCGCGGTGCCGCGGAAGCCGTGCTCAGGACCGAAGACGGCGCGCAGGTCGACGCGGCGGTCGGCGTGCATCACGTCGACGATGTGCCGCACGTCGCGGGTGACGCCCGTCGGGTTGGTGACCACCCCGACCTTCTGGCCTGCCAGCACCCGGTACCCGCCGGCCGCCAGTTGCTCGAAGCCGGTCCGCAGGCCGCGCCCGCCCCGGCCCGGTGGGCCGCCCTGGGCCAGGGCGGGGGCCGCGGCGGTGGCCGTCAGGGCCCCGGCGGCTGTGGTGGCGGCGAGCAGACTGCGTCTGGTCAGGGTCATGCGCGGACCTCCGTGGTACCGACGGCTGTCATGTGCACGCACGCTAACGCGCCCGGCGCCGCCAGGGAACGAACCCGCGCCGGACGATCGCATTCCGCATCGCCCGGGGGCCCGGCCGCCCTCAGGCGCCGCCCGCCGGCGGGGGATCGGCGAAGACGCCCGCGGCCGCGGCGAGGGCGGCCGTCCTGGCGGCGCGCCGGGGCAGGTCCGGGTCGGGCGGCGTGCCGAGGAGCGTGAGCTGGTGGTAGAGCGGCGCGGTGGCCGCGATGAGCAGCGGGCGTGCGGCGGTCTCCGGCGGGAGTTCGCCGCGCCGCACGGCCCGGTCGACGACCACCTCGCAGCGCGCGTACCGGTCCTCCCAGAGCCGCCGCTGCGCGTCGGCGGCCTGCCCGGAGCGGAACGAGGCGGCGATCAGGGCCGGGACGACCGGCGGCCGTGCGGTCAGGGCGTCGTGGATCTCCTCGTTCAGCCCCGTCAGGTCGTCCTCCAGTGAGCCCGTGTCCGGCGGCCCCCAGTCGTCGTCGCCCGCCGCGTCGAGCACGTCGGCGAGCAGGCCGCCGACGTCCCCCCAGCGCCGGTAGACCGTGGTGCGGTGCACGCCCGCGCGGGCCGCGACGGACTCGACCGTGAGCCCGTCGTACCCGCGCTCGCCCAGCTCCGCGAGGACCGCGTCGAGCACCGCGCGCCGCGTACGGGCGGTCCGGCCGCCGGGGCGCGGGCGGGGCGGCGCGGGGGCTTCGGGCCCGGGCGCCGTGGGGGCCATCGCCGCCTCCTGTCGCTCGAATTCTGTTGCCGGGGGGTCTTCGGTGTGGCAGCATCCTAATGCATCAGTTGTCGCACTAGTGGAGTGGTCGATGATCCTTCGAAGCGTTCCCCCGGCTGTCCGGCCCCGCGAGGCC
This sequence comes from Streptomyces sp. NPDC058373, assembly GCF_042723275.1. Lineage (NCBI taxonomy): Bacteria > Bacillati > Actinomycetota > Actinomycetes > Kitasatosporales > Streptomycetaceae > Streptomyces > Streptomyces sp. NPDC058373. The sequence goes on along the minus strand of NZ_JBHXJE010000028.1, from coordinate 53,539 downwards.
GCCCCGTCCCCGAATGCTTCGGAGTTTGCCCATGCCTGCGCAGATCGCCGCTCGCGCCGTCAGCGTGTCGTACAACGGCCGCACCGTCCTCGACTCGGTCACCTGCTCGCTCGCCGCGGGTGAGCGCACCGGGATCGTCGGGGAGAACGGCTCCGGCAAGACCACCCTGCTCCGCCTCTTCGCCGGGGCGGACCAGCCCGACCAGGGCGAGATCGTCGTCCAGGCGGCGGGCGGCGTCGGCCACCTCGCCCAGGAGGAGCGGCTGCCCCCGCACCTGACCGTCCAGCAGGTCGTCGACCGCGGCCTCGGCGAGCTGCGCGCCGTCGAGCGCCGCCTGCGCCACCTGGAGGCCGCGATGGCCGAGGGCGACGAGTCCGGCCTGGCCGAGTACGGCGACCTGCTGACCTTCTTCGAACTGCGCGGCGGCTACGACGCCGACGCCCGGGTGGAGCGCGCCCTGCACGGCCTCGGCCTCGGTCTGGTGGGGCGCGACCGCGCCGCGGGCACGCTCTCCGGCGGGGAGCAGGTCCGGCTGCGGCTGGCCGCGCTGCTGGCAGCCGCACCGGAGGTCCTGCTGCTGGACGAGCCGACCAACCACCTCGACGCGTCCGCCCTGCACTGGCTGGAGGAGCACCTGCGCACCCGGCGCGGCACCACCGTGGCGGTCTCCCACGACCGCGACTTCCTCGAACGCGTCACCACCAGCCTGCTGGAGGTGGACGCCGACCGGCACGGCGTCGTCCGGTACGGCGACGGCTACGCCGGGTACCTCGCCGAGAAGGCCGCCGCCCGGCGCCGCTGGGCCCAGGCGCACGAGCAGTGGCGCACCGAGGCCGACCGGCTCCGCGAGGCCGCCGCGACCACCGCTCGCCAGGTCGCCCCCGGCCGGGCGATGAAGGACGGCAACAAGATGGCCTACGACCGGGCCGGCGGCCGCGTCCAGCAGTCGCTGGCCAGCCGGGTGCGCAACGCCGAGGAACGGCTGCGCCGCCTGCTCGCCGACCCGGTCCCGTCCCCGCCGGAACCGCTGCGCTTCACCCCGGTCCTGCCGACCCGCCGCCCGGAGGGCGCCGTACTCGACGCCGCCGACGTGGCGGTCCCCGGCAGACTCGACCGCACGAGTCTCACCGTCGCGGCGGGTGAACGGCTGCTGGTCACCGGACCGAACGGGGCGGGCAAGAGCACCTTGCTCCAGGTCCTGGCCGGGAAGCCGGCGTCCGGCGGCGGGCGCGTCACGCGGCGCGGCCGGATCGGCCACCTGCCCCAGGAGTCGCGCCCGGGCAGGCCGGACGAGACCGTGCTGGCCGCCTTCGCCCGGGGCCGGGCGGGGGAGGCCGAAGCCCACGCCGAACACCTGCTGTCCCTCGGCCTGTTCCGCCCCGAGCAGCTCACGGTCCCGGTCGGCCGCCTCTCCACCGGACAGCGCCGCCGCCTCGCCCTGGCCCGGCTGCTCGGCGAGGCCTGGGACGTGCTGCTCCTGGACGAACCCACCAACCACCTCTCGCCCGCCCTGGTCGAGGAGGTGGAGGCCGCGCTGGACGGTTACGAGGGAGCCCTCGTCGTCGTCAGCCACGACCGCCGCCTGCGCCGCCGCTGGCGCGGCGACCAGCTGGCCTTGCGCGCCCCCGCGACGACCCCGGCCGAGACCTGAGCCCTCGACTCGGCCCACCACACCTCAGGAAGGAACCACGTCCTCATGCCCCCTGCCCCCGCCGACCCGACCGTGCTGCACCCGATGCCCGAGCAGCCGCGCGTGGTGCTGCTGAAGCCGCTCGTCACCTCCCCGCTGATCGAGGTCGGCGAGTTCTCCTACTACGACGACCCCGACGACCCGACCGCCTTCGAGACCCGCAACGTCCTCTACCACTACGGCCCGGAGAAGCTGGTCATCGGGAAGTTCTGCGCTCTCGGCGAGGGCGTGCGCTTCCTCATGAACGGCGCCAACCACCGCATGGACGGCCCCTCGACCTTCCCGTTCCCGATCATGGGCGGTTCCTGGACCGACCACATGGACCTCATCACCGACCTGCCCGTCCGCAACGACACCGTCATCGGCCACGACGTCTGGATCGGCTACGGCGCGACGATCATGCCCGGCGTCCGCATCGGCCACGGAGCGATCATCGCCTCCGGCTCCGTGGTCACCGACGACGTCCCCGACTACGCCATCGCGGGCGGCAACCCCGCCCGCGTCATCCGCCACCGCTACACCGACAAGGACATCGACCGCCTCCTGACCCTCTCCTGGTGGGACTGGCCCCTCGACCACCTCACCACCCACCTCCGCACCCTCATGTCCGGCCCCATCGACGCCCTGGAACAAGCGGCCCCGCCCCGCCAAGACCTGTCCTGAGCCCAATATCCACCCCGGCGGCGCTTGAGACCAACACTCGACCTGAGCCGAATCCAGCCCGGCCGGCGCTTGAGGCCAACACTCGACCTGAGCCGAATCCAGCCCGGCCGGCGCTTGAGGCCATCAGTGACCGAACCGGTCGAGTCCGAAAGCCCGGACAGGGCTTCACAACCACATACCGACTGGTTAGTCTGCCCAAGCAGCCGCAGGCAATTCGCGGCAACCTCGCCGAAAGGGAGCCCCAGTGGACACCCACACCGCCGTGCAGGGAACGGGCGTCGTCGTCACCGGAGCCGCCGGAGGCATCGGCGCCGCCCTCGCCGAGCGCTTCGTCCGCGAGGGCGCCCGCGTCGTCGTCAACGACCTCGACGAGGCCCGGACCAGAAAGGCGGCCGAGGAGATCGGCGCGATCCCGGTCTGGGGCGACGCCTCCACGGTGGTCGAGGCGGCCCGCGACGCCCTCGGCGGCACCGTCGACACCTGGTGCGCCAACGCCGGCCTCACCTCGCCCGGCGCCGAGGACGCCGACGAGGAGGTCTGGGCCGCGGCCTGGGACGTCAACGTCATGGCCCACGTCCGCGCCGCCCGCGCCCTGCTGCCGGGCTGGCTGGAGCGCGGCCACGGCCGCTTCGTCTCCACCGTCTCCGCCGCCGGGCTGCTCACCATGATCGGCGCCGCCCCCTACAGCGTCTCCAAGCACGGCGCGTACGCCTTCGCCGAATGGCTCTCCCTGACCTACCGCCACCGCGGTCTCAAGGTCCACGCCGTCTGCCCGCAGGGTGTGCGCACCGACATGCTCACCGCCGCCGGCTCCGCCGGCGACCTGGTCCTCGCCCCCACGGCCATCGACCCCGAGGACGTCGCCGACGCCCTCCTCGCGGGCATCGCCGAGGACCGCTTCCTCATCCTTCCGCACCCCGAGGTCGCCGGGTACCACGCGGCCCGCGCCAAGGACCCCGAGCGCTGGCTCGGCTCCATGAACCACCTTCAGCAGACCTGGGAAGGAGCAGGCCGATGACGACCGCTCCCCGCCACGGCTACGACACCAAGCCGTGGCTCGCACTCCTCGACGACATCCAGAAGGCGCCACTCACCCCGCCGCCCACCGTCGTCCACGCCTTCCGCGCCGGCGCCGCCCGCCACCCCGGACGCACCGCCCTCGCCTACTTCGACGGGCGCGTCGACTTCCGCGAGGCCGACCTGCTCAGCGACTCCGTCGCGGGGCACCTCGCCGCCCACGGCATCAGCGCCGGCGACCGGGTCGCGGTGATGCTCCAGAACAGCCCGCACTTCGTCCTCGCCGTCCTCGGCGTCTGGAAGGCCGGCGGCGTCGTCGTCCCGGTCAACCCGATGTACAAGACCGGTGAGGTCGCCCACGTCCTCGCCGACGCCGAGGTGAGCGGCCTGGTCTGCGCCGACCGCGCCTGGGAGGCGTACCTGCGGGAGACCGCCGCCGGGACCTCCGTACGCCTGGTCCTCACCGCGGACGAGCGGCAGCTCCAGAGCCGCGACGACAGCCGGGTCCTCACCTTCGAGCCGATACCGGCGCCCGCCGACACCGAGGACCTGCTCGCCGTCGCCCGCGCCGGGCACCGCGCCCCCGAGGGGCGCGAGCGCGCCGCCGCCGACATCGCCCTCATCAGCTACACCTCAGGGACCAGCGGCGCCCCCAAGGGCGCCACCAACACCCACGGCAACATCACCTACAACGCCGAACGCCAGCGCACCGGCTCCGGCATCCCCGAGGGCTCCACCTACTTCGCCCTCGCCCCGCTCTTCCACATCACCGGAATGGTGGCCCAGTTCGCCGCCTGCGTCCTCAACGGCGGCACCCTCGCCCTCGCCTACCGCTTCGAGCCCGGCGCCGTCCTCGACGCCTTCGCCGAGCACCGGCCCGCCTACACCGTCGGCCCGGCCACCGCCTTCATGGCGCTGGCCGCCCATCCCGCCGCCACCCCCGCCCACTTCTCCTCCTTCGTCCTCATCTCCTCGGGCGGCGCCCCGCTGCCGCCCGCCCTGGTCGAGAAGTTCCGCGCCGGATTCGGCCCGTACCTCCACAACGGCTACGGCCTCACCGAGTGCACCGCCCCCTGCGCCTCGGTCCCCACCGGCCGCGAGGCCCCCGTCGACCCGGTCTCCGGCACCCTCGCCGTCGGCGTGCCCGGCCCCGACTCGGTGGTGCGCATCCTCGACCACGAGGGCGACGAGGTGCCCTTCGGCGAGCAGGGCGAGATCGCGGTGCGCGGCCCCCAGGTGGTCCCCGGCTACTGGCGCCGCCCCGAGGCGACCGCCGAGACCTTCCCCGACGGCGAGCTGCGCACCGGCGACATCGGCTTCATGGACCACGAGGGCTGGCTCTACGTCGTGGACCGCAAGAAGGACATGATCAACGCCTCCGGCTTCAAGGTCTGGCCCCGCGAGGTCGAGGACGTCCTCTACACCCACCCGGCCGTCCGCGAGGCCGCCGTCGTCGGCGTCCCCGACCCCTACCGCGGCGAGACCGTCCGCGCCTACGTCAGCCTGCGCGCCGACGCCGACCCCGCCGACCTGGTCGCCCACTGCAAGGAACGGCTCGCCGCGTACAAGTACCCGCGCGAGGTCCGGGTCCTGCCCGAGCTGCCGAAGACCTCCAGTGGGAAGATCCTCCGGCGGGAACTGCGTTCACCCAGCGACGCCGGTTTTGGCGGTACCGAGACGAAGGGCCACGCGTAAGGCGTGACCAGGAGAGAGGAAGGTGGCGGCGGAGTGCCCCAGAACACGCCCGGAAACCCGGAGGGCGACGGCACGCCCGTACCCCGGCGGCTGCTGGCCGCCGCCACCCGCCTCTTCGCCGACCAGGGGTACGACCGGACCTCCGTCCAGGAGATCGTCGAGGCGGCCGGCGTCACCAAGGGCGCCCTGTACCACTACTTCGGCTCCAAGGAGGACCTCCTCCAGGAGGTCTACTCGCGGCTGCTGAGACTCCAGCAGGAACGCCTCGACATGTACGCGAACTCCCAGGACCCCGTCGAGGAGCGGCTGCGCGCGGCCGCCGCCGACGTGGTGGTCACCACCATCGAGAACCTGGACGACGCGTCCATCTTCTTCCGCTCCATGCACCAGCTCAGCCCCGAGAAGAACAAGCAGGTCCGGGCCGAGCGGCGGCGTTACCACGAGCGGTTCCGGGCCCTGGTAGAGGAGGGCCAGCGGACCGGCGTCTTCACCAGCGACATCCCCGCCGACCTGGTGGTCGACTACCACTTCGGCTCCGTCCACCACCTCTCCACCTGGTACCGCCCCGACGGACCGCTCACCCCGCAGCAGGTCGCCACCCACCTCGCCGACCTGCTCCTGCGCGCCCTCACCCACCCGGGCACCTGACCCCGGGACCCGCGTACGGCCGCGACGGAGGCCCCCGCCCTGACCGGGCGGGGGCCTCCGTCGCAGCCGGGACCGCTCCTCGCTCAGCGGTACTTCTTCAGCTCCCGGCGGGCCAGCGAGCGCTGGTGCACCTCGTCGGGGCCGTCGGCCAGCCGCAGGGTGCGGGCCGCCGCCCACAGTTCGGCCAGCGGGAAGTCCTGACTGACCCCGCCCGCGCCGTGCAGCTGCACCGCCCGGTCGATGATGTCCACCACCGCGCGCGGCGTCGCGATCTTGATCGCCTGGATCTCGGTGTGCGCGCCCCGGTTGCCGACGGTGTCCATCAGCCAGGCCGTCTTCAGCACCAGCAGCCGCAACTGCTCCACCGTCACCCGGGCGTCGGCGATCCAGTTGTGCACCACGCCCTGTGCCGCCAGCGGCTTGCCGAACGCCTCCCGCGCCACCGCCCGGCGGCACATCAGCTCGATCGCCCGCTCGGCCATGCCGATCAGCCGCATGCAGTGGTGGATGCGGCCGGGACCGAGCCGGGCCTGCGCGATGGCGAAGCCGCCGCCCTCCTCGCCGACCAGGTTGGCCGCCGGGACCCGGACCTGGTCGAAGACGACCTCGGCGTGGCCGCCGTGGTAGTGGTCCTCGTAGCCGTAGACCCGCATCGCCCGCTTCACCGTGACGCCGGGGGTGTCGCGCGGGACCAGGATCATCGACTGCTGGCGGCGGATGTCGGCGCCGTCCGGGTCGGTCTTGCCCATCACGATGAAGATCTTGCAGTCGGGGTTCATCGCCCCGGAGATGTACCACTTGCGGCCGGTGACCACGTACGCGTCGCCGTCCCGCTCGATCCGGGTGGTGATGTTGGTGGCGTCCGAGGAGGCGACCTCCGGCTCCGTCATGGCGAAGGCCGAGCGGATCTCCCCCGCGAGCAGCGGCTCCAGCCACTCCTTGCGCTGCGCCTCGTCGGCGAACTCGGCCAGCAGCTCCATGTTGCCGGTGTCCGGCGCCGCGCAGTTCAGCGCGGTCGGGGCCAGCTGCGGGCTGCGGCCGGTGATCTCGGCGAGCGGCGCGTACTGCAGGTTGGTGAGCCCGGCGCCGTACCGCCGGTCCGGGAGGAAGAGGTTCCACAGTCCCTGCCGCTTCGCCTCCGCCTTCAACTCGGCGACGACCGGCGGCTCGTCCCACGGGGAGGCGAGCGCGGCCCGCTGCTCCTCGACGACGGCCTCGGCCGGGTGGACGTGCTCGTCCATGAAGGAGAGCAGCCGGGTGCGGAGTTCCTCGGTGCGCGCGTCGTACGCGAAGTCCATGGTCAGCCTTCCTGGAGGGTGGTGAGACCGTGCTCGATGAAGACGGGGACGAGCTCCCCGATGCGGTCGAAGCCCGCGCCGACCGTCTGGCCGAGCGTGTAGCGGTAGTGGATGCCTTCGAGAATCACGGCGAGCTTGAACCAGGCGAAGGCGGTGTACCAGGCGACCGCCGAGGTGTCCCGGCCGGACCGCTCGGCGTACCGCTGGACCAGTTCGTCGGGGGAGGGGTGGCCCGGCGCCCCGGCGGTGGTGCTGATGGGGGAGCCCGGCAGTTGGAGTGAGGTGCTGTACATGACCAGCAGGCCCAGGTCGGTGAGCGGGTCGCCGAGGGTGGACATCTCCCAGTCGAGGACGGCCCTGATGCGGTCGTCGGGGCCGATCAGGGCGTTGTCGAGCCGGTAGTCGCCGTGGACCACGGTGGCCGGGCCCGAGGCGGGCAGCGCCTCGCCCAACGCGGCGTGCAGCTCGTCGATGCCGGGCAGGTCGCGGTTGCGGGAGGCGTCGAGCTGTTTGCCCCAGCGGCGCAGCTGCCGGCCGAGGAACCCCTCGGGCCGCCCGAAGTCGGCGAGGCCGACCGCCTCCGGGTCGACGGCGTGCAGGTCGACCAGGGTGTCGACCAGGCCGAGGACCGCGTTCCGGGTCCGTTCCTCGCCGAGCACGGCCAGCTCATCCGACGTGCGGTACGGGGTGCCCTCGACGAACTCCATGACGTAGAAGGGCGCCCCCAGCACCTCGGTGTCCTCGCAGAGCAGGACGGTCTCCGGGACCGGGACCGGGGTGTCGCGCAGGGCGCTGATGACCCGGTGCTCGCGCGTCATGTCGTGAGCGGTGGCCAGTACGTGGCCGAGCGGCGGGCGGCGCACCACCCAGCGCGAGGTGCCGTCGGTGACCGCGTAGGTGAGGTTGGAGCGGCCGCCCTCGATGAGTCTGCCGGTGAGCGGCCCGGCGACCAGCCCGGGCCGCTCCGCGTCCAGGCGCGCGCGCAGCCGGAGCAGGTCCAGGCCGCGCGGGGAGACGGCCTCGCCCGCCTGCGGTGCGGGGGTGTCCGGTCGGTCTGCGCTCATCATGGGCTCCTGGTGGTGCGGTACGGCAGGGTCGCCCCTCATGATGCCGACCAGTCGGTATGCCGTCCAGAGGCGGAGACCGACGTGATCGGGACCGCCTCCCCGCGCGCCCCGGCTCCGCCCGCTTGCGCCCCGCCTCCCGGCCCTTGAGGCTCGAAGCAGGGGGACTCGCCCGACCGGCCCGGGAGGCAGCCCATGCAGGGGATCAGCTACCGCACCTTCGGCGGCCCGGAGGTCCTGGAGTACGGCGACCTCCCCGAACCGAAACTGGCGCCCGACTGCGTCCTCGTCAAGGTGGTCGCCACCGCCGTCAACCCGGTCGACCTCGCCTGCCGCTCGGGGCTCCTCGCCCCGCTCCTGGACACCTCCTTCCCGGTCGTCCCCGGCTGGGACGTCTCCGGCGTCGTGGTGCAGCGCGGCTGGTCGGTCGACGAGTACGCGGTCGGCGACGAAGTGATCGGCTACGTCCGCAAGGACTCCTTGGGCCACGGCACCTGCGCCGAGTACGTCGCCTGCCCCGTGCGCACCCTCGCCCACAAGCCCCGCAACCTCGACTTCGACGCCGCCGCCGGGCTGCCGCTGGCCGGTCTCACCGCGCTCCAGGCACTCCGCCGGTGGCTGGAGCTGCGGCGGGGCGAGACGCTGCTGGTGCACGGCGCGGGCGGCTCGGTCGGCTCGCTGGCGGTCCGCATCGGCGTCGACCTCGGCGCCCGCGTCCTCGGCGCCTCCCGGGCGGACGCGGCCGACCGGGTCCGGGCGCTGGGCGCCGAACCGGTCTCGTACGAGGAGGGTTTCGTCCCGGCGGTGCGGGAGCTGGCGCCCGAGGGGGTCGACGCGGTGCTGGACACCGTGGGCGGTCCGGTGCTCATGGAGAGCCCGCCCGTGCTCGCCGAGGGCGGCCGGCTCGCCTCGGTCGCCGACGGCGAGGTGATCTCGCTGGGCGGGGCCTACGTCTTCGTACGCCCCGATCCGTACGACCTCGCCGACCTGGCCGGGCTCGCCGAGGCCGGGGCGGTCGACGTGACGGTGGCCCGGACCTTCCCCCTGGAGCGGACCGCCGAGGCGCACCGGCAGGCCGCCGAGCACCCCGGTTCGCAGGGCAAGACGGTGATCACCGTCGACTGGGGGTGAGCCGGGGCCCGCTCAGGCCGAGGAGGCGATCAGCACCCCCGCCGACACCGCGAGCCCGGCCGCGCAGACCACCGCCCCCGCCGCGACCGGCGCGGGCAACGGGGCCGGCCGCGCCGGGGTGAGCGAGCGGATGCGCCGGTGGGCCAGGGCGAGGAAGCCGATCCACAGCGCGCAGCAGCAGGCCAGCGCCAGCACGCTCGCGGCGCCGCCGGAGCGGTGCAGGGCGGCGCGGGCGGCGAGCACCGCGACGACGGTGAAGGAGAGGGTGGTCCGGCGCCAGGCCAGCCGGGTCCGCTCCGGCTGGAGCCCCGGGTCGCGCACGGCGGGCGTACTCACCCGGCCCAGCCGAAGACCACGACCACCACCATGGCCAGGGCGACCGCCGCCACCAGCAGGCTCAGCACCGCGGGGAAGCGGGAGACGGGCAGGTCCTCACCGCGCCGCATGGCCCGCTCGCACCGCACCCAGTGGTGGACGGCGCGCAGCGCGCAGAGGACCCCGGAGGCGAGCAGACCCAGCGCCAGCGCGATCCGCCACCCCTCGGGGAGCCCGGGCAGGAACTGGTCGACGGCGAAACCGCCCGCGATCAGCGCCAGCGCGGTGCGCAGCCAGGCGAGGAAGGTCCGCTCGTTGGCGAGCGAGAAGCGGTAGTCGGGGGTGTCGCCCTCCTCGGCGATCCGGCCCGGCGACCACCACAGCCTGAGGTCCCGTCCGAGGCTCACCGGCCCTCCCGCTCCGCCAGCAGCTCCCAGGCGGCGAGCCCGTCGGGCACCCACGGCCACTCCGGCAGCCGCGCCGCCAGCTCCTCGTCGGTGAGGAAGGCGTGCCAGGCCACCTCGGAGGTCTGCGGGTCCACGGGCAGGTCGCACCGGACCTCGTAGACCCGCGACCACCACGAGCCGTGGCCCTCCGGGTCCTCGTAGAGGAAGGAGAAGAGCGGGGTGGGGGCGGGCAGGCCGCTGACGCCCAGCTCCTCCTCGGCCTCCCGGAGCGCCGCCGCGTCGTAGCTCTCCCCGGCGCCGACCACGCCGCCGACGAAGAGGTCGTAGCGGGAGGGGTAGAGCAGCTTGGTGGCGGTGCGCCGGTGGACGAAGGTGCGGCCTCCCGCGTCGCGGGCGCGGACGAAGACGCACCGGTGCCGCAGCCCCCGGGCGTACACCTCGCCGCGCCGGGCCCGCCCGGTCACCCGGTCCTCGGCGTCCACCACGTCCAGCACTTCCTCGGCCGGGTCCTCGGGCTCCCCGCGCGGCTCAGTCTCCATGCACCCCATGTAACACCCAGCCCCCCGGCCCGGGCAGTTCAGGGGGCGGGGAGCGTCGGCCGCGGGACGGCTCCCCGGCCCATGACGTCCTTCACCGTCGGGCCGGTGGTCCAGCCGCCGTCCACCGCCAGTTCGGCGCCGGTGACGTAGGAGGAGGCGTCGGAGAGGAGGAAGACCACCGCGCCCGCGTCCAGCATTGATCGCGGCGGCCGGTCTTCGCGGCTGCCCGCCTCCGCCGGAGGCCCGCGGAGGGGAAGCGGACGCGGGCCGGCGCCGGGTGTTGACGCCCGCACCTGCGCCGCACAAGATCTGACCCACCGGTAACCCCAGGGAACGAGGACGTGGACATGGCGTACGACGCAGACGTGATCGTGATCGGCGCGGGGCTCGCCGGGCTCGCCGCCACGGCCGAACTCGTCGACGCGGGACGCAAGGTGATCCTGCTGGACCAGGAGCCCGAGCAGTCCGTCGGCGGCCAGGCCCACTGGTCCTTCGGCGGCCTCTTCTTCGTCGACTCGCCCGAACAGCGCCGCCTGCGCATCAAGGACAGCCACGCCCTCGCCCTCCAGGACTGGATGGGCGCCGCCGGGTTCGACCGCGACGAGGACCACTGGCCGCGCCGCTGGGCCGAGGCGTACGTCGACTTCGCCGCCGGGGAGAAGCGGGCCTGGATGCACGGGCAGGGCGTCCGGTTCTTCCCCGTCGTCGGCTGGGCCGAGCGCGGCGGCTACGACGCGGCCGGGCACGGCAACTCCGTTCCCCGCTTCCACATCACCTGGGGCACCGGTCCCGGCCTGGTCGCCCCCTTCGAGCGCCGGGTCCGTGAAGGCGTCGCCCGCGGCCTGGTCGAGCTGCGGTTCCGGCACCGGGTGACCGGGCTCGGCCGCAGCGCCGGCAGCGTCGACACCGTCACCGGGGAGATCCTGGAGCCGTCCGCCGCCGACCGGGGGCGGGCCAGCAGCCGCGAGGTGGCCGGCGCCTTCGAACTGCGCGCCCAGGCGGTGATCGTCACCTCCGGCGGCATCGGCGGCAACCACGACCTGGTCCGCCGCAACTGGCCGAAGCGGCTCGGCACCCCGCCGAAGAAGCTGCTCTCCGGGGTCCCCGCCCACGTCGACGGCCTGATGCTGGACGTGGCGGCGCGCGCGGGCGGCAACCTGGTCAACGGCGACCGCATGTGGCACTACACCGAGGGCATCGAGAACTGGAACCCGATCTGGGCCCGGCACGGCATCCGCATCCTGCCCGGCCCGTCCTCACTCTGGCTCGACGCCGCCGGCAACCGGCTGCCCGTCCCGCTCTTCCCCGGCTTCGACACCCTCGGCACCCTCGAACACATCATGCGGACCGGGCACGAGCACACCTGGTTCGTCCTCAACCAGCGGATCATCGGCAAGGAGTTCACCCTCTCCGGCTCCGAGCAGAACCCGGACCTCACCGGCCGCTCGGTCCGCGGCGTCCTGGAGCGGGCCCGCGCCGACGTGCCCGCGCCGGTCAAGGCGTTCATGGACCAGGGCGCCGACTTCGTGGTCGAGCGGGACCTGCCCGCCCTGGTGCGCGGCATGAACGCGCTCACCGAGGAGCCCCTCATCGACGAGGCGGCGCTGCACCGCACGCTGACCGCCCGGGACCGCGAGATCACCAACCCGTTCACCAAGGACTCCCAGGTCACCGCGATCCGCGGCGCCCGCGCCTACCTCGGCGACCGGCTCATCCGCGCCGCCGCCCCGCACGCCGTCCTCGACCCCAAGGCCGGGCCGCTCGTCGCGGTACGCCTCAACATCCTCACCCGCAAGTCCCTCGGCGGCCTCCAGACCGACCTCTCCTCCCGCGTCCTCACCGAGGCCGGGGTGCCCCTGCCGGGGGTCTACGCGGCGGGGGAGGCGGCGGGCTTCGGCGGCGGCGGCGTGCACGGCTACCGCTCCCTGGAGGGCACCTTCCTCGGCGGCTGCCTCTTCTCCGGCCGCACGGCCGGCCGAGCCGCCGCGAAGTCCGTCACCTGACGAACGGGCCTCCCCGACGTTTGCGGCTTGCCCGCCGCCTCGTGGTGTCCTCAAGCGCCGGACGGGCTGGATTGGTCGTCGGCTTGGCCGGGTTTGCGGCTTGCCCGCCGGGCAGGGGCGTCCTCAAGCGCCGGACGGGCTGAAGGGGGCGCCGAGTTGGTCGAGTTCTGCGGCGTACCCGGCGCTGAAGGCGACTGTGTCCTCAAGCGCCGGACGGGCTGGGTCTGTCCGCCCGAACCGGCCGTACTGCGTCCGGGTCGGCTTCGCCCATTGATGAGAGGAGCCGCCCGCCGCCAGATCCAGCCCGTCCGGCGCTTGAGGACATCTGTCGGGCCGCCAGGCCAGCAGATCAGGCCTGCCCCGGCGCTTGAGGACACCCGGCGGACGGTGGGGCCGACCAATCAAGCCTGTCCGGCGCTTGAGGACACCCGGCGGGCGGCGGGGCCGACCAATCAAGCCTGTCCGGCGTTTGAGGACACCTTGCCGGGCAGCCCGCTGGCCAATATCAGCCCGTCCGGCGTTCGAGGACACCGGCCTGGTGGCGGGGCCGGCCAGTCAAGCCCGTCCGGCGTTCGAGGACACACCCCGGGCGCGCAGGAGCCCCGGCGAACCCCGTCGAAAGGGAGGCGGCGTCAGGCGCGTACCCTTCAACTGGGGCCGGGGTCGCAGGGGTTGCCCCCTGCTATGGGCCCCGGTGGGCCTTGACGCAGCGGGCGCCCGCCCGCTTGACTGCGCGTGATCAGTCGCTCGCACGTCGTGTCGTGAAGGACCCACGCGGTGCCCCCACCCCCGCCCCCGTTCGGCCGCGCCCGCAAACGGGCCGCCAACACCCTCGACCCCGCACTCGGCGACGCTGACCTGATCGCCGCCCGCGCCGCGCTCGCCCAGGGCCGTTGGACCGCCGTCCGCGAGCTCCTCGCACGCACCGGAACCGACTGGGACCTGCGCGGCCACCGCCTCACCGTCCTCGCCGGGACGCAGGGCGCCGCCGCCTGGGGAGAGGAGTGGCGGATCGCCGAACCGGACAGCGCCGACGCCGCCGCCCTCATCGGCTGCGCCACCGTGGCCCGCGCCCTCGGCGACCGCCGCTACTGCCCCGAGGCCACCGACGCCTGCCACCGCGCCGCCGCCCTCGCCCCGGAGGACCCCACCCCCTGGCTCGCCCTGCTCCTGCTGGCCCGCAGACGCGGCACCGAGGACGAGGTGGTCCGGCTCTTCGACGCGGTCCGCCTGCGCCACCAGGATCACCACATGGCCCACCACCTGATGGTCGCCCGCCTCGCCGAGCGCCACCCCGAGGACGGCCGCGATCCGCTCCACGAGGTCTACGACTTCGCCGCCTGGTCGGCCGAACACGCCTCCCCGGACTCCCCGCTCGCCGTCCTGCCGGTGGTCGCCCACGCCGAGCGCTACCGGGTGCTGGCGGCCGCGGGCAGCGAGCCGGCGGACCCGGCCGCCTCCGGCCACTGGCGCTCCCGCCGGGCCGGCCAGGTGCTGCGCACCGCCTTCGACTGGTGGCTGGAGTGGGAGGCCCGGCTCGACCGGGGCCGCATCCGCACCGACCTCAACTACCTGGCGCACGCCAAGTTCTGCGAGGGCCGCCCCGCCGAGGCGGCCGCGCTCTTCCACCGCATCGGTCCGCACGCCACCCGCGCGCCGTGGGCCTACCCCGACCGCGACCCGTACGACGCCTTCCACGCCGCCCGCAGCGCGGCCCTGGGCACCGGCTGAAGCACCGCGCCACCGTCCACCCCCCTGAGAGGACCCCGAACCGATGACCGCCGAGACCCCCTCGTCCGAGGGAATCCGCACCTACAAGGGCGAAGAGCGCGCCCTGCGGGCCGACCGCCTGGGCACCACCGGGCTGCTGCTGTCCGTCCTCGCCGCCAGCGCCCCCCTCATGGTGGTCGCTGGTGTCATGCCCACGACATTCGGGGTGATGGGGATCACCGGGCAGCCCCTGCTCTTCGTGATCCTCGGCATCGTCCTCGCCCTCTTCTCCCTGGGCTACGCCGAGATGAGCCGCCACGTCCACAACGCGGGCGCCTTCTACGCGTACATCTCGCGCGGCCTCGGCGGCACCGCGGGCGCCGGGGCCTCCCTGGTCGCGCTCGTGGCGTACAGCGCGATGCAGGTCGGCATCTACGGGATCTTCGGCTTCGAGGTCTCGGTCATCTGCTCGACCTACCTGGGGCTCGACGTCGCCTGGTGGATCTTCTCGCTCGCCTCGGTGGCCGCCGTCGCCGTCCTCGCCTGGCTGAAGATCGATCTCAACGCCCGCGTCCTCGGCGTGCTGCTGCTGATCGAGTGCGTCCTCGTCGTCATCTTCGACGTCGCCGCCATCGCGGACCCCGGCCCCGAGGGGCTCTCGCTGCACGCCTTCAACCCGGAGACCCTCACCGGCGCCGGACTCGGCACCGCGCTCTGCTTCTGCATCGCCGCCTTCGTCGGCTTCGAGCAGGCCCCGGTCTACGCCGAGGAGACCCGGCGCCCGCACATCGTCGTCGCCCGCGTGATGTTCCTCGCCATCGGCTTCGTCGCCTTCTTCTTCATGATCAGCTCCTGGGCGCTCACCGTCGCCTCCGGGCCCTCCGCCATCGTCGGCGACGCCCGCGAGCAGAGCGCGGGGCTCCTCTTCCACCTCACCGAGACGCGGCTCGGCACCACCTTCACCGACGTGCTGCACATCCTCTTCGTCACCGGCATGTTCGCGGCGATGCTCAGCTTCCACAACGTCGTCGCCCGCTACGCCTTCGCCATGGGCCGCGAGGGCCTGCTGCCCGCCGCCTTCGGCCGTACCAACCCCGGCAGCGGCGCCCCCGGCACCGGCTCGCTGCTCCAGACCGGCATCTCGGTGGTCCTCGTCGCCGCCTTCGCCCTCACCGACGACAAGCCGGCCGGGGACCCCACCGCGCCCGTCCTGCGGATGTTCACCTGGATGGGCAACGTCGGCGCGCTCGGCGTCATCGTCCTGATGGCCGCCGCCTCCCTCGCCGTCATCGTCTTCTTCGCTCGCCGCGGCGCCGTGCGCGCCCAGCTCTGGCGGCTGCTCGCCTCCGGCGCCGCCGGACTCGCCCTGCTGACCATCGCGGGGTACACGGTCAAGGACTTCGACGTCCTGGTCGGCGCCGAGGCCGGCTCGGCGCTCAGCTGGGTGCTGCCCGGCGTGATCGGCCTCGCCGCCGGCGGCGGGATCGTCTACGGCCTGGTCCTGAAGCGGACCCGCCCCGAGGTGCACGCCCGCATCGGCCAGGGCAACGAGGCCTTCCAGCTGGAGAAGGCCGCCGGCGAGGCCGACCACCCCGCCACCACCGGCTGACCGCCCGGCCCGCGGGCCGACGGGAACGGCGAAGGGGCGGGGCACGCGGTACGAACCGCGTGCCCCGCCCCTTCGTGCACTCCGGCGGCCAGGCGCTACAGCACCAGCGAGAGCAGCAGGACGAAGATGAGCGAGACGACGGAGATGATCGTCTCCATCACCGACCAGGTCTTGATCGTCTGGCCGACGTTCAGTCCGAAGTACTCCTTCACCAGCCAGAAGCCGGCGTCGTTGACGTGGCTGAAGAAGAGCGAACCCGCGCCGATCGCCAGCACCAGCAGGGCCATGTGCGAGGCCGACATGTCGGCCGCCAGCGGGGCCACCAGACCGGCCGCCGAGATGGTCGCCACCGTCGCCGAACCGGTCGCCAGCCGGATCGCCACCGCGATCAGCCAGGCGAGCAGCAGCGTCGGGATGGCCCAGCTCTCGGAGAAGTCCAGGATCATCTGGCCGATGCCGACGTCGATCAGGGTCTGCTTGAAGCCACCGCCGGCGCCGACGATGAGCAGGACGCCCGCGATCGGGGCGAGCGACTTCTCCACCGTGGTGGAGAGGCGGCCCTTGGTGAACCCGGCCGCGCGGCCGAGGGTGAACATGCCCACGATCACGGCGGCGAGCAGCGCGATCATCGGCGAACCGATGACGTCGAAGACCCGCTGGACGCCCGCCTCCGGGTTGTCCACCACGATGTCGACCAGGGCCTTGGCGAGCATCAGCACGACCGGCAGCAGCACGGTGGCCAGCGTCGCGGCGAAGCTGGGCCGCCGGTCGGTCTCGTCGGTGGCGCGCTCCGGGATCATCTTCTCGGGCGCCGGCACGTCCACCCAGCGGGCGGCGTACTTGCCGAAGACGGGACCGGCGATGATCACCGTCGGGATGGCCACGACGACGCCGAGCGCCAGCGTGATGCCGAGGTTGGCGCCGATCGCGTCGATGGCGACGAGCGGACCGGGGTGCGGCGGTATCAGGCCGTGCATGACCGACAGGCCCGCCAGCGCGGGGATACCGATCTTCATCAGCGAGTAGTTGCCGCGCTTGGCGACCATCAGGACCACCGGGATCAGCAGCACGATGCCGACCTCGAAGAAGAGCGGCAGGCCGATCACGGAGGCGATGAGCACCATCGCCCACGGCATCGCCCGGCCGCTCGCCCTGGCGAGGATCGTGTCGACGATCTGGTCGGCGCCGCCCGAGTCGGCGAGGAGTTTGCCGAGGATCGCGCCGAGCGCGATCAGCACACCCACGCCCGCCACGGTCGACCCGAGTCCGGCGGTGAAGCTGGTGATGGCCTTGTCCAGCGGCGCTCCGGCGAGGGCGCCGAGGGCCAGCGAACCGATGGTCAGCGCCAGGAAGGCGTGGACCTTGAACTTCGTGATGAGCAGGACGATGACGGCGATACCGGCGAGAACGGCGATCCCCAGCTGGGCGTTGCCCGCAGAAGTGATCGGTTCCGCCGCGTCCGCTGCCAGCATCTCGACGCTGAGACGGGTCACGGGTTTCTTCCCTCGTGTGAAAAGTGGGTGGGGGAGGGGGTGGAGCCAAGGGGGACGTGCGGGGTGTCCACCCGCGCGGCCCCCGGCGGTCCGGGGTCAGGACGCCCGGGGTCAGGAGGTCTGCGCGCGGCCCCGGTCATAGGCGGCCAGCGCCGCGCAGGCGCGGTCGGCGATCTCCTCGGGGGTGCCCGACACGTCCACGGCGACCCCGGCCTCGTCCTCCTGGAGCGGCTGGAGCGTCGCGAACTGCGAGTCGAGCAGCGCCGTCGGCATGAAGTGGCCCTTGCGATCGGCCATCCGCTCCTCGATCAGCGACCGGTCCCCGGTGAGGTGGACGAAGACCACGCCCGGCCCGGAGGCGCGCAGCCGGTCCCGGTAGGAGCGCTTGAGGGCCGAGCTGCTGACGACCCCGCCGAGCCCGGTGCGCCGATGGGCCCAGGCGCCGATGGCGTCCAGCCACGGCCAGCGGTCGTCGTCGTCCAGCGGCGTACCGGCCGACATCTTGGCGATGTTCGCCGGGGGGTGGAAGTCGTCGCCCTCGGCGTAGGGGACGCCGAGCCGTTCGGCGAGCAGGGGGCCGATCGTGGTCTTGCCGGTTCCTGCGACGCCCATGACCACGACGACGTGGGGGGTGTTCATTGCTGCCTCGCTCGCTGTCTTCGTCGACATCGTTCGCCTGTCGAGCCCCGGATCGAGCCCCGGAGAGTCACGACACTGAAACCCATTAGATACGACTAATTCAAGAGGCTGTGACATAAAAGTCTGACTTTTTGTTCTCGCTGGGAGCCTCGTAGGCTGATCGACATGACCACACAGGGCGGGGGACTCCACGCGCGGGTGCTGGACCGGCTCGGCCCCGCGATCACCGAGGGCCAGTACCCGGCGGGCAGCGTGCTACGCACCGACGAGCTGGCCCAGCGGTACGAGGTCTCCCGCTCGGTCATGCGCGAGGCGGTCCGGGTCCTGGAGTCGATGCACCTCGTCGCCTCCCGGCGCCGCGTCGGCGTCACCGTCCTCCGGGCCGAGGAGTGGAACGTCTACGACCCGCAGGTCATCCGCTGGCGGCTGGCCGGTGCCGACCGCCCACGCCAGCTCCGCTCGCTGACCGTGCTCCGCTCCGCCGTCGAGCCGGTCGCCGCCGGGCTCGCCGCACGCCACGCCACCTCCGCGCAGTGCGCCGAGCTGACCGAGAACGCCCTCGGCATGGTCGCCCACTCCAGCGGCCACCAGCTGGAGGGGTACCTGCGCCACGACATCGCCTTCCACCGCGTCGTGCTGCGCGCCTCGGCCAACGAGATGTTCGCCCGCCTCGGCGACGTGGTCGCCGAGGTCCTCTCGGGCCGCACCCACCACCAGGTGATGTTCCCGGACCCGGACCCGGCCGCCGTCACCCTCCACGTCCGCCTCGCCGAGGCCGTCCGCGAGCGCGACGCCGACCGCGCGGAGGCGCTCACCCGGGAGATCACCGTCGGCGCCCTCCAGGAACTCGACATCCTGGACCCGCCTCCGGCCCCGGCGGAACGCTGAGGCCGGCCACCCCGCCCGCCCGCCCGCCGGCGGCTCAGTCCCGGACGTCCCCGTCCACGTAGAGCCACGCCCCGGTCCCGTCCGCCCGCGTGAAGCGGCTGTGCTCGGCCATCACCCCGGACTCGCCCCCGGCCAGGTAATGGGCGCGGAAGGTCACCGTGCCCGCCGTGTGGAACGCGCTCCCCTGCGAGGTCCTGGTGATCTCCAGCCCCGTCCACCGCATGCCGTCGTCCAGGTCCAGCGCCGCGGGCCGGGTCCGCGGGTGCCAGGTGCGCAGCAGGTAGGCCGCGTCGCGGACCACGAAGGCCGCGTACCGCGAGCGCATCAACTGCTCGGCAGTCGCCGCCTCGGCGTTCCCCGCGTGGAACGTGCCGCAGCACTCGCCGTACGGCCGACCGGTGCCACAGGGGCACGGATCGGTCCCGCGTACGGAGGGAGCGGGGCGGCGGGTGGCGGCGGAGCGGCTGCGGGCGGCGCGACGGGACATGGCCCCATTCTCCACGGCCCCCTACTCCGGTCGGCGCAGACCGCCGGGCCGCCCGCCGCACCCGGTGATCTCATCGCGGGTACGGGCCCCTCAGTGAAGGACGCCGCCGTGACCGACGAAGCTCCCCCGGGTGCGCCGGGTGCACGAACCCGCCGAGCCCTCCGACGGGACCCGCGTCCTCGTGGACCGGCTGTGGCCCCGGGGCGTCTCCAAGGAGCGCGCCGCCGTCGACGTCTGGCTGAAGGAGATCACCCCCTCGACCGAGCTGCGCGACTGGTACCACCAGGATCCGTCCGACCGGTACGACGGCTTCACCGAGCGGTACCGGACGGAACTGGGCGACCCGGCCCACACGGCGGCGGCCGGCGAACTCCTCGACCTCATGGGGCAGGGCACCGTGACGCTGATCACGGCCGTCAAGGAGGTCGACCACAGCCACGTACCGGTCCTGGCCGACCACCTCCGGTACCTGCGGAGCCAGCGGGAGAGGGGGTGAACGGGGCGGCGGAAGCGGCTCGCCGCGCCCGCCCCGGAACAGCAAAAAACCCCAGCTCAGCTGGGGTTTTTCTCTGGTGTCCGAGGGGGGACTTGAACCCCCACGCCCGATAAAGGGCACTAGCACCTCAAGCTAGCGCGTCTGCCATTCCGCCACCCGGACAAGGTGTCTGCCGTCCGCCGGGGCTTCCCTGCGGCGACGTGGAAAACCATAGCAAACATCTGGGGGCCCTCGATCACCCCCGGCTCCCGGGCCCCCCTGGCGCGGGAGTGCCCGGGAACGGGGTCAGTGTGTGACGGGCGTATGTCGCCCGGGACCCGGTCTTGGGCGCGGGGCGCGGCCGGGGTGAGGATGAGAGGACCCAACACGGCGACAAGCCAAGGAGCAGCGTGAGCGAGTCGAACACGGACCACGGGACCGGGAACCTTCGCGGCGAGGACGAGGTGGTCGACCTCTGCCGCGACCTCATCCGGATCGACACCAGCAACTACGGCGACCACTCCGGTCCCGGCGAGCGCCTGGCCGCCGAGTACGTGGCGGAGAAGCTCGCCGAGGTCGGCCTGGAACCGGAGATCTTCGAGTCCCACCCGGGCCGCGCCTCCACCGTGGTCCGGATCGAGGGCGAGGACCGGTCCCGCCCCGGCCTGCTCATCCACGGCCACACCGACGTGGTCCCCGCAAACGCCGCGGACTGGACCCACGACCCCTTCTCCGGGGAGATCGCCGACGGCTGCGTCTGGGGCCGCGGCGCCGTCGACATGAAGGACATGGACGCGATGACCCTCGCGGTCGTCCGCGACCGGGTGCGCTCCGGCCGCAAGCCCCCGCGCGACCTCGTCCTCGCCTTCCTCGCCGA
The DNA here is from genome assembly GCF_042723275.1 of Streptomyces sp. NPDC058373. Lineage (NCBI taxonomy): Bacteria > Bacillati > Actinomycetota > Actinomycetes > Kitasatosporales > Streptomycetaceae > Streptomyces > Streptomyces sp. NPDC058373. The sequence continues at coordinate 32,891 of NZ_JBHXJE010000028.1, read as the reverse complement.
CGAGGAGGCGGGCGGCACCTGGGGCGCCCGGCACCTGGTCGACAACCACCCCGGCCTCTTCGAGGGCGTCACCGAGGCGATCGGCGAGGTCGGCGGCTTCTCCTTCACCGTCAACGAGAAGCTCCGCCTCTACCTGGTGGAGACCGCCCAGAAGGGCATGCACTGGATGAAGCTGACCGTGGACGGCACCGCCGGACACGGCTCGATGATCCACCGCGACAACGCCATCACCGAACTCTCCGAGGCCGTCGGCCGTCTCGGCCGGTACGAATTCCCCATCCGCGTCACCAAGACCCTCCGGCACTTCCTCGACGAGCTCTCCGACGCGCTCGGCACCGAACTCGACCCGGAGGACATGGACGAGACGCTGGCCAAGCTCGGCGGCATCGCCAAGCTCATCGGCGCCTCCCTGAAGAACACCGCCAACCCCACCCAGCTCGGCGCCGGGTACAAGGTCAACGTCATCCCCGGCCAGGCCACCGCCCACGTCGACGGCCGCTTCCTGCCCGGGCACGAGGAGGAGTTCCTCGCCGACCTCGACCGCATCCTCGGCCCGCGGGTCCGCCGCGAGGACGTGCACGCCGACAAGGCCCTGGAGACCACTTTCGACGGCGCCCTGGTCGACGCCATGCAGACGGCGCTCTCCGCCGAGGACCCCATCGCCCGCGCCGTGCCGTACATGCTCTCGGCCGGCACCGACGCCAAGTCCTTCGACGACCTCGGTATCCGCTGCTTCGGTTTCGCCCCGCTCCAGCTCCCGCCGGAGCTGGACTTCGCCGGGATGTTCCACGGCGTGGACGAGCGGGTTCCGGTCGACGGACTGAAGTTCGGTGTCCGGGTGCTCGACCGGTTCCTCGACGCCTCCTGAAGCCCTTTCGGGTGAGCTTGGGCCCGGCCGGAGCCTGAGCCGGTTGCCGCAGCCGGGGCGCGGGCAGTCTCACCGGCGCCGCACCCCGGCTGACGAGCCTCTTCCTTAATCGGCCGTGCGTACGCACGCGACTGGGAAGAGTGAACGTCCGTTGCCCCGCGTACCCCCTCCTTGGGTCCTTCGTTACACGTGGTGCGGTCCGCGGCTGGGATCGCATTGCCAACAAGGAGGAATCATGATCAAGAAGGTCGTCGCCGCTGCGGCAGCCACGGGTGGCCTCGTTCTCGCCGGTGCGGGCATGGCCGTCGCCGACGCCGGTGCCCAGGGCGCCGCTGTCGGTTCCCCCGGCGTTCTGTCCGGCAACGTGGTCCAGGTTCCGGTCCACGTCCCGGTCAACGTCTGTGGCAACACCGTCTCCGTGATCGGTCTGCTGAACCCCGCCTTCGGCAACACCTGCGTCAACGCCTGACGTTGCGCCTCGCCCCGCCTCACGTGGGGCTGAAGTCCGCCGGCCTCGGAGCGCGCGCCATGCGCTCCGGGGCCGTCGGCATCTACGGGCGCCACCCACTCGGGTGGCGCACACTCCGGAAGGTCAAAGGCAGGGAACAACCTATGCGACAGGTCATGCGCAAGGGCCTGATCACGGTGGCCGCGGCCACCGGCGTCATCGCCGTCACCGGCGGTTACGCACAAGCCGACGCGGGCGCGGGGAGCGCCGCCACCAACTCGCCGGGCGTGCTCTCCGGCAACTCCGTCTCCGTCCCGGTCCACGTACCGGTCAACGCCTGCGGCAACAGCGTCGACGTGGTGGGTCTCCTCAACCCCGCTTTCGGCAACAACTGCGCCAACGGCGCAGGGAGCCAGGCAGGCGCCGAGGAGCGCGCCGTCCAGCCCGCGTCGGACGGCTCCACCCGGGCCGCCGACGCCGGTGACTCCCCCTCGGGGGCCACCGCCGAGGGCGTCGCCGCCGGATCGCCGGGCATCCTCTCCGGCAACGTGGTCCAGGCGCCCGTCGACGTGCCGGTCAACGTCTGCGGCAACACCGTCTCCGTGGTCGGGCTGCTGAATCCCGCCTTCGGCAACAACTGCGCCAACGCGGCGCCGGAGAAGCCGCAGGAGCCCCCGGTCACGCCGGAGGAGCCGCAGGAGCCCGAGGAGCCGCCGGTCACGCCGGAGGAGCCGGAGGAGCCGCCGGTCACCCCGGAGAAGCCGCAGGAGCCCCCGGTCACGCCGGACGAGCCGGAGGAGCTGGCCGAGACCGGCAGCTCCGCGCCGCTGGGTCTCGGCGGCGCCGCTGCCGCCGGGATGCTGCTCGGTGGGGCGGTCCTCTACCGCAAGTCCCGCCAGGCCGCCTGACCCGGTCCGGGTAACCACCCGGCCGGTGCCAGGACGGCACGGCACACGACGGAGGGCGGCGACCGCGTGTCGCCGCCCTTCGGCGTGCCCGGGCTCACCCGCGGCTCACCAGGTGGCCCGCAACTGGCGGATGATCCGCCGCCGCAGCCGCACCCGGCGGCTGCCGTCCGGAAGCAGCACCAGCCGGTCCAGCTCCCAGTGGCCGTACTCCGCGTGGTCGGTGAGCAGGCGGGTCGTATCGGTGCGAGTGATCCCTCGGGGGACATACACGTCAGTGAATTCGTATTCCGGCATCGCATCTATTGTGCGGGAGCGGCCCCGGTACGGATAGCGTCAGCACCATGTCTGATGCTGAGCAGCCCACGGCTGCCGAGGTACGGGCCGCCGCCGAGGCGGTCAAGACCGCGCTCGACCGCCACCTGGCCGCGGTGGAGCGCAGGACCGGTGAGGACGATCCGGCTGTCCACGCCGCCTTCAACGACCTGGCCGCAGCCGCCGAGGAATACGACGAACTGCTCTACGAGCGTTACGACGAGGTCACCCCCTTCGACATCCCCGATGCCGAGGAGGCCCTGCCGCCGTACGCCGGGCCCGACGAACCCAGCGCGCTGAGCGTCCTCATCCGCCGCGACTACGCGGTCGCCGAACCCCGGCGGCTGCTCTCCCAGGCGCAGCGCATCGCCGACCAGGACCGGGGCGGGGCCGCCGCGCCGCCCGGCTCCGGCGGGGGCGCGCAGGGCGTGGTCGGCGACAGCGTGCACGCCGCCCTCGGCATCCTGTTCGGCGAGTACGAGGCGGACGAGGTCGCCTCCCGCCACAAGGAGTTCGGGCTGGAGGAGGGCGACTCCACCCTGTGGGTGGTGGCCGCCGAGGAACCCGCCGAACCGGGGGAGTGGCTCGACGCTCCCTTCGAGGACGCCGACCCGGAGCTGGTGGTCTGCCGCTTCGACATGAGCGCCGTCTTCGACGACGACCCGGACGACGCCGACGAGCCGGACGACCGCGAACTCGACGACGTCATGGACATCGACGAGGACGCCGCCGAGGGGCTGGGCGGGTACCAGGAGTACCGCGGGCGCATCTGACGCGCCCGGTGCGGGGGAGGGCCGGGCCCTCGGGGTCCGGCCCTCTGCCCGGTCCGGCCTTCCGGCCGGACCGACGGCCGCGGGGGTGATCGACAAGGGCGGTACGCGCCGTGTCGACCAACGGTGCCTGGCGGGTCCGACGCGCAGGCCCCGACGAGGCCGGCGAGCTCGAAGGGCTCCAGGAGCGGTCCGGGTGAGGACGCGCGGGCTCAGGCGGGCGCCGGAAGCTGGGGCCTGAGCAGCAGCGGGAGGCGGGTCGTGCGGGGTTTGGCCGGGCGTTCCGCCACGGCCGACGCCAGGGCCGGGCCCACCCCCTGCACCACCGACAGGTGGCGTTCGGCGCGGCCGAAGGCCGTGTAGACCCAGTCGCGGGCCAGGCTCGCCCCCGCGTCACCCGGGACGACCACGACGGCGGCCGGGGCGCGCAGGGCCACCGCCTGGTGGGCGGTGACCGCCCAGCCGTGGCGCAGCGTGCCCGCCACCCGGTCGCGGGCGACCAGGACCTCGCCGCCCGCACAGCGCAGCCGCAGCCCTTCCTGCTCGGCGCCGGCCACCTGGCCCAGCTCGGTGCGGCCCGGCGCCGGGCTGTACGCCACCCGGTCGCCCGGGTCGAAACCGGCGAACCGCCCGGGCCCGGGGTTGCACTTCTCCTTCAGGGCGGCGTTCAGCACCCTCGTGCCGGCCGCCCCGCCGTGGCCCGGGGTGACGACCAAGGTCTCCCCGGGAGGCACCTGGAAGGCGCGCGGCACGGACTCGGTGACCAGTTGCACCGTGCGGTGCACCGCCTCGGCCGGGTCGCGCACCGGGACGATCGCCACCTCGTGGCCCGGGGCGTCCACCGCCACCAGCTCGCCCGCGCCGACGCCCGACACCAGCTCGCCCACCGGGCCGGGGTCGGGGGTGCGGGAGACGACGACCGGGCAGGCGCGGGCTGCCAGCAGGTCGCCGAAGACCCGGCCCGGCCCGGCCGATCCCAGGACGCCGGGGTCGCCGCTGAGCACCAGCCGCGCCCCGTCGGGCAGCGCCTCGATCAGCACGGCGGCGCTCTCCACGTCGAGTTGCGGCGCGTCGAGGACGACCAGCAGGTCCAGGGCGAGGGAACCCTCGGCGTCCCGCCCGGGGCCCTCGGCGCCGGAGAGCAGCCCCGCGACGGTGGCCGACCCCGCGCCCCCGCCCTCGGCACCCGAGAGCGCCGCCGCGAGGCGGGCCCGGCTGTCCGGCCCGTGCGCGGCGCCCCACGCCCGCAGCCCCAGGGAGGCGGCGGCGGTGAGCAGCGCGGCCGGTTCCGAGCGGGCCGCCTCGCCGCCGGAATGGAGCACAAGGCCGTGTCCCGCGGCGGCCCGGATCAGCTCGGCCGCCGAGCCCCGCCCCTCGCCCCCGGCGCTCTGCCAGGCCTCGGGCCCGGGGCCGGCCGCCGGAGCCGTGTTCACCAGCCCGGCCAGTCCGTCGGCGAGGCTCTCCTCGGCCAGGGCGTACCGCTCCAGGCCGATCAGCACCCGCACTGGGGTCTCGGCCTGCTCCTCGGCGTCGTCCGCGCCGGACTCGGCCGCCGGAGCCGCCGGGGCGGCGGGTGCGGCCGAGTCCAGGGGGTCCTGGAAGACGAGGACGTCCCCCTCGGCCACCGCGTCCCGCAGGGTTCCCTCCGGGTCCGGGACCGCGCGCTGGGCCAGCGCCGCGCGCAGGGCGTCGGCCTCCAGCGCGGTGTGCCCGGCGAGGGCGGCCTGTTCGAGGAGCCAGCCCGTGACGGCGCGGCCGCGCCGCGCGTCGTCCGGCCTGGCCTCGGCGCCCAGCAGCGCGCGGGCGAAGCCGTCGGCCTGCTCGGGGCGGACCGCTCGGGCGTGCAGGAGCTGCCACGGGTCCTCGCGGAGCAGCTCGGCCGCGCCGTCCCCGAGTGCCTCGGCGACGGCGGGGGCGAGGGCGGCCGGGGCGCCGCCGTCGGCGAGCACCGCCGCGATCTCGTCCACGGCCCGGTCGGAGGGGCCTGCCGGGGCGGTGGGGGCGGCGGGTGCGGGCGAGGGTCGTACCGGTTCCGGTGCGGGCCTGCGCGGTGCGGCCGGGGCCGTCTCGGGGACGTAGGCGGTCGGGGCGGCCCCGCCCTCCACCGCCTTCACGGCGGCCAGCAGGTCGGCGGCGACGCCCTGGAGCTTGCCGCCCGCTGTGACCGGCGCCTCCCGCCCGGCCTTGCGCTCCTCGATACGCCGCCGCAGCTCGCGCTGGGCCGCCAGCTCGGCCTCCGCCTCGGAGAGGACGGGCGCGCCGCCTTCGTCCTGCCCGGCGCCGCCGGAGGCCTCGGTCCCGTCCTGTCCGTCACGGGAGGCGTCGGACCGGGCAGCCTGCCCGTCGGCGCCGGAGGTCCCGGACTCGGCCTGCTCCTCGGCACCGGGAGCCGGAACGGCGGCGTCCTCGCCCGAGGGCGCCCCCTCGGCCCCGGACTCGGGGCCCTGCGGGGCGGTCCCGGGGCCGGGGGCCGCCGCCTGGGGGGCGGGCGCGTCCTCGGGGGTGGGCGCGGCGGCGGGGTCCGTACTCACAGCGTGCTCCAGTCTGGTCGGGATAGTCTGGCGATGGAACGGAGAGGACACACCCACCATGAAGCGCATCCTTGGCGTTGTACGCCTGTCTCAACTGACTGACGAGAGTACGTCCCCGCTCCGACAGAAGGAGACAATCCAGCATTGGGCCGACGCTCCCCACGTAGAGGGAGAGGTCATCGGCTGGGCTGTGGACCTTGATGTCTCCGGGGGTCTCTCTCCGTTCAAGAGGCCGGAACTGGGTCCCTGGCTCACAGAACGAGCCGACGAGTTCGACACCATCGCTTTCATGAAGATTGACCGTATTAGCAGGCGGTCAGCTCACTTCTCCGAACTCATCGAATGGTGCCAGACCAACGGCAAGACCATGCATTCGGTGCAAGAGGGATTCGACCTCGACAACGCCTACGGCAAAATGCTGGCTCAGATGATTGCTGTGTTCGCTGAGGGGGAGCTAGACGTAATCAAAGCCAGGATCAAGGACGGAGTGGCTACCCGACTGGCACAAAGGGTCTGGATTGGCGGACGCCCCTCTATGGGGTACACGCTGGAGAAGGCTTCTGACGGAGTTGGTAAGCGGTGTGTGCAAGACAAGGACTACGCCCCGAACGTCCGGAGGATCTTTGATCTCCTGATGCAGGATTGGACCCCGTTCCGGATTGCGGCACAACTCACTGAAGACAAGGTTCTCACCTGGGTTGACCGTCAAAGGGAGACAGCGGGGAACAAGGTACGCAATGCCGCATGGCGGGCGGATAGCGTGATCTCTGCATTGTCTAATCCTCGGGTGGCAGGGATCTACACCTATCAAGGGGAGATCGTGGAGGACGAGAATGGGACTCCTGTGCTCATCACGGATGAACCGATTCTCAGCTACCACGAGTGGGAGAAGGCCGTAATAAAGCTAGGTGAGCTTGCCGGTGCTACGCCTGCCAAGAAGTCCCAAAGCATGCTGGCTGGGGTGGGCTCTTGCTCCGTGTGCGGCCGAAGCCTGGCTGCTGTATACGGCACTGGAAAGCTGGCTTCCGGGGAAGTGAAGAAATACCCCCGGTACCGTTGCTCAACGTACAGCGTGCCCGGTGGCAAGTGTCCGCAGAAGCTTTTGGTTGACCGGCCTACGCTGGAATCCCTCATCAACACGATGTTCCTGGGGACAGTGGGAAGCCTTGAGATCCACGAGAAGGTTTCCGGTCCGACCAACGACTACGAGTCAGAGCTAAAGGCCGTCACCGCTCGCTTGTCCAAGCTGGAAGGGGATTTCATCAAGGGCAAGTATGACGGTGACGAGAAGGAAGCTTCCTACTGGCGAATGCAGGAGTCTTTGACTTCTCGCATTACGGTTCTCCGTAAGAAGGCTAAGGAGCAGCAGAACAAGACTCCTGGCTTCCGGCCTACTGGTCAGACATTCGCTAAGGTTTGGAAGCAAAAGGATGACGACCAGAAGCGGACGTTCATGCAGAAGCATGGAGTCTCGGTAAAGGTACTGAACCGGAAGACCAACGATGACCCGGTTACCGTGGTGCTGGATTTGGGAGACATCATCGGCATGGCTCGGTCAGCCGGTCTTCAGTTGCCTACCGGGGTTAAGGACAAGTGGGTTGTTCTCAACCTAGCGCCTGGAGAGGTTGAAGGGTTCGTGTCGGATCTTAAGAGCGGAACGTGGTGGACAGGGGAACTGCCGCGTTTCGTAACGGCTAGGGAGCTTGCGGAGGTAGCAGCAGAGGAATGGGTGGATAGGCACCGGGACGACTACTAGTCACCATAGCGGTTCGGCCCTCGACTGTCGCATGGACCCCTTTAGCCCGTCGAGTAATCCGATTACCACTGACAGTGCCTTGGATCACCTGCATTCCAAGTCGGTTCCTGGTGACGGTATCCGTAAGTGGAAGCTTGATCAGCTCGATGAGCAGGAGAAGAAGAACTATGCCAAGCGTGCCGCTAAGGCGAAGGTTGACCGTGAGGACGGAGTGACCAAGCAGCAGCGTGTGGAGCGTGAGCGGAACGCTGCACAGGTGGCACACATGCAGGCCGTGCTTGATGACGGGCGTCTTCCTAATGTCTGAGCCGGAAGAGATAGTGAGGATCTACCAGAACAGGCAGCGGGGATTGCCTGACGATTACGGACGCCCGCCGGACGATGATGATGGCGGAGTGGTTGGGTCTCTTGGTATTGGTGGATTGGACCCGACAGGGGGTTGGTCTCCTATCGACCTATCCATTGAGCTGGACAAGAACACTCCGATTAGGTGGTTGTAAACGAGAGAGAGGTCCCCGCCGAGGGGTCCTCTCCTCACCATCTGATTGGTTCTCCCGTGCCCCCGGCACAAGCAGGGCAAGGTTCCTTCTCTGTCCGCTTGCAGGACTTGCAGCCTCCGAACCCACAGCATTCGTTACACCAAATGGTTCGGTGCCCTGTGCAGATGCCGCAGTAGGTATCACTACTGGGCTGGGGTGTGTTGGTGGTTCCTGAGTTCCCTACTCGTCTCGATTGCCTTGTTGCGGTCGCCACGGGCCAATGCCTCCTTGCGTTCCCTGGCAAGGGCCAAGCACACCTTGCAGCCGTTTACCGGAGTTCCCTCCAATAGCCATGTATCGATGGGGAGTTCCACTGGTGCTTCCGGATAGGTAGGAGGTTTGGTCATGTGGTCCCTGCCTCGTCGTGCTGCTGCCTCACAGAGGGCACATGGTCGGCCTGTTCGCTGGGACGTAGGAACCTCGCCCAAACCCCACTTGGGGACGTCCCGACAGGGGTAGAACGTCCCTACGGAGCGACTGGGAGGGAGCGACACCACGGCTGGCAACGAGCGGCTACGGGCAACGCTGGTAGCAGGGGGCTGGACACATGCAAAGCTGGCTGAGGCAACAGGAGTTGACCCCAAGAGCGTCGAGAGGTGGGTGAACCTGGGGAGGATTCCCGGAAGGGCTACCGCGATCACGGCGGCTGAGGCTCTGGGGGAGGACGTTCACGCACTGTGGCCAGCGTTGAGGCAGCCCCGTACAGCACGGGCGGTGAGCCCTGAGCTAGTGGCCCTGTACGAGCAGCGGGCAGATATTCCGGTGTCCATCTTTGTTGACCTTTTGTCGTCGGCACAAGAGCAGGTAGACGTATTGGTCTATGCAGCTGTGTTCCTGCATGAGGCGTATCCCCGGCTCAATGAACTACTGAGGGAGAAGGCAGAGGCAGGCTGCCGGGTCCGCATCTGTCTGGGCGACGCCAACTCTCCCAATGTGCAACTCCGGGGTCAGGAAGAGAAGTTCGGGCACGGCATTGAGACACGATGCCGTCTGGCGCTGCTCCATTACCGGGCCTTGGTCGGAGTCCCAAGAGTGGAGATCCGGACCCACGGAACCACCCTCTACAACTCGGTCTATCGAGTGGATGATCAAGCCTTGATCAATGCTCATGTCTGGGGTGTGAACGCTTACGGTGCGCCGGTGTGGCACTTGAGGCGCGCTGAGGGCGGGTCCATGTTCGACACCTACGCCAAGTCGTTTGATGCCGTCTGGTCGACGGCCCAGGAGGTAACCCCCGATGGCACGAACTGAGTTCTACGACGACCCTTCGGCCCCAGAGCCCAACAGCATGGTTGTAGCGGCATCTGCCGTAGTCACCGACAATAGGGGCCGCATCCTTCTTCAGAAGCGGTCAGACAGCGGCCTGTGGGCTCTGCCGGGTGGCGGTATGGAAATGACCGACTCCCTTCCCGGTGCAGCCGTCCGAGAGGTCAAGGAAGAGACTGGCCTAGATGTAGAAGTGACTGGACTTGTCGGCACGTACACCGACCCCCTACACGTCATCGCGTACAGCGACGGGGAAGTGCGGCGACAGTTCAACGTGTGCTTTCGAGCCCGACTCGTCGGCGGAACCTTGGCTATCTCAGACGAATCCCTGGAACTTCGGTGGGTGGCCCCTGGCGACCTGGATGACCTGCCCATCCACCACACCCAGCGGCTCAGGTTGCAGCATGCGACCGAGGAGCGAGGTACCCCCCACCTGGGGTGACTTGGCTCTAGCTGGTCTGACAGCCCCAGTACCGGTAGCCTGTCTCCGTTACGCCAGACGAAACATCGTCGGGATAGCGGTGCACGGGCGCCGACACGTCGTCGAGCGCCTGGCAGATCTCGTCCGGAAGCGTAAGGGCTTCCGCCGACAACGCCGCGGCCAGCTGCTCGGCCGTGCGCGGCCCGATGACGGGGGCGCAGACGCCGGGCCGGTCCCGGACCCAGGCCAGCGCCACCTGGAGCGGGGTGGCGGCCAGGCCGTCGGCGGCGGTGGTGAGGGCGTCGACCACGCGGTCGCCCGCGTCGTCCAGGTAGGGGGCGACGAACCCGGCCAGATGCTCGGAGGCGCCGCGCGAGCCCGGCGGGCCCGGGGGAGCGGAGTGGCGGTACTTGCCGGTCAGGACGCCCCGGCCGAGCGGCGAGGAGGGCAGCAGGCCCACGCCCAGGTCGAGGGCGGCGGGCAGCACCTCGCGCTCCACGCCGCGCTGGAGCAGCGAGTACTCCATCTGCGTGCTGGCCAGTCGGGTGCGCCCGGCGGGCAGCGCCAGCTGCCAGGTGGCGGCCTTCGCGAGCTGCCAGCCGGAGAAGTTGGAGACGCCGGCGTACCGGGCCCGGCCGGTGGTGACGGCGATGTCGAGGGCCTGGAGGGTCTCCTCCAGCGGCGTCAGAGGGTCGAAGGCGTGCACCTGCCACAGGTCGACGTGGTCGGTGCCCAGCCGGTGCAGGGAGGCGTCCAGCGCGTCGAGCAGGTGGCCGCGGGAGCCGTCGAACCGCCGCTCCGGGTCGGGGACGCTGCCCGCCTTGGTGGCGATCACCAGGTCCTCGCGGGGAACCAGCCGCTCCACGATCCGCCCGAGGAGGTGCTCCGCCTCCCCGTCCGCGTACACGTCGGCGGTGTCGACCAGGGAGCCGCCGGCCTCCCAGAAGGTCTTCACCAGATCGGCGGCGTCATGCTCGTCGGTGCCCCGGCCCCAGGTCAGGGTGCCCAGGCCGATGCGGGACACGCGCAGGCCGGTGCGGCCCAGATGCCTCTGCTCCATGGTCGCCGAGAGTACTGGCCGCACCCCAGTTCGTGGTGGCCTGTGGACAACCACCGCCGCACGGCGCGCCGCGGCCCGCCACGTGACGGGAGCGACCCGCCCAGGCATACCGTCCGGACGGGTGAGAGCGCTAGAGTCCCCCGGAACGGGACGTTACCGATGGGTAAGGGGATTTGCGCATGCAGCTCGGCATCAACCTCGGCTACTGGGGCGCCGGTATGGACGCGGACAACCTGGCGGTCGCCAAGGAGGCCGACCGGCTGGGCTACTCGGTCTGCTGGGCCGCCGAGGCGTACGGCTCGGACGGCCCGACCGTCCTCTCCTGGGTCGCCGCACAGACCGAGCGGATCGACATCGGCTCCGCGATCATGCAGATCCCGGCGCGCCAGCCCACCATGACCGCCATGACCGCGGCCACCCTCGACTCGCTCTCCGGCGGCCGCTTCCGCCTGGGCCTCGGTGTCTCGGGCCCGCAGGTCTCCGAGGGCTGGTACGGCGTCAAGTTCGACAAGCCGCTGGCCCGCACCCGCGAGTACGTCGAGATCGTCCGCAAGGCGATGAGCCGCGAGCGGGTCTCCTTCGAGGGCGACCACTGGACCCTGCCGCTGCCCGGCGGCCCCGGCAAGCCGCTGAAGCTCACCGTCCACCCGGAGCGCGAGCGCATCCCGCTCTACATCGCGGCGATCGGCCCGAAGAACCTGGAGCAGACCGGCGAGATCGCCGACGGCGCCCTGCTGATCTTCCCCGCCGCCGAGCACCTGGAGGAGACGGCCGTCCGCCACCTGCGCGCGGGCCGCGAGAAGGCCGGGCTCACCATGGAGGGCTTCGACGTCGTCCCGACCGTCCCGATCGCCGTCGGCGAGGACGTCCACGGGCTCGCCGACTTCTTCCGCCCGTACACCGCCCTGTACGTCGGCGGCATGGGCAGCCGCAAGCAGAACTTCTACAACCAGCTCGCACAGCGCATGGGGTACGAGGAGGAGGCCGCCGAGATCCAGGACAAGTACCTCTCCGGCGACAAGGACGGCGCCGCCGCGGCCGTCCCGCACCAGCTCATCGACTCCACCACGCTGCTGGGCACCGTCGACCGCATCGCCGACCGGATGCAGGCGTACGCCGCCGCCGGTGTCACCACGCTGACGCTCTCCCCGGCCGGGTTCACCCTCGACGAGCGGATCGCCGCGCTCCGCGCCGGCACCGAGGCCCTGGAGCGCGCGGGCCTCGCCTGACCCGCCCCAGGACTCGGCGAGCACACGACGACGGCCCCCCTGCGCGCAGCAGGCGGGGCCGTCCGGGTCTGCGGCCGCGGTGGGGGCTCGGGGGTCTTCCCCGCCACGGCCGTCACCAGGACAACGCCCCAGCGCCGCCGGGGTTACGCCCCCCGGCGCACCGGACCGCCACCGGGCCCGTCGCCCGTTCGGCCCAGCCGCCCGGGCGGTGGCGTTGCCGGGCCCCGCGGCCGACCCTTGACTGGCCTTCTGCGGACGACTGTCCGGCGACGTACGGAGGTTTGCGGATGCTCTCGGCCCGGAGTCTCTTCCAGGAGATCCTCGACAACGACGACGCCTACCGGCTCTTCTGCTCCATCGCCGCCAGCGGCGAGGCGCAGGGCGGCTGGGAGAACGCCCGGATCGCCGCACTCGTCCCCGAGACACAGCGCGACCTCGCCCCCAAGATCGCCCGGCACGGCGCCGACGAGGACAAGCACGGCCGGATCTTCCGCGCGCTGCTGAAGAAGCGCGGCCTCGAACCCTGCGAGGTCCCCGAGGACACCGACTACACGATGCTCCTGGAACGCCATGGCATCGGCCTCGCCCACGCCCGGCTCCAGGCCGGCACCCCGCTCAGCGAGCAGGACATCATCACCTACCTCGCGCACAGCCGCGTCACCGAACAGCGCGCCTCCGAGCAGATGCGGATGCTGGTGCGGTACTTCGGCGACCACCCGGAGCTGGGCCGCGCGGTCCGCATGATCTCCGACGACGAGGACAACCACCTCGCCTACTGCCACGAGGAGTTGCTGAAACTGGCCCGCGCCGGACACGGCCGCGCCGTCCAGCGGGCCCTGCACACCTGCGTACGCGCCGAGCTCGCTGTCTACCGCGACGTCAGCCTCGCCGTGATGGCCCGGATGGGCGAGGTGCTGGGCTGGTCCCGGGCGCGGGGCGCGCTGCTCGCGGCGGGCATCCGCGCCGCCTACCTCTACGAGCGGGCCGCGGGCCGGCGGCGCATGGTCTCCCTCAGCCCGCCCGAGCGGCGCGACCCGCTCGGCGGACCGGCCACCACCGCGCCCGAGTTCGCCTGAGCGCGGGCGGGCGAGGGTGGTCAGAGCCAGCCGCGCCGTTTGAACTGGCGGTGCAGGGCGAAGGCGATGCCGACCATCACCAGGATCACCACCGGGTAGCTGCCCACCCAGTGCAGCTCCGGCATCGCGTCGAAGTTCATCCCGTAGATCCCGGCGATCATCGTCGGCACCGCCGCCATCGCCGCCCACGCGGAGATCTTCCGCATGTCGTCGTTCTGCCGGACGCCCATCTGCGCCAGGTGCGCCGAGAGGATGTCCGAGACCAGCCGGTCCAGGCTCTCCACCGACTCGTTGACCCGCAGCAGGTGGTCGCCGACGTCCCGGAAGAAGGGCTGGGCGGAGTCTCGGACGAACGGCACGCCGTGGCCGAACGGGCCGTTCCCGGCCAGCCGCCCCACCGGCGCCGCCAGGGGGCCCGTGGCCCGGCGGAACTCCACGATCTGACGCTTGAAGGTGTAGATCGACTCGGCGGTGTCGCGGTTGCCGGAGGAGTCGGGGGAGAAGACGTCCGTCTCCAGCTCCTCCAGGTCGGTCTGGAGCTCGGCCGCCACCTCCAGGTAGTGGTCCACGACGGCGTCGGCGATCGAGTACAGCACCGCTGTCGGTCCGTGGGTCAGCACCTCCGGCTCGTGCTCCAGGCGCTCGCGCACCTGCGCCAGCGGGGCCCCGTCGCCGTGCCGCACCGACACCACGAACCCCTCGCCGACGAAGACCATCACCTCGCCGAGCGAGACCCGGTCGCTTCTGGGCTCGTACACCACCGGCTTCAGCACCATGAAGAGCGAGTCCTCGTACACCTCCAGCTTCGGCCGCTGGTGCGCCTTGAGGGCGTCCTCCACCGCCAGCGGGTGGAGCCCGAACTCCTCACTGACCCGGCCGAACTCCTCCTCGCTCGGGTCCAGCACGCCCAGCCAGACGAAGGCGCCGTCCGAGGTACGGGCCTTCGCCAGCGCCTCGGTGAAGTCGCCGGTCCGCTCGCTGCGGCGGCCGGCTCGGTAGATGGCACAGTCCACGATCACCGGGTCAGTCTTCCCCGCGTCGGCCCGTCCTCACCTGCCACTTGCCGCGTCCGCAGGGGAGCTCCGGGCAGCGCTTACCCTGGCACGCATGCCCACCCTGATCCTCGTCCGGCACGGACGCTCCACCGCCAACACCGCGGGAATCCTCGCCGGACGCACCCCGGGGGTCCGCCTCGACGACCACGGCCGCGCCCAGGCCGAGGCGCTGCCCGCCCGGCTCGCCGCCGTACCGCTGGCCGCCGCCGTCAGCAGCCCGCTGGAGCGCTGCCGGGAGACCCTCGCTCCGCTGCTGGCCGCCCGCCCCGGCCTCGCGGTCCACGAGGAGCCCGGGGTCAACGAGTGCGACTACGGGGACTGGTCGGGCCGCAAACTCTCCGAACTCGGCGGCGAGCCCCTCATGGAGATCGTCCAGCAGCACCCGTCCGCCGCCGCCTTCCCCGGCGGCGAGTCGATGCGCCACATGCACCACCGTGCCGCCGAGGCGGTCCGCGACTGGAACGCCAGGATCGCCGCCGAGCACGGTGAGGACGCCGCGTACGTCCTGTGCACCCACGGCGACATCATCAAGTCCCTCGTCGCCGACGCCCTCGGCCTCCACCTCGACCTCTTCCAGCGCGTCTCGGTCGAACCCTGCTCGGTCACCGCGATCCGCTTCACCCGGCTGCGGCCCTTCCTGGTCCGCCTCGGAGACACCGGTGACCTGGACTCCCTCGCCCCCCGCCCGGCGCCCGCGGCCGACGCCGGACAAGCCACGGTCGGGGGCGGTACGGGCGCACCGTGATCGCCCGCAGCAGTAGGGTGAAACCGAGACGGTGACACCGGCCCGGACGCGTACCCAGACCCACGCGGCCCGAGCGGGCGTCGCCCCTCCCCACCGCCGTTCGCCACCGAACCTCTGGAGATGCAGGACGTGTCCCGTCAGGTGTTCCTCTTCGACCCGCCCGAGCGCTTCGTCGCCGGGACGGTCGGTCTCCCCGGGCGCAGGACCTTCTTCCTCCAGGCGTCCTCCGGGGGCCGGGTCACCAGCGTGGCCCTGGAGAAGACCCAGGTCGCAGCGCTCGCCGAGCGTATGAACGAACTGCTGGACGAAGTCGTACGCCGCAGCGGCGGCAACGCCCCGGTGCCCGCCGTCGTCCCCGCCGACATCGCCGACAGCGCCCCCCTCGACAACCCGGTCGAGGAGGAGTTCCGGGTCGGCACCATGGCGCTCGCCTGGGACGGCGAGGACCAGCGGATGATCGTCGAGGCGCAGGCCCTGGTCGAGCTGGAGGGCGACTCCGACGAGGACCTCGCCGCCGCCGAGGAGCGGCTCCTCCAGGACGAGGAGAACGGCCCGCCGATGCTGCGGGTCCGCCTCTCCGGAGCCCAGGCCCGGGCCTTCGCCAAGCGCGCCCTGGACGTCGTCAACGCCGGCCGGCCGCCCTGCCCGCTGTGCAGCCTGCCGCTCGACCCGGAAGGACACGTATGCCCGCGCCAGAACGGGTACCGTCGCGGCCTGTGACCGCCCCCTCCGGCTCCGCCGCCTCCGTCGACACCACCGCCCTGCTCACCGAGGGCGAACTGACCGTGCGCGGCCACATCCCCGAGGCGTCCAACGCCGTGCTGCACTGCACCGTCGTCCACCAGGGCCGCCGGGCCGCCTGCGTCTACAAGCCGGTCGCGGGGGAGCGGCCGCTGTGGGACTTCCCCGACGGGACCCTCGCCCAGCGCGAGGTCGCCGCCCACGAGGTCTGCGCCGCCCTCGGCTGGGAGCTGGTCCCGCCCACCGTGCTCCGCGAGGGACCGTACGGGACGGGCATGGTCCAGCTCTGGATCGACCAGGTGGACGACGAGCCCGACGAGCCCGACGAGCCCGAGGGGGCCGGGGCGGGGGAGGCGGTACGGGGCGCCGGCACGGCCGCGGCGCCGACCGCGGGTGCGGCCGTCGCCGCCGACGCCCCCGGCCTGGTGCCCCTCGGCCGGCTGCTGGCCCTCGCCGACGCCGAGCGGCCCGCGCCCGCCGGATGGCGCCCGATCGGGCTCGCCGAGGTCCCCGGCGGCGGCACCGCGCTGCTGGTCCACGCCGACGACCCCCGGCTGCGCCGCCTCGCCGTGCTGGACGCCGTCATCAACAACAGCGACCGCAAGGGCGGTCATCTGTTGACCACCGCCGACGGCCGCCTCTACGGCATCGACCACGGCGTCACCTTCCACACCGAGGACAAGCTGCGCACCCTGCTCTGGGGCTGGGCCGGGGAACCGCTCACCGAGGAGGCGCTGGCCGCGCTCGGCCGCCTCGCCGCCGCCCTCGGCGAGGAGGCGCCGCTCGCCACCCGTCTGGCCGCCCTCGTCACCCCGGCCGAACTGACCGCGTTGCGCGCCCGCGTGGCCGCCCTGCTCTCCTCCGGCACCCACCCCGTGCCCGGCGGCGAATGGCCCGCGATCCCCTGGCCGCCGGTCTGAGCCGTTCCGCTCGCGACCTGCACAGGAGCGCCCGAGGCGCAAGAGTGCCCTCCCGGCCAAACAGCCGCCATCCGGTTCGTATCCGGATGCCACGTCCGGTTAGGCTCAGTCCCATGCATGCCTGGCCCGCTTCCGAGGTCCCCGCCCTTCCCGGCAAGGGTCGCGACCTGAGGATCCACGACACCGTGACCGGGGGGCCGAAGACCCTCACCCCCGGCCCCGTCGCCCGTCTCTACGTCTGCGGCATCACGCCGTACGACGCGACCCACATGGGTCACGCGGCGACCTACAACGCGTTCGACCTCGTTCAGCGCGTGTGGCTCGACACCAAGCGGCAGGTGCACTACGTCCAGAACGTCACGGACGTGGACGACCCGCTCCTGGAGCGCGCCCTGCGCGACGGCGTGGAGTGGACCGGCCTCGCCGAGCGCGAGACGGCCCTCTTCCGCGAGGACATGACCGCCCTCAGGATGATCCCGCCGCGCGACTACATCGGCGCCGTCGAGGCCATACCCCGCATCATCCCGCTGGTCGAGCGGCTGCGGGACGCGGGCGCCGCCTACGAGCTCGAAGGCGACCTGTACTTCTCCGTCGAGGCCGACCCGCACTTCGGCGAGGTCTCCCACCTGGACGCCGAAGCCATGCGCCTGCTCTCCGCCGAGCGCGGCGGCGACCCCGAGCGCCCCGGCAAGAAGAACCCGCTCGACCCGATGCTCTGGATGTCGGCCCGCGAGGGCGAGCCGAGCTGGGACGGCGGCAGCCTCGGCCAGGGACGGCCCGGCTGGCACATCGAGTGCGTCGCCATCGCCCTGGACCACCTCGGCATGGGCTTCGACCTCCAGGGCGGCGGCTCCGACCTGGTCTTCCCGCACCACGAGATGGGCGCCTCGCACGCCCACGCCGCCACCGGCGAGTACCCCTTCGCCCACTCCTACGTGCACGCCGGGATGGTCGCCCTGGACGGCGAGAAGATGTCGAAGTCCAAGGGCAACCTGGTTTTCGTCTCCGCGCTGCGCCGCGAGGGCGTCGACCCGGCCGCGATCCGGCTCGTCCTCCACGCCCACCACTACCGAGCCGACTGGGAGTGGACCGACGCCGGTCTCCAGGAGGCCGTGGAGCGCCTCGCGCGCTGGCGCGCCGCCGTCTCCCGGCCCGACGGCCCGGACGCCTCCGCCGTCGTCGAGCAGGTGCGCGCCGCGCTCGCCGACGACCTGGACGCTCCCGCCGCGCTCCGCGCCGTGGACGCCTGGGCCCGGCTCCAGGAGACCGAGGGCGGCACCGACGAGGGCGCCCCGGGCATCGTCTCGCGCACCGTCGACGCGCTGCTCGGCGTCGCGCTCTGAGCGGCCACGCGCCGAGAAGCTGAGCACGGCCGGCCGGCCGGCCGCGCCGGCCAGGCATAACGAAGGACCCCGCCACGGAGATCGTGGCGGGGTCCTTCGCGTGCGCTCGTGGCCGGTTACGCGGCTCAGTCGCCGGAGCCGGAGCCGGAGCCGGAGCCAGGGTCCGAGTCCGGGCCGTCCGACGGCCGACCGCGGCCGTCGTCCCCCCTGCTGCCGCCGCGCCCGCCGGAGTTTCCGTCCTCGGCGTCCTCGCCGTCGCCCCGGCCGCCCGCCGGGGCGGAGTCCGGGCCGTCCTCCGTCGAGCGGGGCGTCTCCCGGCCGGCGGGCCCCTCGCCCGGTGTGCCCGGGAGCTGGCCCGGGGGCGGGCCGGTGCGCTTGGGGTGCGGGCGGTTGCGGTCGCCGTCGCGCAGGAAGGGGCCCTCGCCCTCCGCCGCGCGGCCGCCGTCGGTGGCGTGGCCGCCCGGACCGCCGGAACCGTCCCGGCGCCGCAGGTACCGCTCGAACTCCCGGGCGATGGCCTCCCCCGAGGCCTCGGGCAGCTCCGCGGTGTCGCGCGCCTCCTCCAGCGACTGGACGTACTCGGCGACCTCGCTGTCCTCGGCGGCCAGCTGGTCGACCCCGAGCTGCCAGGCCCGCGCGTCCTCCGCCAGGTCGCCCAGCGGGATGCGCAGGTCCAGCACGTCCTCCAGGCGGTTCAGCAGGGCGAGCGTCGCCTTCGGGTTGGGCGGCTGGGAGACGTAGTGCGGGACGGCCGCCCACAGGCCCACCGCCGGCACCCCGGCGTGCGCGCACGCCTCCTGGAGGATGCCGACGATGCCGGTCGGGCCCTCGTACCGGCTCTCCTCCAGGTTCATCGTGCGGGCCAGGTCCGGGTCGGAGGTGACGCCGCTGACCGGGACCGGGCGGGTGTGCGGGGTGTCGCCGAGCAGCGCGCCGAGGACGACGACCAGTTCGACGCCCAGCTCGTGGGCGAAGCCCAGGATCTCGTTGCAGAACGAGCGCCAGCGCATGCTGGGCTCGATGCCGCGCACCAGCACCAGGTCACGCGGCTTATCGCCGCCGATCCGGACCACCGACAGCCGGGTCGTCGGCCAGGTCACCTTGCGGACCCCGCCGTCCATCCACACCGTGGGGCGGTTGACCTGGAAGTCGTAGTAGTCCTCGGCGTCCAGCGCCGCGAACACCTCGCCCTTCCACTCCTGCTCCAGGTGCTCGACCGCGGTGGAGGCGGCGTCACCGGCGTCGTTCCAGCCTTCGAACGCGGCCACCATGACCGGGTCGACCAGCTCGGGTACCCCTTCGAGCTCGATCACCCAGCGCCTCCTTCCGACGTGCCCTCGCGTACCGGCCCAACCTTACGGCGTCCGCGGGGCCCTCCCGCGGCCCCTTGTGGGGCCGCGACGCTCGGAAGACTGCCCCGGACCGGGGCCGCGCACTCCCCTCCGTACGGCTCCGGAGGGGAGTGCGCGGCCGGTCCCGGGACGGCCCGGCTCAGGTCCAGAGAGTGGTGGGCGCCTCCCGGCGCACCACCGGCGCGATCTCCTCGGCGAACCGCTCCAGCAGGGCTCGCTGCTCCGCCCGCTCCAGGCCGAAGCCGTCGACCGTCACCGACTGGAGGTCGTGGCCGTAGACCGCGTGGTGGCCGAGGAGCTTCTCGATGCTCCGCTCGGGTGAGCCGATGAGCTGCGGCCCCTCCGCCATGGCCTCCTCGATGGTCCGGTACGGCGTGTTGTACCCGGCCCGCCCGGTCAGCGCGGGCTTGAAGCTCTGCCGCACCTGCGCCTCGTAGACGTCCTTGTAGCGCGCCACGGCCTCCGCGTCGGTGCCGGCGATCAGCAGCCCGCCCGAGCCCGCGCCCACGTAGGCCCCGGCCGGGTCGTGGCCGTGCGCCTCGAACCGCTCGCGGTACAGGTCGATCAGGGCCGCGTACGCCGCCCGCGGCTGGACGGCGTTGGCGGTGAAGAGCGGGTCTCCGTGGAGCGCGGCCAGTTCGGGGGAGCGGGGGCTGGTGGCCGAGCCGTGCCAGACGCGGGGCGGTCCGGCGTACGGGCGCGGCACCGTCGTCACGTCCTTCAGCGGGGCGCGGAACTCGCCCGTCCAGTCGACGTGCTCCTCCCGCCAGAGCCGCCGCAGCAGCTCGTACTTCTCCCGCTGGAGGTCCCACTGCCGCTCCTCCTCCAGGCCGAAGAGGGCGAAGTGGGCGGCGTCCGCGCCCTTGCCGACGACCAGTTCGATCCGGCCGCCGGAGAGCTGGTCGAGGGTGGCGTAGTCCTCGGCGACCCGGACCGGGTCCAGCACGGAGGGGACCGTGACGCCGGTCAGCAGGCGGATGCGGGAGGTGCGGGCGGCGAGCGCAACGAGGACGGCGACCGGTGCGGAGGAGAGGGAGGGGCCGGCGTGCCGCTCGCCGACCGCGAACGCGTCCAGGCCGAGGCGTTCGGCCGCCTCGGCCTGGGCCAGCACGTCGCCGAAGCGGTCGGCGGGGCGCGGGGTCCGTCCGGTCAGCGGGTGCGGGCCGTGGCCGATGAGGGAGAGCACCTGGAATCTCATGGCGACCAGCGTGCGCCCGCGGTGTTGCCGCGGTGTGGCGGGCGTACGAAGCGCCCGCCGCACCGCTCCTCGCGCCTTTGCGCGGTCAGTCGGGACGGACCGCCAGCAGCTTCGCCACGTCGTCCCGGACCTCGGGCGTGTCGAGCCCGCGCACCGTCAGCGTGGTGCGGCGGCGCAGCACGTCCTCGGCGGTCTCGGCCCACTCGCGGTCGCGGGCGT
This sequence comes from Streptomyces sp. NPDC058373, assembly GCF_042723275.1. NCBI lineage: Bacteria > Bacillati > Actinomycetota > Actinomycetes > Kitasatosporales > Streptomycetaceae > Streptomyces > Streptomyces sp. NPDC058373. Next base: position 12,134 of record NZ_JBHXJE010000028.1, on the reverse strand, counting down.
AGACGATCTGCGCCCGGATCTCCGGCGCGTCCGGGTGGACGCGCTCGGCCAGGGACGGGTCCTCGTTGGCGAGGCGGGCGATGTCGAAGGCGAGCGAGCCGTAGTGGGTCGCCAGGTGGCGGGCGGTGTCCGGGGCCATCCGCGGCCCGGGCGCGGGCCCGTCGACCAGCAGCCGGTGCGCGACCGCCTGCGGGTTGGCGATGCCGGGCAGCGGCATCCGGGGCAGGCTGCGCATCGGCTCCATGTCCTCGGTCAGCGGGCGGCCGGGGAGCTTGGACAGCTTGTCGATGACGGTGCGGCCGATGTGCCGGAAGGTGGTCCACTTTCCGCCGGCCACCGAGAGCATGCCGCCGGGACCCTCGCTGACGACCGTCTCGCGCTTGGCCTTCGAGGTGTCGCCGGGGCCGCCGGGCAGCACCCGCAGTCCGGCGAACGAGTAGGTGATCAGGTCCCGGGAGAGCTGCTGGTCGCGGACGGAGAAGGCGGCCTCGTCGAGGATCTGCGTGACGTCCTGGTCGGTGACCGACACGTCGCGCGGGTCGCCCTCGTACTCCTCGTCGGTGGTGCCGAGCAGGAGCATGTCCTCCCAGGGCAGGGCGAAGGTGATGCGGTACTTGTCGATCGGGGTGGCGAGCGCGGCCTTCCACGGGGAGGTGCGGCGCAGCACCAGGTGGGCGCCCTTGGAGAGGCGGACCGACGGCGAGGCGGCCGGGTCCTCCATGGCGCGCAGGTGGTCGGTCCAGGGGCCGGTGGCGTTGAGGACGAGGCGGGCGTCGATGCCGAACTCGGTGCCGTCCAGGCGGTCCCGCAGCTCCGCGCCGGTGACCCGGCCGCGGGTGAAGCGCAGGCCGGTGACCTCGGCGTGGTTGAGCACCTCGGTGCCGGCGTCGACGGCCGCGCGGACCGTCATCAGCGCCATCCGGGCGTCGTTCATCTGGTCGTCGCCGTAGACGGCGACCGCGCGCAGCCCGTCGGTGCGCAGCTCGGGCACGTCGCGGCGGGCCCGCTCGGGGCTGATGACGTGGCCGACACCGTCGCCGAAGGCGGAGAGCGCCGAGTAGGCGAAGACGCCCGCGCCGAGCTTGGCGGCGCCGTGCGGGCCGCCCTTGTAGACGGGCAGGTAGAAGGTGAGCGGCCGGGCCAGGTGCGGGGCGACCTGCTTGGAGACGGCGCGCCGCTCGAAGTGGTTCTCCGCGACGAGCTTGACCGCGCCGGTCTGGAGGTAGCGCAGGCCGCCGTGGAGCAGCTTGGAGGAGGCCGACGAGGTGGCCCCGGCGAAGTCCCCCGCGTCGACCAGGGCGACCCGCAGGCCGGACTGCGCGGCGTGCCAGGCGGTGGAGATGCCCAGGATGCCGCCGCCGATCACCAGGAGGTCGTAGGTCGCCCGGGACAGCAGGTCCCGGGTCTCGGCCCGGCCCGGGTTGGGGCCGGCTGCCGGGTGCGTCCCGAGGGCCGGGACGCTGTGCGGGGTGGTCATGACGTGCTCCTCATCGGTGGGTCCGGGGGGCCGCCGCGCAGGCGGCCCCCCGGGGTGGTGCGTCAGTTCTCTTCGTCGTCGAGCCAGTCGAAGGTGCGCTCGACGGCCTTGAGCCACTTGCGGTACTCGTGGTCGCGGAGTTCCGGGTCCATGTCCGGGGTCCACTCGGCGGCCCGGCGCCAGTTGGCGCGCAGGGTGTCGGTGTCGGGCCAGAAGCCGACCGCCAGGCCGGCCGCGTAGGCGGCGCCCAGACAGGTGGTCTCGGCCACCATCGGGCGGACCACCGGGGCGTCGACGAAGTTGGCCATGGTCTGCATCAGCAGGTTGTTGGAGGTCATGCCGCCGTCGACCTTGAGCGAGCTCAGCTCGACACCGGAGTCCTTGGTCATGGCGTCGGTGATCTCGCGGGTCTGCCAGGCGGTGGCCTCCAGCACGGCCCGGGCGATGTGCGCCTTGGTGACGTAGCGGGTCAGGCCCGCGATGACACCGCGGGCGTCCGGCCGCCAGTACGGGGCGAAGAGCCCGGAGAAGGCGGGGACGAAGTAGGCGCCGCCGTTGTCCTCGACCGAGGAGGCGAGCGTCTCGATCTCGGCCGCGGAGTTGATCAGGCCCATCTGGTCGCGCATCCACTGGACGAGCGAGCCGGTGACGGCGATCGACCCCTCCAGGGCGTAGACCGGGTCCTGGTCGCCGATGCGGTAGCCGACGGTGGTCAGCAGCCCCGAGTAGGAGTTGATGATCTTCTCGCCGGTGTTCATCAGCATGAACGTGCCGGTGCCGTACGTCGACTTGGCCTCGCCCTCGGCGAAGCAGGTCTGGCCGAAGAGGGCGGCCTGCTGGTCGCCGAGGGCCGAGGCGACCGGGATGCCGCCGAGCAGCTCGCCGAGGCGCCCGCCGCTGACCTCGCCGTAGACCTCGGCGGAGGAGCGGATCTCGGGCAGCACCTCGGTGGGCACGCCGATCGACGAGCAGATCCGCTCGTCCCACTCCATGCGGTGCAGGCTCATCAGCATGGTGCGCGAGGCGTTGGTGACGTCGGTGACGTGGACGCCGCCCTCGGTGCCGCCGGTGAGGTTCCAGATGACCCAGGAGTCCATGGTGCCGAAGAGGATGTCGCCCGCCTCGGCGCGCTCGCGCAGCCCCTCGACGTTGTCGAGCAGCCAGCGGGCCTTGGGCCCGGCGAAGTACGAGGCGAGCGGCAGGCCGGTCTCCCGGCGGAAGCGGTCCTTGCCGACGTTGCGGCCGAGCTCGCGGCAGAGGGCGTCGGTACGGGTGTCCTGCCAGACGATGGCGTTGTGGACGGGCTCACCGGTGTGCCGGTCCCACAGCAGCGTCGTCTCGCGCTGGTTGGTGATGCCGACGGCCTTGATGTCGTCGCGGGTGATCTCGGCCTTGGCGACCGCCCCGGCGACCACCTCCTGGACGTTGGTCCAGATCTCGGCGGCGTCGTGCTCGACCCAGCCCGGCTTGGGGAAGATCTGCTCGTGTTCCTTCTGGTCCACGGCGACGATCCGGCCGTCCCGGTCGAAGATGATGCAGCGGCTCGACGTGGTCCCCTGGTCGATCGCGGCGATGAAGGGGCCTGCGGTGTGTGCGTCGGTCACGGTGTGTGCTCCTGCTCCAGGAAGTGCGGTGCGGGTCGGTGCGGGGCGGCCCGGGCGGCGGTGCGGGCCGCCCCGCCGGGCCCGCCGGTCAGGCGAACGCCAGCTGGTAGATGCCGCCGGCGAGGGCGCCGCCGATCAGCGGCCCGGCCACCGGGATCCAGGCATAGTCCCAGGCGGAGCCGCCCTTGTTGGGCAGCGGCAGCGCCGCGTGCACCAGCCGGGGTCCGAGGTCGCGGACCGGGTTGATCGCGTACCCCGTGGGGCCGCCCAGAGACAGGCCGATGCCGACCACGACCAGAGCGGTGACGAGCGCGCCCAGGGGGCCGAGGCCGTTGCCCTCGTCGTTGAGTCCCTGGGTCAGGATCGCCAGCACCAGCACCGCGGTGGCGATGATCTCGGTGCCGAGGTTCTGCACCGTGTTGCGGATCTGCGCGGTGGTGGCGAAGATCCCGAGGACCGGGCCCGGCTCGCGCTCGGGCGTGGCCGCCGCCTCCGCGACGACCGCCTCGTCCTTCAGGTGCGCCTGGAAGTGGCCGTAGTACGCCACCCAGACCAGCGCGGCGCCGATCATCGCGCCGAGCAGCTGCGAGCCGAGATAGAGGGGGACGTCCGACCACTCGGTGCCGCCCTGGACCGCCAGGCCTATGGTCACGGCCGGGTTCAGGTGGGCGCCCGAGACGCCCGAGGCGATGTAGGCGCCGGTGAGGACGGCGAAGCCCCAGCCGAAGGAGACCACGAGCCAGCCGGCGTCCTTCGCCTTGGAGCTCTTGAGGGTGACGGCGGCGCAGACGCCGACGCCGAGCAGGATGAGTACGGCGGTACCGATCGTCTCGCCGATGAAGATGTTGGAGCTGGACACCCGCGACTCCTTTGTCCTTCGTCCAGATGGACACCGCGCGTGTCCCTCCGCCGGGTCCCAGCCGACCGGACACGTCCGCGGTGCGGGGGCGTGTTCTGGTCGGCGTCCTTCACACCGTAACGCGTGTTTGCCGTTAGGTGTTCGACAATGCCGACCGTGGAACGGCAGTGTTCCGCCCGTGTGCTCACCCAGTCAAGGGACTGTGCCCGCAAAGCTCCCCAGGATTCGCCGGCCGGAACCGCCTCGGCGGGCAACGGCTGTGACGCACGCCTCGTCGTGGGCGTGACAAAAGCCTGGCCGGGGACGAGAGCGCCACGAATCGGCCGGGAAGGGGCGTGTGGGCGACGGAGCGGGGTTCGCCGGCGGCCGCTCGGCCGGTGGCCCGCCGCGGGGCGGGGACCGCCGGGGTCAGAACCGCCCGGCGCCCAGGTCCCGGGAGACCGCACGGGCGCAGTCGCGGACCGCCGTCACCAGTTCGGTGCGGAGCGTGGAGTCCGGGCACAGCCGCTCCACGGCGCCCGTGACGCCGACCGCCCCCACCGGCATCCGGCGCCGGTCGTGGATGGGCGCCGCCACCGAGGCCACGCCCTCCCAGGTCTCCTCCAGGTCGAAGGCCCAGCCCCGGGCGCGGGTCAGGTCCAGGACGCCCTCGAAGGCGTCCGCCTCCGTCACCGTGCGGTCGGTGAGCGGCTCGCGCGCGCTCTCCAGCACCTCGCTGTGGGCCACCGGGTCGAAGGCGGAGAGCACCTTGCCCAGCGCGGTGGAGTGCAGCGGGTGCATCGCGCCCACCTCCAGCACCTGCCGCGAGTCGTCCGGGCGGAAGACGTGATGCACGATCAGGACGCCCTGCTGGTGCAGGACTCCGAGGTAGACCGCCTCGCCGCTGGAGCGGGCCAGGTCGTCCGTCCAGACCAGCGCCCGGGCCCGCAGCTCGTGCACGTCCAGGTAGCTGTTGCCCAGGCGCAGCAGTTCGGCGCCGAGCTGGTAGCGGCCGGAGGCCGGATCCTGCTCGACGAACCCCTCCGCCTGGAGGGTGCGCAGGATGCCGTGGGCGGTGCCCTTGGCGAGGCCGAGCGTCGAGGCGATGTCGGAGAGCCCGAGCCGCCGCTCACCCCCCGCCAGCAGCCGCAGCATCGCCGCGGCCCGCTCCAGCGACTGGATGTTCCGTGCCATCCGTGGTCCCTTCCTGAGGCCGTGTGCCGATGCGGCCATTCGACAATGCTGAACACTAGCGGCCTTGGCCGACCGCGAGCCAACACGCGAAGCCTCCACCTCCGGCGAGTTTCCGCCACGCCGCGGCCCACGCCTCGACACGCCCGGTCCCGGCCCGCCCGCGCCGGTCATCCTCACCCGGCGCGCCGGGTGGCCCGCACCGCCCGGGCATCGGCCACCGGTCCCCGTACGTCCCCTGCCAGGCGTTCCGGCCGCCGCCCGCCGACGGCGGATCCGGCCCGCTCCGGCGCCCGCCCCAGGTCCGGACCGTGGACGCCCGAGCCGCGAGGCGATCCCGGCAGCTACGCTGACCGCGTGCGCCTTCGGCACCGGAGGCGCAAAGCCGACAGCCGTCGCACTCCAGGGAGCTCTCTCATGGCCTCGTCGCCGACCCATCGGACCGCACTCTCCGCCGCCGCCCGCGCGGACGCCCTCCGTGAAGCACTCGCCACCCGCGTGGTGGTCGCGGACGGGGCCATGGGCACGATGCTCCAGGCGCAGGACCCGACGCTGGACGACTTCCAGCAGTTGGAGGGCTGCAACGAGATCCTCAACCTGACCCGGCCGGACATCGTCACCTCCGTCCACGACGCGTACTTCGCGGTGGGCGTCGACTGCGTCGAGACCAACACCTTCGGTGCCAACCACGCCGCGCTCGGCGAGTACGACATCCCCGAGCGGGTCTTCGAGCTCTCCGAGGCCGGTGCCCGCGTCGCCCGCGAGAGCGCCGACCGCTTCACCACCGAGACGGGGCAGCAGCGCTGGGTGCTCGGCTCGATGGGCCCGGGCACGAAGCTGCCGACGCTGGGCCACGCCCCGTACGGCACCCTGCGCGACGCCTACCAGCGGAACGCCGAGGGCATGATCGCGGGCGGCGCCGACGCGCTGCTGGTGGAGACCACCCAGGACCTGCTCCAGACGAAGGCCTCCGTGATCGGCGCCCGCCGCGCCCTGGAGGCGACCGGCGCCAATCTGCCGGTCATCGTCTCGGTGACCGTCGAGACCACCGGCACCATGCTGCTCGGCTCGGAGATCGGCGCAGCGCTGACCGCGCTGGAGCCGCTGGGCATCGACATGATCGGGCTGAACTGCGCCACCGGACCCGCCGAGATGAGCGAGCACCTGCGCTACCTCGCCCGCCACTCCCGCGTCCCGATCTCCTGCATGCCCAACGCCGGCCTGCCCGTCCTCGGCAAGGACGGCGCGCACTACCCGCTGACCGCCCCGGAGCTGGCCGACGCCCAGGAGGGCTTCGTACGCGACTACGGCCTCTCCCTGGTGGGCGGATGCTGCGGCACCACCCCCGAGCACCTGCGCCAGGTGGTGGAGCGGGTGCGCGGCGCCGCCCCGGCCGAGCGGGCCCCGCAGCCGGAGGCGGGCGCCGCCTCGCTCTACCAGACGGTGCCGTTCCGCCAGGACACCTCGTACCTGGCGATCGGGGAGCGGACCAACGCCAACGGCTCCAAGAAGTTCCGCACGGCGATGCTGGAGGGCCGCTGGGACGACTGCGTGGAGCTGGCCCGCGAGCAGATCCGCGAGGGCGCCCACCTGCTCGACCTGTGCGTCGACTACGTGGGCCGCGACGGCGCCGCCGACATGGCGGAGCTGGCCGGGCGGTTCGCCACCGCCTCGACGCTGCCGATCGTGCTGGACTCCACCGAGGTCGACGTGTTGCGCGCCGGGCTGGAGAAGCTGGGCGGGCGGGCCGTCATCAACTCCGTCAACTACGAGGACGGCGACGGCCCCGACTCGCGCTTCGCCAAGGTCACCGCGCTGGCCAAGGAGCACGGCGCGGCCCTGATGGCGCTGACCATCGACGAGGAGGGCCAGGCCCGTACCTCCGAGCACAAGGTGGCCGTCGCCGAGCGGCTGATCGAGGACCTGACCGGCAACTGGGGCATCCACGAGTCGGACATCCTCATCGACACCCTCACCTTCACCATCTGCACCGGGCAGGAGGAGTCCCGCAAGGACGGCGTGCACACCATCGAGGCGATCCGCGAGCTGAAGCGCCGCCACCCCGACGTGCAGACGACGCTGGGCCTGTCCAACATCTCCTTCGGCCTCAACCCGGCCGCCCGCATCGTCCTGAACTCCGTCTTCCTGGACGAGTGCGTGAAGGCCGGTCTCGACTCGGCCATCGTGCACGCCTCCAAGATCCTGCCGATCGCCCGGCTGGAGGAGGAGCACGTCCAGGTCGCCCTGGACCTCATCCACGACCGGCGCGCCGAGGGCTACGACCCGCTCCAGAAGTTCCTTCAGCTCTTCGAGGGCGTCGACACCAAGTCCATGAAGGCGGGCAAGGCCGAGGAACTGCTCGCCCTCCCGCTGGACGAGCGGCTCAAGCGCCGCATCATCGACGGCGAGAAGAACGGCCTGCACGAGGACCTGGACGAGGCCCTGACCGAGCGCCCGGCCCTGGACATCGTCAACGACACGCTGCTGGACGGTATGAAGGTGGTCGGCGAGCTCTTCGGCTCCGGCCAGATGCAGCTCCCCTTCGTCCTCCAGTCCGCCGAGGTCATGAAGGACGCGGTGGCCCACCTGGAGCCGCACATGGAGAAGGCCGAGGGCGACGAGGAGGGCAAGGGCACCATCGTGCTCGCCACCGTCCGCGGCGACGTCCACGACATCGGCAAGAACCTCGTCGACATCATCCTCTCCAACAACGGCTACAACGTCGTCAACCTCGGCATCAAGCAGCCCGTCTCCGCCATCCTGGAGGCCGCCGAGGAGCACCGCGCCGACGTCATCGGCATGTCCGGACTGCTCGTCAAGTCCACGGTGATCATGAAGGAGAACCTGGAGGAGCTGAACCAGCGCGGCCTGGCCGCCGGCTACCCGGTGATCCTCGGCGGCGCCGCCCTCACCCGCGCCTACGTCGAGCAGGACCTCCACGAGATCTACCAGGGCGAGGTCCGCTACGCCCGCGACGCCTTCGAGGGCCTGCGGCTGATGGACGCCCTCATCGCCGTCAAGCGCGGCGTCCCCGGCGCCGCCCTCCCCGAGCTGAAGCAGCGCCGGGTGCGCGCCACCGCGTCCGCCACCGTGGTCGAGGAGCGGGAGGAGGGCCCGGTCCGCTCCGACACCGCCACCGACAACCCGGTGCCCACCCCGCCGTTCTGGGGCACCCGCGTCGCCAAGGGCATCCCGCTCAAGGACTACGCCTCCTGGCTGGACGAGGGCGCCCTCTTCAAGGGCCAGTGGGGCCTGAAGCAGAACCGCGCCGGTGACGGCCCCAGCTACGAGGAGCTGGTGGAGACCGAGGGCCGCCCCCGGCTGCGCGGCTGGCTGGACGAGCTGCACACCAAGAACCTGCTCGAAGCCGCCGTCATCCACGGCTACTTCCCCTGCGTCGCCAAGGGCGACGACCTGATCGTGCTGGACGACGCGGGCAACGAGCGGACCCGCTTCAGCTTCCCCCGCCAGCGCCGCGGCCGCCGGCTCTGCCTCGCCGACTTCTTCCGCCCGGAGGAGTCCGGCGAGACCGACGTCGTCGGCTTCCAGGTCGTCACTGTCGGCTCCCGCATCGGCGAGGCCACCGCCGAGCTGTTCGCCGCCAACTCCTACCGCGACTACCTCGAACTCCACGGCCTCTCCGTCCAGCTCGCCGAGGCCCTCGCCGAGTACTGGCACGCCCGCGTCCGCGCCGAGCTGGGCTTCGGCGGGGAGGACCCGGTGGACGTCGAGGACATGTTCGCCCTGAAGTACCGCGGCGCCCGCTTCTCGCTGGGTTACGGCGCCTGCCCCAACCTGGAGGACAGGGCGAAGATCGCCGACCTCCTCCAGCCCGAGCGGATCGGCGTGCACCTCTCGGAGGAGTTCCAGCTCCACCCCGAGCAGTCCACCGACGCCATCGTCATCCACCACCCCGAGGCCAAGTACTTCAACGCCCGCTGACCCGCTCCCGGCGCCCCGGGCCCGCCCTGAGGCGCCGAAGGGCCCGGAGCCGTACACTGGTCGGCCCTGTTCAGGCCGGGTGAGAGCCGCCCGCCGCGACGCCCCCGGGCGCCCCGGCGGACGGCCCCCGCCCGGCCTTCGAGTCCCTTAGGAGGTACGCAGGTGACCAGTACGGTTCCCCGCAGCGGTACCCGTTTGGCCGAAGGCTCCGCGTTGCAGGCCGTCCTCCTGGACATGGACGGCACCCTCGTCGACACCGAGGGCTTCTGGTGGGAGGCCGAGGTCGAGGTCTTCGCCTCCCTCGGGCACCGGCTGGACGAGTCCTGGCGGCACGTCGTCGTCGGCGGCCCGATGAGCCGCAGCGCCGGCTTCCTCATCGACGCCACCGGCGCCGACATCAGCCTGGAGGAGGTCAGCCTGCTCCTCAACGACCGCTTCGAGCGCCGCCTCGGCTCCACCCTGCCCCTCATGCCCGGCGCCGCCCGCCTGCTGAAGGCGCTCGCCCACCACCAGATCCCGGCCGCCCTGGTCTCGGCCTCGCACCGCCGCATCATCGACCGGGTCCTCACCTCGCTCGGCACCGAGCACTTCGCCCTCACCGTCGCCGGGGACGAGGTCGAACGCACCAAGCCGCACCCCGACCCGTACCTGCTCGCCGCCCAGGGCCTCGGCGTCGACCCGGCCCGCTGCGCCGTGGTGGAGGACACCGAGACCGGCGTGACCGCCGGGGAGGCCGCCGGGTGCCAGGTCATCGCCGTCCCCTCGGTCGCACCCGTGCGGGCCCTGCCCGGCCGGCGGATCGTCAGCACCCTCGAAGAGATCGACATGCCCTTTCTGCACGGCATGATGACGGGAATCCACTGACCGGAAACCGCCGTTCGCGGAAATAGCCGAGCCCTGGAAATGGGGGTTCCGGCGTGAATTCACCAGCGAGAAAGGCGAATTCACGCCGGTGCCTCCGCGGCCGGTGACGCTCCGTGTCCCTACCGGTGAGGACGGGTACCCCCGCCCTCGGCGCTCGCGCCGCCCGCCCGCCCGATCTCACCCGTTTCAGGTGACCTTTCTCACGCGTGTCGCTGTCGACGCCGTGGAGAACCTGTGTGGACGTCCGTTTTCTTCCCTGCGGCGCGAGGCCTATGTGTCCCGATTGGTGGACCCGTGCGGAAAAGCTTCCCCACGGTGGAATTCGGTGCGTCCGCACCCGGTTCCACAGCGTGATTGCCCTCAACTCCGGCCGCATTCCGAGGTACTGGCACAGGCGGACTAATGTCGTCGCGAGAACATCGCCGTACCCCCTCGCGCCGCCCCCGGCCCCACCCCTGAGCCGCGGACGCGTGCGAGATCGACTGCTGTGGAGAACTGCGCGCATGAACCGCAAGACATTGGTGCTGCCGGTCGTCGTCGGCCTGCTCGCCCCCGTACTCGCCGCCTGCGGCGGATCGGACGGCGCGGACCAGGGCGGCGACGCCATCGTCGTCGGCACCACCGACCGGTTCGCCGCCTCCCAGGACGCCCCGGCCCCCCTCGACCCGGCCTCCGCCTACGACGCCGGTGCCTGGAACGTGCTCCGCCAGACCATCCAGACCCTGCTGACCATGCCCCGCGGCGGCGGCGAGCCGGTGCCCGAGGCGGCCGAGAACTGCTCCTTCACCGACGCCGGGAATGAGCGCTACAGCTGCGAGCTCCGTGAGGGGCTGACCTTCGCCAACGGCGACGAGCTCACCGCCGAGGACGTCAAGTACTCCATCGACCGCATCGTCCGGATCAAGGACGGCAACGGCCCGGTCGGCCTGCTCGCCAACATCGACACCGTCGAGACCCGGGGCGAGCGCGAGGTCGTCTTCCACCTCCACAGCCCCGACGCGACCTTCCCGTACAAGCTCGCCACCCCCGCCGCGGGCATCGTCAACGAGGCTGACTACCCGGCCGACAGGCTCCGCAAGGGCTTCGACGTCTCCGGCTCCGGCCCGTACAGCGTCCAGACCGAGGCCGAGGACAACCAGGTCGTCAAGGTCTCCTTCAGCGCCAACCCCAGCTACAAGGGCAGCCTCAAGCTGAAGAACCAGAAGGTCGAGATGCGCTCCTTCGCCGACCCCGACACCATGGGGACGGCGCTGGAGAAGGGCGACGTCGACCTGATGACCCGTACGATCTCGCCGCAGCAGATCAAGAAGTACACCGGCGACCAGGTCGAGAAGATCCGCCTCGTCGAGATGCCCGGCCTGGAGATCCGCTACCTGGCCTTCAACACCGACGACCCCAAGGCCGACAAGGCGATACGCCAGGCGATGGGCTACCTCATCGACCGCGGCACGCTCACCTCGAAGGTCTACGGCACCGCGGCCGAGCCGCTCTACTCGCTGGTGCCCACCACCATCACCGGGCACACCAACTCGTTCTTCAACCAGTACGGCGAACAGCCCGACCCGGCCAAGGCCAAGGCCGCGCTCCAGCAGGCGGGCATCGACACGCCCGTCGAGCTGACGCTGAACTACACCACGGACCACTACGGTCAGGGCACCGAGGCCGAGTTCAAGGAGATCAGCCGCCAGCTCAACGCCAGCGGCCTCTTCAAGACCGAGGTCCAGGGCACCGGCTGGGACAAGTTCCGCGCCGCCCAGATCAAGGGCGACTACCCGGTCTTCGGGATGGGCTGGTTCCCCGACTTCCCCGACGCGGACAACTTCCTCGCGCCCTTCCTCGACAAGGACAACTTCCTGTCCTCGCCGTACAGCAACAAGGACATCCAGAACAAGCTGATCCCGGCCTCGCGCCGTGAGGCCGACCGCCTCGCCGCCGCCGACCCGATCAAGCGGATGCAGGACATCGTCGCCCAGGACGTCCCGGTGCTGCCGCTCTGGCAGGGCAAGCAGTACGTCGCCGCCCGCGACGACATCATCGGTGTCGAGTGGGCCCTCGACTCCTCCTCCAACCTCCAGCTCTGGGAGCTCGACCGCGGCGTCAGCAGCTGACCCGGCGCCCCACGCGCGACGGCGGCCGCCCGCCCCCCCCCCGGGGGGGGGGGGCGCCCGAGTCGGACGGGGGGGGGGGCGGCAACATCCCCGCGGCGCCCCGGCGGGCC
>NZ_JBHXJE010000027.1:68330-86819 GCF_042723275.1 Streptomyces sp. NPDC058373 | reverse complement strand
CGAGATCCGTGCAGATCTCCACGAGGGACTCCTCCAACTCGCCTGCGCCATCATCTGCTTGAGACGGCTACGCACCGCATTCTGAAACGATCAGTTAGTCCTCTGATTACAAGCAAAGTGAGAACTACACGCACGCAAGAGGTCGCGCCCGACCCCGGCGGCCATCCGCGGCCGGTGCCGACCGCCACGGTGGTTTTGGCAGACTGGGGCGGTGACCAGCGAACCTCTCTCCGACAGTCCCTTCCGTGACGAGCCCACCGCCCGCGACGAGGCGCCGCAGTACGTGCTGCCGCTCGTCGTACGGCTGGAGCGGGCCGAGCCTCCCGCCCTCACCGACGCACTGGAGACGGCCGCGCGGGCCGTCCTGGTGATGCTCTCCGACCCCCGCTCCGAGGGGGACGGCGAGTGGGCCCGGGCGGTGCGGGACTGGGAGGACGCGCGGATCCGCAAGGTGGTGCGGCGGGCCCGGGGCGCGGAGTGGCGGCGGGCCGCCGAGCTGCCGGGGATCACCGTCGAGGGCTGCGGTGCCGAGGTCAGGGTCTATCCGCCGGTACCGCTGGACGGCTGGCCCAAGGAGCTGGCCAAGCTCCAGGTCTCCGGCACCGAGCTGGCGGATCCCCAGGAGCCGGGCGAGCCCGCGCCCGGCCTGCCGGTGCTCTGGCTCAACCCGGAGGTGAGCATGTCGGCCGGGAAGGCGATGGCGCAGGCGGGGCACGGGGCGCAGTTGGCCTGGTGGCAGCTGTCCGGGGCGGAGCGGGCGGCCTGGCGGGAGCGGGGGTTCGCGCTGGCGGTGCGGGCGGCCCCCGAGAGGCGCTGGAAGGAGCTGGTGGAGAGCGGGCTGCCGGTGGTGCGGGACGCCGGGTTCACGGAGATCGCGCCCGGGTCGTGCACCGTGGTGGCGGAGCATCCCGCGCTGGTGGGGTGAGGGGCCGGCGCCCGGGACGCGGACGTGCCCCCTCACTCCCGCAGGTCTCCGCTCGTCAGGTCTGGCCCTCGGGTCAGGATGCCGGTCTTCCGCTCGGCACCGCCCACCGAGCTGTAGACGAGGTGGGCGACCCCGGCCTCCTCGGCCACGTCCGCGACGGCCTTGCCGTGGCGTACCTCGGCGGCGAGCGTCTCCGGCTCATGGGCGAGCGCCTGGACGCTGAAGATACCGTGCGCCCCGGCCGCGGCGGCACGCAGCGACTCCACGTCGTCGAGGTCCCCGCGGACCAGCACCGCGCCCCGCGCCCCGCGCCCCGCGCCCCGCGCCCCGCGCCCCGCGCCGCGAGTCTCCTGGGCGGCGGGCTTGTCGGGGTCGCGGACGAGTGCGCGCACCGTCCAGCCCCGCGACAGCAGTTCACGAGCGACGGCACCACCCTGGTTGCCGGTGCCACCGAGGACGAGAATGATCTTGTTGCCGCTCAACGTGTGCTCCCTGTCGTTCCGTCGGTCTGTCGTTCCGTTCGTGGCGGGTGCGAAGTGCCCCGCCTGGACGGAGCCTCGGATCTCAAGTCCTGTTGAGGTCAAGCCGGTCAAGCCCGGAGAGGGACGGGGGTGGAAGCCTGTCGTCCGGGGGCGAAGCTCAAATCCCGCTCTGAACAGGGCGGGGTGCGGTTCCTGGCCGGGCGCGGCCGGGCAGGGTGGCCCCAGGGCAGGGGGTTATCTGGAAGGGGCGGCCACATGGAACGGCTGGGGACGGCACAGCTCGGGACGGGAATCGGCTGGCGGCCCGCGATCGCGGAGGCGGTCGAGGCGATGGCGGGGATCGAGTGGGTGGAGGTGGTGGCGGAGAACGTCTGCCCCGGCCACTTCCCCGACTCCCTGCGGCGGCTGCGGGAGCGCGGCGTGGCCGTGGTGCCGCACGGGGTCGGGCTGGGGCTGGGCGGCGCCGAGCGGCCTGACCCGGCGCGGCTCGCGGCGCTGGCGGAGCGGGCCGGGGCGCTGGGCGCGCCACTGGTCACCGAGCACATCGCCTTCGTCAGGGCGGGCGGGGAGCGGGCGGCCTCGCGGGGGCTGGAGGCGGGGCACCTGCTGCCGGTGCCCCGGACCCGGGAGGCGCTCGCGGTGCTCTGCGAGAACGTACGGATCGCCCAGGACCAGTTGCCGGTGCCGCTCGCGGTGGAGAACATCGCGGCGCTCTTCTCCTGGCCCGACGAGGAGCTGACCGAGGGGCAGTTCCTCTACGAGCTGGCCGACCGCACCGGGGTCCGGCTGCTGATCGACGTCGCCAACCTGCACACCAACCACGTCAACCAGGGCGAGGACCCCTCGGCCGCGCTCGACGCGCTGCCGCTGGAGGCGCTGGCGTACGTCCATGTGGCGGGCGGTTTCGAGCGGGACGGGGTGTGGCACGACAGCCACGCCCACCCGGTGCCGGAGCCGGTCCTCGCGGTCCTGTCCGAGCTGGCCTCGCGGGTGCGGCCGCCCGGGGTGCTGCTGGAGCGGGACGAGCGGTTCCCGTCGGCGGCCGAGCTGGAGGCGGAGGTCGCGAGGATCCGGGAGACGGTGGAGGCGGCGGAGCGGGCCCCGGTCACGGTGGGGGCGGCCGCCCCGGCCACGGTGGGCGCGGCGGCGTCCCGGCAGAGGCTCGTGACGGCGACCGCTCCGGAGAAGGCGGAGGTGGACGAGGAGGCGGGCGAGGCCGTCCGGACGCGGCTCGCGCTCGGGCAGACGGCCCTGCTGTCGGCACTGGTCGCGGGGGCCCCGGCGCCGGAGGGCTTCGACCGGGGGCGGCTGCGGGTGCAGAGCCGGATGCTGACCGCCAAGCGCGGTGACATCGTGGCCTCGCTCGCCCCGGAGCTGCCGCGCATCCTCGGCGAGGCCTACCGGCCGGGCTTCCTGCGGTACGCGGCGGGCCGCCCGCTGACCGGCGGTCACCGTGCGGACGCGCTCGCCTTCGCCTTCCACACGCTGCGGCACGATCCGCCCTCCGAGCGCGGGGCCCGGCGGGAGCTGCGCGACTGGTGGATCGAGCGGTCGGGCCGCGCCTCGCTGGTGGGCCGGCCGTGGGCCCGGTGGGCGCGGGTGGCGCGCTTCGCGCTGCTGGGTCGCTGAGCCGGGGGCGGGCAGGGGGTCCGCGGGGGCCCCGAGCACGGCGATGCCCGCGGCCGGCGCGGTTGGGCCGTTCCGAGCGGGTCGGCCCGACACGTCCCTCCGGTGCTTCACATCACCAGCATCCGTACGAAGCATCCCTTTTGCCGTTGATCGGCCGGACGAAAGGGATGCGATGCGAGCACCGCTCATCTTCACCGCCGCGGGAGCGCTGCTCCTCGCCCCGCTCGCGGCCGTCCCGCAGGGCCCGGCGGCCGGTTCACCGGTCCTGCCCGGCGCGGAGGCACGCGGGGTGGCGCTCGCCGCCGAGCGGGCGGCGCGGACCCCGGTGGCGTTCGGACGGTGTCCGGACGAGGAGGGGCTGCCCCGGTCGCTGGAGTGCGGCACGGTCCGCGTACCGCTGGACTACGCGCGGCCGGACGGGGAGCAGATCGACCTGACGGTCAGCCGGGTGAGGGCGGCGGGTCCGGAGCGGGAGCGGCAGGGCGCGCTGGTCTTCAACCCGGGCGGGCCCGGCGCGTCCGGGATGCTCTTCCCGCTGGTGGGGATCTTCCCCGAGTGGAAGCGGCTGGCCTCGGTCTACGACCTGGTCGGGTACGCGCCGCGCGGGGTGGGCCGCTCGGCGCCGCTCTCCTGCCGGGACGCGCACGAGAGGCCCGGCGGGAACTGGCAGGCGCCGGAGCACCCGACCGAGGAGCAGAAGGCGGAGCGGATCGCGCGGGCGAAGGCGTACGCACGAGGGTGCGCCGAGCGCGGCGGTGCACGGCTGCGGCACGTCACCTCGCTGAACAACGCCCGGGACCTGGACGTGCTGCGGGCCGGTCTGGGCGAACGGAAGCTGACGTTCATGGGGGCGTCGTACGGCACGTACTTCGGGGCGCTGTACGCGACGCTCTTCCCCTCGCACGTGCGGCGGATGGTCTTCGACTCGGCGGTCGACCCTTCTCCGGAGCGGATCTGGTACCGGAACAACCTGGCGCAGTCGGCGGCGTTCGAGGAGCGGTGGGCGGACTTCCGGCGGTGGATCGCCTCGCACCACGCGGTCTACGGGATGGGCACCGACGAGGCCGAGGTGCTGGCGGGCTACCGGCGGGCGCGGGCGAAGCTGGCGGCCGAGCCGGCCGGAGGCGCGGTGGGTCCTGCTCAGCTCCAGGCGGCGATGTTGCGGGCCGGGTACTACGAGGACTACTGGCCCTCGCATGCCGGGGCGCTGGCGGCCTATTTGAAGGGTGATCCGCAGCTGCTGGTCAATCTGGCGTCGCCGCGTGCGGAGGGTGCGGCCGAGGCGGAGAACGCGCGGGCCGTCTACACGGCGGTGGAGTGCAACGACGCGCCGTGGCCCACCCGGTGGCAGACCTGGGACCGGGACCACACCCGGCTCGCGCGCCGGGCGCCGTTCGAGACGTGGGAGAACGCCTGGCTGAACCTGCCGTGCGCGTACTGGCAGGGGCCCAGGCAGCGGCCGCTGAACGTGCGCTCCCTGCCGGGTGAGCTGCCGCCGACGCTGATCCTGGCGAGCGAGCGGGACGCCGCGACTCCGTACGCGGGGGCGCTGGAGCTGCGGCGGCGGCTGTGGGGCGCCTCGCTGGTGACCGAGCGGGACGCGGGCACGCACGGACTGGCGGGCGGGCCGAACGCCTGCGTCAACCGGCACGTCGAGGCGTACCTGATCGACGGGAAGGTGCCCGGGCGCGGCACCGAGTGCGCGGCCCGGCCGGCTCCCGAGCCGGAGCCGGAGGACGACGGCGAGTGGACGCCCGGTGATCCGGGTGAGGAGACCGGCGGCCGCGGTCTGCGGCCGGCGCTCCCCCGGGCCGCCGGGTGGGTTCCGGCGGCCCCGTGAGGCGGTCCTGGGCTCAGGCGAGCTGGGCGACCAGGTCGGCGACGGACTTGCGGCGCCCGGTGTAGAAGGGCACCTCCTCGCGGACGTGGCGGCGGGCCTCGGAGCCGCGCAGGTGGCGCATGAGGTCGACGATGCGGTAGAGCTCGTCGGCCTCGAAGGCGAGGATCCACTCGTAGTCGCCGAGGGAGAACGAGGCGACGGTGTTGGCGCGCACGTCCGGGTAGCCGCGGGCCATCTTGCCGTGGTCGGCGAGCATCGCCCGGCGCTCCTCGTCGGGGAGGAGGTACCACTCGTAGGAGCGGACGAACGGGTAGACGCTGATGTAGTCGCGGGGGGTCTCGTCGGCGAGGAACGCCGGGATGTGCGACTTGTTGAACTCGGCGGGGCGGTGCAGCGCCATGTTCGACCAGACCGGCTCCAGCGCGCGCCCCAGGCGGGTGCGGCGGAAGAGGTTGTACGCCTCCTGGAGGGCGTCGGCGGTCTCGGCGTGCCACCAGATCATCACGTCGGCGTCGGCGCGCAGGCCGGAGACGTCGTAGGTGCCGCGGACGGTGACGTCCTTGGCGGCGAACTTGTCGAACAGGTCCTGGACCTCGTCGGCGTAGCCGGACCGGTCCTCGGGGAGCACGTCGCGGAGCTTGAAGACGGACCACAGGGTGTAGCGGATGACCTCGTTGAGGTCCTTGGCCTTCTTGCCCGCGTTGGGGATCTTCTCAGGAGCGTCACTCATGGGGTCATTCTCCCGCGTGCCCGGCGGAGCCCGACGCCGGGTCGGTCCCCGGGCGGGGCGCGAGGACCTGTCGGGCCGCCTCGGTCGCGGAGGCGACGCAGGCGGGGATGCCGACGCCGTCGTAGGCCGCGCCGCACAGGGCGAGGCCGGGGGCCTGGGCGACCTGGTCGCGGATGCGGGCGACGCGGTCGAGGTGGCCGACCGGGTACTGCGGCAGGCCCTGGTCCCAGCGGGTGACGTGGGCGTCGACGGGTGCGGCGTCGACGCCGGTGGCGGTCCGCAGGTCGCGGCGGGCCAGGTCGAGGAGTTCGGCGTCGTCGCGGCCGAGGATCTCGTCCTCGCGGTGGCGGCCGACCGAGGTGCGGACGATCTGGAGCCCGGGCTGCTGTGCGGTGATCCACCGCCACTTGCGGCCCGCGAAGGTGGCGGCCTTGATGGTCCGCCCGTCGACCGGCGGGACGAGGAAGCCGCTGCCCTGCGGCAGGTCGGCCTCCTCGGCGCGGAAGGCGAAGGTCATCAGGGCCATCGAGGCGTACTCGACCTCGGCGAGGTCGGCCGCCGCGGCGGGCAGTTCGGCGGCGAGCAGCCGGGCGGCCTGCGGCGCGGGGACGGCGAGGACGACGGCGTCGGCGGCGAGCACCTCGGGCGCGGCGGGCGTGCCGGTGGTGAGGCGCCAGCCGCCGGGGGTGCGGGCCAGGCCGGTGACGGGCGCGCCGGTGCGGATACGGCCGCCGCGGGCGCGGACGGCGTCGGCGACGGCGAGCGGGAGGCGGCCGACGCCGCCGTCGATGCCCATGAAGACGGGGTCGGTGCGCGGGTCGGCGGCGGTGCGGGCCTGGATCGCGCGGACGCCCTCGGTGAGTGAGGCGTGGTCGCGGGCGGCGGCGAAGAGCTGGGGGACGGCGGCGCGCAGTGAGATGCGGTAGGCGTTGCCCGCGTAGACGCCGCCGAGGAGGGGTTCGACGAGCCGGTCGACGACCTCGCGGCCGACCCGGGCGGCGACGTACTCGCCGACGGCGATGTCCTCGCCGACCTCGGTGCGCGGCAGGGCGCGGTCCTCCGCGATCCGGGCGACGCCCTCCTCGGAGAGGACCCCGGTGAGGCTGGACGGATCGGCGGGGACGCCCATGACGTGGCCCTTGGGCATGGGGCGCAGCGCGTCGCGGGTCCAGAGGGAAGCGGTGGCGGTGCCGGGAGGCTGGAGGGCGTCGGCGAGTCCTGCCTCGCGGGCGAGGCCGACCGCCTCGGGGCGGCGGGCCAGCATCGACTCGGCGCCGAGGTCGACGCGGACGCCGCCGATCTCGCCGGTGCGGAGCTTGCCGCCGAGGCGGTCGGAGGCTTCCAGGAGGGTGACGTCGGCTCCGGCGTCGAGCAGGCGCAGGGCCGCCGTGAGACCCGCGACGCCGCCTCCGACGACCACCACGCGGGGGCCGCCGCCGCCCGCTCCCGCCGGTGTTCCGTCCGTTTCCGCGCGCATGGAGCCACTGTCTCAAACCGGGCGGGGCGGCGGGCCGCCGGGGCCGCGTCGTTCCGTTACCCGTTCGCGACCCGGCAGGCGAAACCCGCCGGTGCCAGGCGGCGTCGAAGCGGCACAGGCGCTCCACAGGGCGGCGCGGGACGACAGGGGGTCGGCGGATGAGCCGGATGCGGGGAACGAACGGCAGAGGGATCGCCGGGCGGCGGGCGGCGGCGCTGCTGGCCGTCGCGGTGCTGGGGCTCGCGGGATGCTCGGCGGGGTCGGAGGGGGCGTCGTCGGCGTCGGACCGCCAGGCGGCCCCGCCGGCGGCGGACGGGGCGGGCGGCGGCCAGGCGGAACGGCGGCCGGACGGCGCGGAGCAGGGCGCCGGGGACCAGGCGTCGGCGGACCGGAAGACGCCGGAGCTGAAGGGCGTCCACCTGGTCCGGACCGCCGAACTCCACCTGCGGGTGAAGGACGTGCCGACGGCGCTGGCGTCGGCCCGTTCGGTGGTCGAGGGCGCGGGCGGCTACGTCGGCAACGAGTCGACCCGGCGCGACACCCGGGGCCACGAGCGGTCGACGGTGGTGGTGCGGGTGCCGCAGGAGCGGTACGACGCGGTGCTGGACTCGCTCGGCGAGGGCGGGGAGGTCGTGGAGCGGCGGACCAGCGCGGAGGACGTCACCGAGGAGGTGGTGGACGTCGAGAGCCGTCTGAAGTCGCAGCGGGCCAGCGTGGCGCGGGTCCGGGAGCTGATGGACCGGGCGGAGAAGCTGAGCGACATCGTCTCGCTGGAGGGCGAGCTGAGCAGCCGTCAGGCGGAGCTGGAGTCGCTGCTCGCCCAGCAGTCCTCGCTGAAGGACCGCACCTCGATGGCGACGGTCACCCTCCAGCTCACGGAGCGGGCGGCGGGGGCGGAGTCCGCCGGGGACGACGGCCCGACCTTCACCGACGCGGTCTCCGGCGGCTGGTCGGCGTTCGTCTCGACGCTGCGCTGGCTGACCGTGGCGCTCGGCGCGGTGCTGCCGTTCGCCCTGGCCCTCGGGCTGATCCTGCTGGTGTGGCGGTTCACGCGCCGCCTGCGGCGCCCGGCCGCCACCGCGCCCGCGGTGCGCGCCCCCGAGGGCGCTGCCGACGGCGAGGCCGAGGAGCCCGGCGCGGAGCCTGCCGTTCCGGCTGCGCGGCCCGAGCGGGACTGAGCGGGACCGGGCGGAGCCGAACAGGCGGGCGCGCCGTCCCGGCCGGTGGCCGCGGGCCGGGACGGTGCCGGCCCGCGTAGCGTGGCGGCATGAGAGAGCGACTGGTGGTCATCGGTGGGGACGCGGCCGGGATGTCCGCCGCGTCACAGGCACGCAGGCTCAAGGACCCGGACGCGCTGGAGATCGTCGCGTTCGAACGCGGGCACCACGCCTCGTACTCGGCGTGCGGCATCCCGTACTGGGTCGGCGGCGACGTGGACGGCCCGGAGAACCTGGTGGCGCGGGCGCCCGAGGAGCACCGGGCGCGCCAGATCGATCTGCGGATGCGGACCGAGGTCACCGAGATCGACGTGGACGGCGGCCGGGTCAGGTCGCGGCGGCTGCCGGACGGCCAGGAGGTGTGGACCGGCTTCGACAAGCTGGTGATCGCCACCGGCGCGCGCCCGGTGCGGCCCCCGCTGCCCGGCATCGACGCGCCCGGGGTGCACGGGGTGCAGACCCTCGACGACGGGCAGGCCCTGCTCGACACCCTCCGGGGGACGGAGGGGCGCCGCGCGGTGGTGGTCGGCGCCGGGTACATCGGCGTGGAGATGGCCGAGGCGCTGCTGCGCCGCGACTACCAGGTGACACTGCTCAACCGGGCCCCCGAGCCGATGACCACGCTCGACCCCGACATGGGCAAGCTGGTCCACAAGGCGGTCACCGGGCTCGGCATCGAGCTGGTCAACGAGGCCGAGGTGACCGAGATCCGCACCGACGCCTCGGGCCGTGCCTCGGCGGTGGTGACCTCGGACGCCGAGTACCCGGCCGACGTGGTGGTGCTGGGGATGGGCGTACGCCCCGAGACGGAGCTGGCCGAGGCGGCCGGGCTGCCCGTGGGCGACTACGGTGGCATCCTCACCGACCAGGGGATGCGGGTGCGCGGCCACGCCGACATCTGGGCGGGCGGCGACTGCGTGGAGGTGCTGGACCTGGTGGCGGGCCGTCAGCGGCACATCCCGCTCGGCACCCACGCCAACAAGCAGGGCCAGGTCATCGGCACCAATGTGGGCGGCGGCTACGCGACCTTCCCCGGCATCGTGGGGACGGCGGTCAGCAAGGTCTGCCACCTGGAGATCGCCCGGACCGGGCTGCTGGAGGCCGAGGCGCGCGAGGTCGGCTTCCAGTTCGTCACGGCGACCGTGGAGGCGACCAGCCGGGCCGGGTACTTCCCCGGGACCTCGCCGATGACGGTGAAGATGATGGCCGAGCGCCGCACCGGCCGGCTGCTGGGCACCCAGATCGTGGGCCGCGAGGGCGCGGGCAAGCGGGTGGACGTGGCGGCGGTGGCGCTGACGGCCGGGATGACGGTGGAGCAGATGACGGCGCTCGACCTCGGCTACGCCCCGCCGTTCTCCCCGGTCTGGGACCCGATCCTGGTGGCGGCCCGCAAGGCGACCCAGGTGGTACGCGCGGAGGGCGCGGGCTGAGCAGGCGGTGCCGGCCGGTCTCCGTCGAGGGGACCGGCCGGCGCCTGCCGCGGCTCAGCGTGAGGTGCGGGCGTGGACGTCCTCGACCAGACGGGTCAGGGCGTCGGGGTCGGTGTCCGGCAGGACCCCGTGGCCGAGGTTGAAGACGTGCCCCTCCAGACCGGCGGCGGCGTCGAGGACCTCGCCGGTCTTGGCCCGGACGGCTTCGGTGGGCGCGAAGAGCACGGCCGGGTCGAGGTTGCCCTGGACGGCCTTGCCGGGACCGATCCGGCGGGCCGCCTCGTCCAGCGGGATCCGCCAGTCGGCGCCGACCACGTCGGCCCCCGCCTCGCCCATCAGGCCGAGGAGTTCGCCGGTGCCGACGCCGAAGTGGATGCGCGGCACGCCGTACCCGGCGACGGCGTCGAAGACCTTGCGGGAGGCGGGCATGACCGAGCGGCGGTAGTCGGCGGGGGCCAGCGCGCCGACCCAGGAGTCGAAGAGCTGCACGGCGGAGGCGCCGGCCTCGATCTGCACCTTGAGGAAGCCCGCGGTGATGTCGGCGAGGCGGTCGAGCAGGTCGGCCCAGAGCTGCGGGTCGCCGTACATGAGCGCCTTGGTGTGCTCGTGGTTGCGGCTGGGGCCGCCCTCGACCAGGTAGCTCGCGAGGGTGAACGGCGCGCCGGCGAAGCCGATGAGCGGGGTGGCGCCCAGCTCGGTGGTGAGCAGCCCCATCGCCTCGGTGACGTACCAGACGTCCTCGGGGGTCAGGTCGCGCAGCCGGGCCAGGTCGGCGCGGGTGCGGATCGGCTTCTCGACGACGGGGCCGACGCCCGGCTTGATGTCCAGGTCGATGCCGATGGCCTTGAGCGGCACCACGATGTCGCTGAAGTAGATCGCGGCGTCGACGCCGTGGCGGCGGACCGGCTGCATCGTGATCTCGGTGACCAGGTCGGGCCGCATGCAGGAGTCGAGCATCGCGGTGCCCTCGCGGACCTTGCGGTACTCGGGCAGTGAGCGGCCCGCCTGGCGCATGAACCACACGGGGGTGTGCGGCACCGGCTCACGCCGGCACGCCTTGAGGAAGGCGGAGTCGTGGGGTGCGGTCGGCTGGCCCGTGGGGCGGTCGTTGGCGCTCACCCGAGAAGTCTCGCACGGCCGGGGAGCGCCCTTGCCGGGAGGTTCCGGACACCGGGGCGGCCCGCGCGGCGCGCGACGGCACCCGCGCGGGTGTCCTCCCTGCGCACGGGCCCGGTTCCCCTTAACCTTCCCGGCATGGCTGCGGCTCAGGGACACCTTTCGGACGGCACTGACGGCACTGACGGCACGGGCGGCGCGCGAGGAGCCGCCGCCGGGGCGGACGACGCGCCACCGGGTTTCCGCGCGGCGGTACGGGCCCTGGAGGAGGCCCGGTTGCGGCCGGAGATCGAGATCGAGGCGACGCCCCCGCCCCGGCGGCTGGCGCCGTTCGCGTACGCGCTGGAGGCCGCGGTGGTCCAGGAGGGCGAGGACCTCTCCGACGGTCGGCTGGTCCTGCTCCACGACCCGGCCGGGCACGACGCCTGGAAGGGCACGTTCCGTCTGGTGACGCTGGTCCGGGCGGAACTGGAGCCGGAGATGGCGGCCGACCCGCTGCTGCCGGAGGTCTGCTGGTCCTGGCTGACCGGCGCCTTCCAGGCCCGCGGCCTGGTCCACGGCGAGGCGAGCGGCACGGTCACCCGCGCCTCCTCGCACCACTTCGGCGGGCTCTCCACCCGGCGCCCCGCCTCCCAGATCGAGATCCGCGCCTCCTGGACGCCCCAGGAGCTGCCCGGCGGCGCCCCCGACACGGCCGGTCACCTGGCGGCCTGGTCGGACCTGCTGGCCAGGATCGGCGGGTTGCCGCCGGTGGCGGCCACGGACGCGGCGGTCGTGTCGCTCCCCCAGCGACGGGGGCCGCGGCCGCAGGAGTGAGACCTGCTCCGGGGCCCCGCGCGCACGGCCAGGGCCGGGTGAGGCCCCGGGCGGTGGGCACCGGCAGTCCCCGGCGGGGACCGCGTGAAGCGGGAGCGCTCAGGCAGCCGCGCTCCCCGCCCCCCCCCCGATCGAGGGGGAAAGCGCGCCCGAAGCAGGGGGATTTTTCGGTGGGAGCGGCGCTCCCGGAGACGAGGAGCTGCGCGGGCCATCACCAGGTGGCCGAACACGCAAGCACCACCCGGCCTTGACGGGGGCGCGGTGCCTTCCGCCGGTCGTGCCAGGGGGCCGGGGCGCGGCAGTCGCGGCGCGACGCGAACACGGTGCGCTTCAGCGACGCCCCGCTCACCGCCCGAGGGCCGCGGAAGCACAAGCCACCGCGGTGGAACGCTGAGGTTGCGAGCACCGGAGCCCAGCACACCGGGCTCGCACGGCCCGGCCGCCCGTCGGCAGGGCGCCAGAGCCTCGGGCTTCGCGTATGACACGGGCGGAGCCGCCGACGGTTCGAGAGCCGGGGCACCAAGCGCCGCGCAGCGCACACCGCGGATCGACGGGCGCCCACCTACGGGGGACCGTACCGGCGTACGCCCTGGAGGCAGCCGTGGCTCGGGAGGGCGGCGGGGCCGTCGGCACGCCCGGAAGCGGGATCCGCCCTCGAAGCCGTGAGCCCCCCGCCTGCACCGCACTGCGGACCCGCGTCCCGGGCAGCACCGCAGCACCGCGCGCGCAACGGCCGCCATCGGCCGCCCCAGGGCGCCAGGAGCCCCGAACACCCACCCGGCCCCGAAGCCGTCCAGGGCCGCGGCGTCCCGGTTCCTCAAGCCGTCCCCGGATCACGCGGGCCCAGCTCCGAGAGCTTCTCAGGGGGCAGGCCCGGCCCTCCGCAGTCGCGTCGGGCCGCAAGGGCCCGCCCGTCGGAACATCGCACGGGCGTTCGCCTGTGGGGGCTCGAGGGTCACCAAATCGTGATCATTCCCTAAAGGACGCCTCCAATGCTGCCGAAGACCTCAATGACCTAGTCAGCACGGATCGCCCCGGCTTCTTCCCCGAGCCGGCCCCGTCCCGCCATCCCCCCAGGAGGCCTGGTGTCCGTTCTTCTCGAGCAGCCCGCAAGCCTGGTCGCCTACCGCCCGAACAAGCCGACGGCCATGGTCGTCGTCGCCGACCAGCGTGTCCGTTCCACGGTCACCCGCCACCTGTGGGCGCTCGGCGTTCGCGATGTCATCGAGGCATCGTCCATTGCGGAGGCCCGCCCCCGCGTCGGCAACCCGCGCGACATCTGCGTCGCCGACGTCCACCTTCCCGACGGTTCGGGATTGACCCTGCTCTCCGAAACCCGCGCGGCGGGCTGGCCCAACGGCCTCGCCCTCTCCGCCGCCGACGACATCGGCGCCGTGCGCAACGCCCTCGCCGGCGGCGTCAAGGGATACGTCGTCACCGGTACCCGTACCAACATCGGGCTCCCCACCCGTCCCGGCGCCGCCCCGATCGGCTCCGCCGCCGCCCGTATGCACCGCCGCCCCCCGGGTGCCCCGAGCCACCCGGGCGGCTACCGCGAACTGTCCGGCCGCGAGGTCGAGGTGCTGCGGCTGGTGGCGGAGGGCCAGTCCAACAAGGCCATCGGTGTCTCGATGGGCCTGTCCGCACTCACCGTCAAGAGCCACCTCGCCCGGATCGCCCGCAAGCTGGGCACCGGGGACCGCGCCGGGATGGTCGCGGTGGCCCTCCGTACCGGCATCATCCACTGACCCGCCCTGCCCGCACCCGTCCGCCGAGGGAACGTTCCGTCGGCGGACGTGGCGTGTACACCGATACCCTTGACCGGTGACCGACGCCCAAGAGACCGCAGCCGACCGTTCACCGCTCGACCCGTCCCAGCCGCCGAGCCCGTCCGACGCGGACGGGCCGCCCGTCGCCCTGCCGGTGCCGGTCCCGCTGCTGGCCCCCCGCGAGGGGGTTCCCGAGGTGGTCGCCTCCGAGGCGGCGCTCGCCGAGACGGTGGCGCGGTACGCGGCCGGGAGTGGTCCGCTGGCCGTCGACGCCGAGCGGGCCTCGGGCTACCGCTACGGGCAGCGCGCGTACCTCGTGCAGCTGCGGCGCGAGGGCGCCGGTACCGCGCTGATCGACCCGGTCGCCTGCCCGGACCTCTCCGGCCTCGGGCAGGTCGTCGAGGACACCGAGTGGCTGCTGCACGCCGCCACCCAGGACCTGCCGTGCCTGCGTGACATAGGCATGGTCCCGCAGCGCCTCTTCGACACCGAGCTGGCCGGGCGCCTCGCCGGGTTCGCCCGGGTGGGGCTCGGCGCGATGGTGGAGAACGTGCTCGGCTACTCGCTGGAGAAGGGCCACTCCGCCGTCGACTGGTCGACCCGCCCGCTCCCCGAGCCGTGGCTGCGGTACGCGGCGCTCGACGTGGAGCTCCTGGCCGACCTGCGCGACGCGCTGGAGGAGGAGCTGGCCGGGCAGGGCAAGCTCGGCTGGGCGCACCAGGAGTTCGACGCCATCGCCTCCGCTCCCCCGGCCCCGCCGCGCAAGGACCCGTGGCGGCGGACATCCGGCATGCACAAGGTGCGCCGCCGCAGGCAGCTCGCGGTGGTGCGGGAGCTGTGGAACACCCGGGACAAGATCGCCCAGCGGCGCGACATCTCCCCCGGCAAGGTCCTCCCGGACGCGGCCATCGTGGAGGCCGCGCTCGCCCTCCCCGCCGACGTGCAGGCCCTCGGGCGGCTGCGCGGCTTCAGTGGCCGGGCCGGGCGCCGTCAGCTCGACCAGTGGCAGACCGCCGTGGACCGGGCGCGGGGGCTGCCCGAGACGGAGCTGCCGCAGCCCGGCGCCGCCCCGTCGGGCCCGCCGCCGCCGCGCGCCTGGGCCGACCGGGACCCGGCGGCCGCCGCGCGGCTGTCGAAGGCCCGCGCGGACATCTCGGCGCGCGCCGAGGAGCTGCGGCTGCCGCAGGAGAACCTGATCACCCCGGACACGGTCCGGCGGGTCTGCTGGGAGCCCCCGGCGGACCACGGCCCGGAGGCGGTCGCGGCCGCGCTCGCCGGGTACGGGGCGCGGCCCTGGCAGATCGAACAGGTGACCGGGCTGCTGGTCGAGGCGTTGGACGCGCCCGTCGCGTAGTCCCCGCGGCCTCCGAACGGCCCCCCGGCGCACCCCATCGCGCCGGGGGGCCGTTCGCGTGTGAGCTTCGCCGCTGTGGCAGGGGGGACTGGGCAGCCTGGTTACTCGCAAGTAGCATGGCGGTATCGCCGCGCGTTCCGGCGCACGGCGCAGCAGTGCCACCCCGCACCCTGGAGGAGAGCCATCGTGCCTCGCACCATCCGGGACGTCGTCTTCGTCGACGGC
Organism: Streptomyces sp. NPDC058373; assembly: GCF_042723275.1. NCBI lineage: Bacteria > Bacillati > Actinomycetota > Actinomycetes > Kitasatosporales > Streptomycetaceae > Streptomyces > Streptomyces sp. NPDC058373. The sequence continues at coordinate 71,809 of NZ_JBHXJE010000027.1, read as the reverse complement.
GTCCGCACCCCGTTCGGCAAGGCGGGCCCCAAGGGCATCTACCACGAGACCCGTGCCGACGATCTGATCGTGAAGGCGATCCGGGAGCTGCTGCGCCGCAACCCGGACCTGGACCCCAAGAAGATCGACGAGGTGGCCATCGCCGCCACCACGCAGATCGGCGACCAGGGCCTCACGCTGGGCCGCACGGCGGGGATCCTCGCCGGGCTGCCGCAGTCGGTGCCGGGCTACTCCGTCGACCGGATGTGCGCCGGTGCCATGACGGCCGTCACCACGACGGCCGGCTCGATCGCCTTCGGCGCCTACGACGTGGTCGTGGCCGGCGGTGTCGAGCACATGGGCCGCCACCCGATGGGCGAGGGCGTCGACCCCAACCCGCGGTTCGTCTCCGAGAAGCTCGTCGACGAGTCGGCCCTGTTCATGGGCATGACCGCGGAGAACCTCCACGACCGCTACCCCACCATCACCAAGCAGCGCGCCGACGAGTACGCGGTCCGCTCGCAGGAGAAGGCCGCCAAGGCGTACGCCAACGGCAAGATCCAGCAGGACCTGGTGCCGGTGTCGGTCCGCCGCACCAACGCCGAGGCCGGGGAGACCGGCTGGGGCCTGGCCACCGCCGACGAGCCGATGCGCCCGGGCACCACCCTGGAGTCGCTGGCCGGGCTGAAGACGCCGTTCCGTACGCACGGCCGGGTCACCGCGGGCAACGCCGCCGGTCTCAACGACGGTGCCACCGCCTCGCTGCTCGCCGCCGAGGACGTGGCGAACGAGCTGGGCCTGCCGGTCAGGATGCGTCTCGTCTCGTACTCGTTCGCGGGTGTCGAGCCGGAGGTCATGGGCTACGGCCCGATCCCGGCCACCGAGAAGGCGCTGAAGCAGGCCGGTCTGACCATCGACGACATCGGCCTCTTCGAGATCAACGAGGCGTTCGCCGTGCAGGTGCTCGCCTTCCTGGAGCACTACGGCATCGCCGACGACGACGCCCGCGTCAACCAGTACGGCGGCGCCATCGCCTATGGCCACCCGCTGGCCTCCTCCGGCGTCCGCCTGATGACCCAGCTGGCCCGGCAGTTCGAGGAGCAGCCGGAGGTCCGCTACGGCCTGACCACCATGTGCGTCGGCTTCGGCATGGGCGCCACGGTCATCTGGGAGAACCCGCACTTCACCGGAGGCAACAAGTGAGCACCTCTACCGCCGAACTCCTGAAGGGCGCGGCCGAGCTGTTCCCGGACGAGGTCGTCACCCAGGCGCACGTACGCCACCTGGACCTGCCCGCGGGCGCCGGGCGGTTCGCGCTCGTCACGCTCGACAACGGCCTGGACCACACCAAGCCGACCACCTTCGGCCCGCAGTCGCTGGCCAACCTCGACAAGGCGATCGACCAGGTCGAGAAGGAGGCCGCCGAGGGCTCCATCGTGGGCGTCGGCGTCACCGGCAAGCCCTTCATCTTCGCCGTCGGCGCCGACCTCAAGGGCGTCGAGCTGCTGAAGCAGCACGCGGACGCCGTGGCCATCGGCAAGGGCGGCCACGACGTCTTCAAGCGCCTCGCCACGCTCGCCGTGCCGACCTTCGCCTACTACAACGGCGCGGCCATGGGCGGCGGCGTCGAGGTCGGCCTGCACTGCTCGTACCGCACCGTCTCCAAGGCGGTCCCGGCCTTCTCGCTGCCCGAGGTCTTCCTCGGCCTGGTGCCCGGCTGGGGCGGCTGCGCCCTGCTGCCGAACCTGATCGGCGCCGACCGCGCCGTCTCGGTGATCATCGAGAACTCGCTCAACCAGAACCGCCAGCTCAAGGCCAAGCAGGTCCTCGAACTGGGCATCGCAGACGCCCTGTTCGAGGGTGCCGACTTCCTGGAGCAGTCGCTCGCCTGGACGGCCTCCGTCCTCAACGGCGACACCGAGGTCTCCCGCCCCGAGGTCGACCGGGGCGCCGCCTGGGACGAGGCCGTGGCCCGCGGGCGCGCCTTCGCCGACTCCAAGGTGCACGGCGCGGCCCCGGCCGCCTACCGCGCGCTGGACATCATCGCCGCCGCCAAGGACGGTGACCTGCAGGCCGGTTACGACGCCGAGGACAAGGCGCTCGCCGACCTGATCATGAGCGGCGAGCTGCGCTCGGGCCTGTACGCCTTCAACCTGGTGAACAAGCGCGCCAAGCGCCCCGCCGGCGCCCCCGACAAGAGCCTGGCCCGCCCGGTCTCCAAGGTCGGCGTGGTCGGCGCGGGCCTGATGGCCTCGCAGCTGGCGCTGCTCTTCCTGCGCCGCCTGGAGGTGCCGGTGGTCCTCACCGACATCGACCAGGCCCGGATCGACAAGGGTGTGGGCTACGTCCACGCCGAGATCGACAAGCTGCTCGGCAAGGGCCGCATCAACCAGGACAAGGCCAACCGCCTCAAGGGCCTGGTCAGCGGGGTGCTCGACAAGGCCGAGGGCTTCGCGGACGCGGACTTCGTCATCGAGGCCGTCTTCGAGGAGATGGGCGTCAAGCAGCAGGTGTTCGCCGAGGTCGAGGCGGTCGCCCCGGCCCACGCGATCCTCGCCACCAACACCTCCTCGCTCTCGGTCAGCGAAATGGCGTCGAAGCTGAAGCACCCCGAGCGGGTCGTCGGCTTCCACTTCTTCAACCCGGTCGCCGTCCTGCCGCTGCTGGAGATCGTCCGCGGCGAGCAGACCGACGACGCCTCGCTCGCCACCGCCTTCGGCGTGGCGAAGAAGCTGAAGAAGACCGCGGTCCTCGTCAAGGACGCCCCGGCGTTCGTGGTGAACCGCATCCTCACCCGCTTCATGGGCGAGATCCAGAACATCATCGACGAGGGCACCCCGGTGGGCACCGCCGAGAAGGCCGTCGAGCCGCTCGGCCTGCCGATGTCGCCGCTGGTCCTGCTGGAGCTGGTCGGCCCGGCGATCGGCCTGCACGTCTCCGAGACGCTGCACGGCGCCTTCCCGGAGCGCTTCACCGTCTCGCCGAACCTCAAGGCGGTCGTCGAGGCCGGCAAGCGCGGCTTCTACGTCTACGACTCGGGCAAGCCCGAGCTGGACCCGGAGGTCGCCGCACTGTTGAAGCAGGGCGACACCGTCCTCACCGAGGAGCAGGTCCGCGACCGGGTCACCGGCGCCGTCGCGCAGGAGATCGGCCTCATGCTGGACGAGGGCGTCGTCGCCGAGGCGCAGGACATCGACCTGTGCCTGATCACCGGCGCCGGCTGGCCCTTCCACCTGGGCGGCATCACGCCGTACCTGGACCGGGCCGGCGTCTCCGAGCGCGTCAACGGCAAGCCGTTCCTGGCGCCGGGCGTGGCGAGCGTGCCCGCGTAGGTACGGCAGCGCTTGAGCCCGTCGCGCCGGTGGCGGGGTGAGCGAAGGGGCCGTGCCCGAGGAGGGATCCCCCGGCACGGCCCCATTACGCGGGGGGCGGCGCGCAGGTGCCGGGGAGTCCCACCCGGGACGCCCGGAAGCGCCGGCGCGCCCCGCCCGGCAGGAAGG